>CANFLL010000002.1 GCA_947447825.1 Chitinophagaceae bacterium | reverse complement strand
TTGGGTTCACTTGTACGACTCTTCCGTTTAAGTGTACGGAAGTTGCGTGAAGGCTTACGGACTTTGGGTTCAATTGTACGGAAGAGCCGTTCAGGTGAACGATGCTTCCGTTCAAGTGAGGGACTGTTCTGTTTGAGTAAAAGGCGGACTGAACATCTTGGAACATTGGATCATAATTCAGTCTTTAGTTCCTTGATTAAGCTATGCGGACGTATTGAAGCGTAGTTTGTCAGCCCCATAACATCAGTATTGCAAATATGGCAGGCAGACGGAATAAATTCAGCATTTGTGATTTCATTTGACTTTTGTTTCAGCAGACGTAATGCTATTGAACTTCAGTTCTTATATTCGGCTTTTAGAATAGGAATTAAGCATTTGTGGTGGACGGAAGGAATATTCGTGACCTGCCACATTCTCAATACCCGTTCGTTGGTGGCAATGTTTGAAACACAACTAATTTCGCAACGTACGAGACATTAAACCTTTAGACAATGAATAGAAGAGAATTTTCGAGAGAAACGTTAATGGCGCTCACAAGTATTGCATTCTTAGACTTATTATTTACAAATAATTTGTTCGCTTCATCTGTGAAAACGATATCGGAAAAGTGGCTCAAAGAGTTGCATACAATGTGTAATGATCTCAAAACTTCAAAAATTACTCAATTTGAATGGCAAAAGCAAATTGCAGAGTTCCATAACAAATTACCTCTGACAGATTTGCTTAAACTTATAGACTATGAAAATGCAGTTAAGAGCTTAAAATATCCAGACAAAGGTAGAGTTACTAAAGACCCCATTTTTCCAAAAGTGAAAGGAATTTCTGAACACTATTCATTCACCGGTAGAATTTTTGGTATGAAAAAGGATAGAGCAATTATTCCTCATGGGCATACAAATATGTCATCTTGCCATAGAATTCTAAATGGTGAAGTATTATTAAAACAATACGATAGAATTAGAGATGAGGGTGATTATATGATTATCCAGAAAACTATTGAAGAAACTGCAACTGCAGGAAGTTTCTCGTCAATTTCAGATACTAAAGATAATGTTCATTGGCTTGTCGCAAACACTCCTTACGCCCACACTTTTGATGTTATTGTTGCTGGGCTTCATGAAAAACAAACTAACGTAGATAATATAGATATCTATCAAGCACAAAAAGTTGAGGGGGATTTACTAAGAGTAAAAAAACTACCCTGGAAAGATGCTTTAGAAAAATATGGAAACTCACATCACTAATTAACACTGCCGCTAACAACTAGCTTTTCGTTGCGCCCCTGACGGCATACAATGAAAAACCTGTTGAACGAAACCAATGGTAGCCCTTCCAATCCTCTTTTATTATGGCGTTGTCGTCTGTGTTACTCTTGGTTTAGTAGGCAGCTTTGGTTGCAAATTAGTCTGTTTTTAAACATTAGTTGTTAAGGAATGAGCTTGTAGATGGAAGTAACTAGGCAATTGTGCTTTTTGGAGAATAGAGTTGAGATATTATTGTGCTGAAATATTCTCAATACTCATTGTTTAATTGATGCCAACTGTCCCTCATTAATTGGCTTAACATTAATAGAATTGTTTCTCTTTAAAGAAGCTATTACATTTGACAAAATTTGTTAATAACGGCAAAGTTTGCAGTGAATTAATTATTACCAGATTCAGCTGAGTTTTAATGTTTGGCTTGATAATGAACAACTTGCTTATTAACAAAACATGAGTAATCATTAAAAATAATAACCGAAGTTCTACTAAATTGTAATGGGTAGGGTAATCCTCATTTTAGACGTTTCTTATTGTCACCTTTTTTAGGTATTTATAAAACTAACCATGCACAAAATAGAGATAAAACGCATATCCCAGATCGATATTAATGAATTGCAGGCTATTAGCATACTTACATTTATTGAGACATTTTCAGCTTTAAATACTGTAGAAAATATGAATGCCTATTTGGAGAATGAACTCTCCATTAGCAAACTATCAATGGAACTTGAGAATATACATTCAACATTTTATTTTGCCATGCTAGAAAATAAGGTTGTGGGATATTTGAAACTGAACGTTGGGGAAGCGCAAACAGAAATTAAAGATGAAAGCACCATGGAAATAGAACGCATTTATGTGCTGAAAGAGTTTCATGGGCAAAAAGTGGGGCAATTACTTTGTGATAAAGCTTTGCAGGTTGCCCTACAAGCTAATGCCTTTTATGTTTGGTTGGGTGTTTGGGAAATGAACTTTAGGGCAATTAACTTTTATACTAAAAATGGATTTGAGCCTTTTGATAAACATATTTTTCAATTGGGAAATGAAGAACAAACTGATATTATGATGAAACGTATGTTAAAATAGTCATGGTGGGCGACTGATTTCAGTATGGAACTTCGGTATCTAATAGCAGGAGCTTTACCCAAAGAAGTTGAAAGTAAAAAGTTGAAAAGAAAGTGCATGGAACTTTATGTTGCTAAATTTATTTTGATTAGATTCTTAAAAAAACACATAATGCAGACACTAAGGGTTAGCGATTTTATTGGTAATTCTTCCCAAATAACTACCCCTAATTCCAGTATTCTGACTGATGCAAAAGCCTTATTTAGTAACCTATTTTTTCCGGTTGAGCCATTTATTCATTGGCATAAAGTTTCCACCCATTACATTTGCACAATTTTTAAATAATGAGCAACACGATAAAGTCTAACGAATCACACTCTTCGTCAAATAAAAAAGTAATCGTTTTAGGTAGTGGGCCAAACAGAATTGGTCAGGGAATTGAGTTCGATTACTGCTGCGTACATGGTCTTTTAGCGATAAAAGAATGCGGGTATGAAGCAATTATGGTTAATTGTAACCCAGAAACAGTGTCAACTGATTTTGACATGGCCGATAAACTTTATTTTGAGCCTGTTTTTTGGGAACACATTTGGGAAATTATTGAGCTTGAAAAACCTTACGGAGTAATTGTTCAGCTAGGCGGACAAACTGCACTAAAGCTTGCTAAACGTTTGCATGAAAGGGGGATAAAAATAATCGGTACCAGCTTTGATAGTATGGATATAGCCGAAGATAGAGGTAGGTTTAGTGATTTGTTGAAAGAGCTAGATATTCCTTATCCAGAATATGGCACTGCATACACTGCTGATGAAGCTATTGAAGTAGCAAATAAGGTAGGCTATCCTGTTTTGGTGCGTCCTAGTTATGTTTTGGGCGGACAAAGAATGCGGATCGTGATTAATGATGAAGAGGTTGAAAAAGCGGTAATCAGCTTATTGAAACATATTCCTGATAACAAAATTTTGATTGATCATTTCTTGGATCGTTGCCAAGAAGCTGAAATAGATGGCATATTTGATGGCGAAAACTTCCATGTAATGGGTGTTATGGAACATATTGAGCCTGCCGGAATTCATAGTGGGGACAGCAATGCCGTTCTTCCTGCCTTTAACCTTACTCCATTGGTAATAACTACAATGGAGTTCTATAGCGAAAAGATAGCCAGAGCTTTAAACATTAAGGGTCTAATTAATATTCAATTTGCAATAAAGAATGATAAAGTGTTTGTGATAGAAGCGAATCCAAGGGCTTCTAGAACTACCCCTTTTATTGCTAAAGCTTATGGAATACCATATTTAAACATTGCTACAAAAATCATGTTAGGAGAAGCAAAACTTACTGATTTTGAAATGGTGAATAAATTAGAAGGTTATGCTATTAAAGAACCTGTTTTCAGTTTTGATAAATTTCCAGGAGTTAATAAAGAATTAGGTCCTGAAATGAAAAGTACTGGGGAAGCAATACGTTTCATTAAAGACTTGAGAGACCCATATTTTAGAACCTTATATAAGGAAAGAAGTATGAATTTGAGTAGATAAATATTGGAGGATAGTGCTAAACTAGCTTCATTCCACGCGCTTGAAGAGCTTTGTAAATGGAAGGATACACTGAACTATAAGTTGATTCTGTGGCTGTGATGCTTTGACACCAAAAATATACTTTCAATGTTTCTGAATTAGGCGAAATAGAGGTAATTAATACCTCTATTTCTTTTTTAGGCAATACATTTATATTTCTGACTAATTCTTTTTTACAAATCGCTTCAACTTCCTCTAGGTTAAATGGTTTTTCAATGTTGAATGTAAGGCTAAGCCGAACATTGCTATTGGTAAGCGTCCAGTTAATGATGTTTCGAGAAACAACATCACCATTAGGAATAATTATTTCAGCCCCATCATCGGTTACTAATTTGCTTGTTCTGATACCTATTTCCTTAACCCTTCCTTTTTGATCACTTATCTGAACCACATCACCAATGTGTAGTGTTCTATCAAAAATTAGAATAATACCCGAAACAAAGTTGTTTACAATATTCTGTAGCCCTAAACCAATACCAACGCTTAATGCGCCTAAAATGATGGTAATTTTATCTATCGGCAAGCCAGATGCTGCCACAGCCAACAGGAAACCACCAATTAATACGATTAACCTAGTCATTAATAAGCGAGAACGTCCTTCTTTATTAGCCACAATCATGTCTTCTCCAAGATCGCCAAAAAAATAGGAGATATACTTCTGTAGAAAGTTGGCAACCCATATAATGAAAATAAACAACAAAATGCCGCCAATAGAATAAGTAAAGCTGCCTACAGAGTGTACTTCATTTAGGGTAGCGGTTTTCCAGTCGTTTAAGGAATCTAATAAATTGATATTGTCTGCAAAAACAATAAACCAAAGAATGCTTACTCCAATGGTTGTTATTTTCATTACGCCATTTTGAATAGAAGTAAACTCGAAATCTTCGGGATACTTTTTTCTTAAACGACTAGCTTGAATTTGAAGTAAAACAGCCTCGCAAACTAAATGAGCCAATATGGTTAATGAAATGGCTTGGGCAAAGCAATAGGTGCTAGTTGTGTAGGCCATTTGTGTAAGGGTTACACGGCCAAAAAGGTTGCAAAATATGCCAATTAGGTTAAGGATTATATAGAAAACGCCAACCCCAAATACAGCTTTATGAGAAAATACTTTTTCCTTAAGAATCCATAAGGAACTTATACCAAAGATTACAGAAACAATGTTTACCATAAACATATAATTACGTTCTTGATAAATGGGCATGCCCATTAAACGCATAAATGGATGTGATAGAAACAGTAAGGCGAATACTCCCCATAACAATAATACTTGCAATGGAAGTCTTTTTATTAAGAAGAAAGAAAGTACTAAAATTGATATAATACCTGCTGCTTCTGTGAATATTGTTGGAGCAGCTAAATCAAAAAGTGGGGAAAGGGAAGCAACAAATATCAATGAACCCCATACAGGAATAGGTGCAATGTATTTAAAGCCGAACTTTTGGAGAATATGGAGTTTGTTTTGCTTTTTTACACTGACATAATTATAACAAACCCAGCTAAAAAAGATAATTGCAATAACTAAGGAGAGCATTCGATTGCTTTTTGTATTCTGAAGATAGTAGTCAGCTATTTTTTTCTCTAGTAACAATCGCTGTTCAATGCTTGCATAGTCTTTAACAAGTCTGTTTTTATTGATAGGTTCCCACAAATACCTACGTTCTTTTCCAAATGCGTTTATCGTAGTTTTTTCTATTAAGTCGTCTATTTTAGACAGCAAGTCTGTTATTTCGTAAGAATTGCTCGAAGCCTTTTCTTTCAGTGTTTTAATGAGTGCATCAGCTTCTCCTACTAAGCTATCCGTCTCTTTCCATTTATCTCTTATTTGCAATAACTGAGGCGTGAATGTTTTTCTTAGTTCTGTATTCTTATATATTTTTTGAATGATAGAATCTTTCCTGTAAGCCAGAAGATTTTTTTTAAGGTTATCTAAACGAGTTTCATAATCTAAAAGGTCACTTTGATAATATTCCTTAACCTTGTCTTGAAGCCCATCTAGCAATCTATTAAAGGTTTGAAGACTTTTAAGATTCACAGTACGAATGTCGGCATTAGATAATCGAGCATTTATCAGAAAAATAAGTGAATCATCATCTCCTAATTCATCTTCAATGTCATAAATATTGTCAAACCCATTAATAACTTCTGGAACTTTGTTTTGTGCACCTAACAACTTTTCTAGTTGAGAGAGATAATCACTTTTGGTAAGAACATTAGTGTCAGACAATAAAACCGAGTCAACCTTTTGATGGGCGGAAAACTTTAATGAGGAATCTTGAGCAATTGAAGAAAGGTTCAAAAAGAATATTGTACATATCAAGATGTAAAGACTTCCCTTATTTTGGTCTGATAAACGTTTACTGATAGACATTTAAAACAATTTAGTTCAATATTACTTCATACCATAGTAATGAAATAATCCTTCTGCCTATTTTACAACTCTGATAACATAAATATAGTTGCAGCAAAAAAAGAGATAAGTGAAATTTCAAGAGTTATTTCTCAAATAAAATCAAAGCCAATTAAAAAGCTTTAATTGGTAAAGACTTACAGGCGGAAAATTTTGTTATTCCGCCTGTAAAAATCTTTGGCTGTTATTTTCTTTTGGCTGTGCTTGCAGCATAATTAAGTATAGCATCAACAGAGCTATCGCTCGGAGACTGCTTTTTAAGTTTGCTAACTTGCTTGATAGTACGTTGAAGGCTTTTGATTTCCTTTTTCAAAACCAAATCTTCCATCATTGCTTTCTCAATAGCCAATTTCAATAAGGGGGAACATTCCCCAAACAGGTACAGAATAAGTTGCTCCTGCGTAAATTTTTGCATAGTTAAACCAGTAAAATGTGAAACAAAACTTGCTTCACAAGGTAGGATACTATTAAAACGTAGAAACGTGAACAATATTGTGGATAAGCCCTACTTTTTTATTTGATTTGTGTCTTCAATGATGAAAATGTCTTCTCCATCACGTTTCATAAGATATTTTTCCCTCGCAAACCTTTCTAATGCAGTAGAGTTGTTTTGCAAATCAGTAAGCTCCTGTTGAGCTGTAGCTATTTCTTTTTCATAGTAATGTTTCTTTGCTAATAAATCATTTAATGTTCTCTTCTGATCGATAGTATTAAATAGGTCTCTTTGGTCAAAAAAGCACATCCATACTATAAAAAGTACTATTGCTAGTGCATACTTATTTGTAGCGAATGAAAACACTCTTTTCAAGCTTAGTATTTTTGATAATTTTAAAAGTATCTTAATAAACATAAAGTCTCAAATCTATTAAACAAAAAAGGTTGATGGTAAAATTATCAATTTGACAATTAACCACCAACCTAATTTAAAATAAACTATCTATTATTTGCCGAATTTAATTTTTCCAGCAGGGAAAATACCAGTTGCTCCTAGTTCTTCTTCAATACGTATTAATTGGTTGTATTTAGCAATACGGTCAGTACGGCTTGCAGAACCAGTTTTAATTTGTCCACAGTTCAATGCTACTGCCAAGTCAGCGATAGTAACATCTTCAGTTTCACCACTTCTATGACTCATAATGGTGTTGTACCCATTGTGTTGAGCCAAAGTAACAGCATTGATTGTTTCGGTAACAGTACCAATTTGGTTTACTTTAACTAACAAACCATTGGCAATTCCCTTATCGATACCTTCTTGCAAACGCAATACATTGGTAACAAATAAATCATCACCTACTAATTGACATTTCTTTCCGATAGTATCAGTCAAGTTTTTCCAACCATTCCAATCATCTTCTGCCATACCATCTTCGATAGATATAATTGGATATTGATTAACCCAGCTTTCCCAGAACTTAACTAGTTCATCACTACCCATTTCTTTTCCAGAACTTTTGTGGAATACATATTTATTCTTTTTACCATCCCACAATTCGCTGTTTGCAGCGTCCATTGCAATAGCAACTTCAGTTCCTGTTTTGTAGCCAGCAGCAGTAATTGCTTCTAGTACAGTTTCGATAGCTTCTTCATTGCTTTGAATGTTTGGTGCAAAACCACCTTCATCACCCACGTTTGTGCTAAAGCCTTTTTTCTTCAATACACTTTTCAATGTATGGAATATTTCAACACCCCAACGCAAACCTTCGCTAAAGCTAGTTGCGCCAATAGGCATAATCATGAATTCTTGGAAATCGATTTTGTTATCTGCATGAGCACCACCATTCAAGATGTTCATCATTGGAATAGGTAATGTTCTTGCATTAGTACCACCTATATATCTATACAAAGGAACTCCAGCTTCTTCTGCAGCAGCTTTTGCAACAGCCATACTTACAGCCAAAATTGCATTAGCACCTAGTTTTCCTTTGTTAGGAGTACCATCTAGGTCAAGTAATGCTTGGTCGATAGCCGCTTGTTGCGTAATATCAAAACCAGTGATGGCTTCAGAAATGATTTCATTAACGTTGTTTACTGCTTGTAAAACACCTTTACCAACATAAACTTTTTTGTCATTATCACGAAGTTCAACTGCTTCATGAATACCAGTACTTGCACCACTTGGAACGGCCGCACGACCTAGCGCACCATCATCGGTGGTAACATCTACTTCTACGGTAGGATTGCCGCGGCTATCCAGTATCTGACGGGCATGTACTTCAATAATGTAACTCATAATTTTTGCTTGTTTTTGTTATTAAAAAAATATTAATTAATTTATTTTCTAATCGGCGTAAAAGTAATAACTATTTCTTTTGAGTTACATGTCTAAAAACATCTTCTAGGTTGATATTGCTCTCATTAAACAAAGAAACTATGTTGAGGTTATGTTTTATCACTATTTCCATCAATTCTCTTCTCAATAAATCTGGATTATCAGTTGTAAATATCCATTTTGTATCAGATGCTTTCAATGGGCTAGGCAATCCCTCGAAGATTGTTTCGTTAACGGCTTCTTGCAACTCAATTACTAAATTGTTGGACAATTTGTTGCTAGTAAGGTTGGTAAGCCGATCGTCCGCAACTATTTTTCCTTTGTTGATGATAATTATTCTATCGCATATTGCCTCTACTTCCTGAAGTATGTGCGAAGAAAACAATACCGTTTTGTCTTTCCCTTGTTCTTTTATTACATTACGAATTTCAATTATCTGGTTTGGGTCAAGACCACTAGTGGGTTCATCAAGAATCAATACTTCTGGTTTGTGTATTAAAGCCGCAGCTAATCCTACCCGTTGTTTATATCCTTTTGATAATTGTCCTGTTTTTTTTCTGCTTTCTAAAGTTAATCCTGTTAAAACAATTACTTTTTCAACGGCATCCTGAACGTTAAGCACGCCATGTACTTCTGCAATGAAGGTTAGATATTCGCGGACATACATTTCATAATACAAAGGATTTGCTTCTGGCAGATAACCTATCTTCTTTTTAGTAGCAATTGGATTCTTCGTTACATCAATTCCGCAAACCGAAGCTGTGCCTGCATCTGGGGCTAGATAGCCAGTAATAATTTTCATTGTAGTGCTTTTTCCAGCACCATTAGGGCCTAAAAAACCAACAATTTCACCTTTGTTAATCGTCAGCGAAATGTTATCTACCGCTTTTTGTGTTCCGTAAATTTTAGTTAACCCTTGAATGATAATAGACATATTGTACAGATGAATGCCACAAATGTAATTCTTTTAAAATGGAGTGTATGATTATAGCGAGGTCAGTTTCTCGGCTGCCATCTTCAAATCCTCAGGCGTATCTATTTCAATTCCCATATAATCCGTAACCACCATTTTAATCTGTACACTATTTTCTAAATAACGGAGGCATTCTATTTTTTCAGCTTTCTCTAATGGGGTCATGCTCCAGTTGGTAAACTTTATCAGAGCTGGCTTTCTGAAGGCATACACGCCAATGTGTTCATAATAAGTAGGGGTAATTTTGCCATCTCTATTATACGGTATCACCGATCGGCTAAACATGAGTGCATTCATGTTTCTGTCTACAGCTACTTTCACATAATTTGGGTCAGCAATTAGTTTTTCATCTGTCAATACCTGCATCAGCGAAGCCACTTGAACAGTATTGTCTGCATCTTCTTCAAAAATGTTTATAAGTTTCTCTAGTGGTTCCTTTTTCACAAATGGTTCGTCGCCCTGAACATTCACTATCACATCCACATCAATTACCACCACCGCTTCTGCAATTCTATCGCTGCCGCTTTCGTGTTGTCCTTTGCTCATTACGGCTTTGCCGCCATTATTAGTTATTTCATCGTAAATAATATCACTATCCGTCACCACAAAAACATCATCAAACAGACCAGTAGCAACAGTATTGTCGTGCGTATGCCTAATCACTGTTTTATCGCCAAGCATCTGCATTAGTTTAGCAGGAAAACGAGTAGCGGCATATCGGGCGGGTATCATTGCTATAATCTTCATCCGTAATTACTTTTAATTTCAACAAAGATTATTATTTTGATAATAGAAAGTAAGGATGTGTCAAATTAATTTACCTATTCAGTAATTAACGATGCGTTGAAGTCATCGTTGATTACTGAAATCAGATTCATTTGTTTTTTGAGGGTTCGCAATCAATGCGAGTTCATCAAAAGTCTCTTGTTTAAATAGCTAATTATTTACTTTCTATGGTAGTCACTCCTTTTTTTAATCCATCAGCAGAAGCTTTAATAGTAATAGTTCCTTTAACGCCCTTTTTACTACGAACTATTACTAGTGCCAAACCATTAAACGCCTTGTATTCATTAGATTGAAAGGCGTGTAAATCGGTGGCATCACCATTATCTACCGCAGCAATTTCTCCTGCACCTGTTACTTCAAATGAAATTTTGTTATTACTTTTTGGTACTTGAATCCCTTCTTTATCTGCCACTTTAACTGTTACATAAGATAAATCGTAGCCATCTGCTGCAATGCTTGTTTTATCTGGAAAAAGCAGCAAAGAACTTGCTTCACCAGTTGTTTTCACGTTATCTTCAGCCCATTTTGCTCCATTTTTATACGCTATAACGTTCACTTCGCCTGGCTGGTAAACTACGCTATCCCAACGAAGGCGATATTCGTATTGTCCTTTCTTTTTTTTGCCCATTGAAACGCCATTAACAAAAAGTTCTGCTTCATCACCAGATGTATAAACTTGCACAGGCGTAACCAATCCCACTCTTTCAGACCAATTCCAATGAGGAAGAATATGCGCCATTGGCAATTCTGGTTTCCAAACGGATTGATATAAATAGAACCGATCCTTCTTAAAACCACATAGATCCACAATGCCAAAATAGGAACTACGAGAAGGGCAAGCTATCTTACCCAATTCTTTCAATTCTTTTTCAGCCTTATCTTTTTCAGCCTGACTAGAAAAGTTCAACAGGTTAGTAATATCACTATTAAAAGGCGTTGGTTCTCCCAAATAATCGAAGCCTGTCCACACATATTCGCCCATGGCGTAAGGATTCTGTTCTAATGCTTTAAACTCTACATCGGGGATGGTAGCCCAACTTGGATAATACAAATCGAAGGAACTTATCTGAAACAATCCTTTGCTATCATTAATATTAGTAGTGACAGGGAAGTAATATTCGCCTCTTGAACTCACGGTAGAAGAAGTTTCGGAGCCCACAAATGGTTGATTAGGATTTAGGGTTTTAAACTTAGCATAGTTTTTAACCGCATAATTTTGTCCATAGATGTCAACGCCTTTTTCTAATCCATTATTCATCGCCCTACCACTATTCGATCCAAAAACGGTAGCCCTAGTAGCATCTTCCCCTTTAATGTAACCCGATAATCGAGCAGAAAGCGTAGGCCCAAAAGGGGTATTCAGGTCTGGCATTTCATTACCAATGCTCCACATAATTATGGAAGGATGGTTTCTGTCTCTGTCTGCCTCGGCCCTCAAGTCTCTGGCACTCCAATCATCAAATAAAACCGAATAATCATTAGGTGTTTTTCCCCTGTGCCAGCAATCAAAAGACTCGTCCATTACTAAAATTCCCATTTTGTCGCAGAGGTCTAGTAGTTCTGGAGCAGGCATATTGTGACTGGTGCGTAAAGAATTAAAGCCCATTTCCTTCAGTATCTCTAGTTGGCGTTCAGCCGCACGAACATTAAAAGCAGCACCCAAAGCCCCAAGGTCATGGTGATTGCAAACGCCTTTTAGTGGCACATGTTTACCATTCAATAAAAAGCCTTTTTCTGCACTATATTCTAGTGAACGAATACCAAAAGGTGTTTCGTAAGTGTCTATCACCTTTCCATTTTGCAAAACTGATGTTACTGCAACATAGCGTTGAGGCGTTTCGGTTGACCATAAGATTGGGTTGTTGATTGTGGCTTCAGCAGCTAAAGTAATTGAAGCACCCTTGGCAATTTTTCCTGCAACAGAAGTTAATTTGGCAATAATATTTCCAGTGGGTTTATCATTATTACCCAATAAATAGATGGTAGTGGCAACATTTATTGCCGCTTCTGATGTTGATTTATTATCGATAGTAACTTGTAAATTAACCTTCGATTCTTTTTCATTTACTGATGGTGTGGTTAGGTAAGTTCCCCATTGTGCAATGTGAACAGGATTTGTTTTCACTAACCAAACATTCCGGTAGATGCCACTTCCTGGATACCAGCGTGAAGATTTTGCAGGATTATAAACCCTTATTGCTAACACATTATCTCCACTAGCTTTTAGATAAGGCGTTAAATCGACTCGAAAAGAGTTGTATCCATAAGCCCAGCCACCAACATATTTGCCATTCAGCCAAACCATTGGGTATGCCATTGCACCATCAATATCCAGAAAAACATCTTTTCCTTTATCTGCCGCTGCTACGGAAAAATGTTTCCGATACCAGCCAGCACCCTCCCAAGGAAGTTTACCTGTTTCGCCAGGTAGTTTAATGTCAAAAGCCGCTTCCACCCCCCAATCGTGTGGCAAACTCAGTGTGCGCCAATCTTTGTCATTAAAAGTGGGTTCGGTATATGAAATTGTTCCGCCTGGGTTTCCAACAGGGCGTTTGGTTACTTGCACAGAATCGGAGGGGCGAGTAAACTGTTCACCATTAGAGCAGAACCATTCTTTAATTTCTTTATAATCTAGTTTTGTTTTATAGTTCTTGGCACTAGCGTCTTTAATTATTTCGGTAGGATCATTTTTAGTAAATTTCCAATCCGCATTAAATAAAACCCTTTCTCTTGGTGCAATTTGAGCATTGGCAGTGCCAAGGCAAACTATCCCAGCAAGGATAGAAATCATTATTTTTTTCATAATAGCAAATATATGTCAGTACTACATTTATTGAACTTAATTGAAACGATGAAAAATGATAAGGGTTTAATGATGCTGTGATGTATTACTTTTTTAAGGGTGATAATGGATAAGAAAAGCAGTAGATAATAGGGATGATACGGTGAATTTTTAGTTTAAATAAAACATTTATAACATAGACACAGAAGGCACATAGTGTTTTATTTTAGTTAGGATTTGAAAAGAAAATAAAGCAGTTTATGTCTAGTATGCTTCATGCAATATTACCTTGAAACGAAAGTTTTCTTTTTCAAATTCTCTTTTTCTATGAGTCAATTAGGGCAATGTGGTTAAGATATAGCGTCTAAAAATAGTTGCATTACTATCCTTCTTAGCAGAGAATTTAGGTCAAATAAGTGCTTGACAATCCTTACCTGCTAAGAAGGAAGCTCATTCACTCAATTTGCCTTCCTGTTCTGCTAGGAAGGTTGTTCATTCACTCGGTTAAGCTTCCTTCGCTGCTAATCAGGTTGTTCATTCACGTGTGTGAGCTTCCTTCTTAGCGGCGAAGGTTGTTCAATCACTCCGTTTAGTTGCCTTCTTTGCTAAGAAGGAAGCTCATGCACGCAAACGAGGTAATTCCGGAGCAGAGAAGGCAGGTAAAACACTTTTTTCAGGTAAATGTGGTGCAGCAACAGTCGTGATTGTAGGGCAATTTGTTGGGGTATGATGGATGCTTGTTTGCAATTTATATTGTATAGGAACTACACAAAAAACAAAATCGGCAAGAGGAAATAATCCGCTTGCCGATGATGTAAATAAGATAGAAAAGTTGTTTAAAGGAATAGTATATACTTTAGATAAAAATAAAAATCTTCTTAACTAATCCCTGTATTCCTAGTGTTTCCTTCCTTTATCTCCCTTGTGGTTAAACAAACACTAAAAACTTAGCAATTTTGTAATGCTTTCATGTAATCGACTCTTTGCTAAAAACTGATCTTCAAGAGCTGTATTAAAAGGTATGGGGGTATCTAAACTAGCACAGCGCAAAATGGGTGCATCGAGTGATGAGAAACAATTTTCGGCTATCCAAGCACCTATTTCTCCACCAATACCTCCCGTTAAGGTGTCTTCATGAAGTATCAAAACTCTGCCTGTTTTCTGAACTGCATAAGCAATACTATTATAATCTAAAGGTAAAAGCGTGCGAAGGTCTAAAATGTGTAAAGATGTTTCTGGGTGCTTTTGTTGATACTCCAAAGCCCAATGAACGCCCGCGCCGTAGGTGATAATGGTGATGTCTTCGCCTTTGTTTACTAAGTTAGCTTTTCCTATTTCTACTTCGTAATACTCGTTTGGCACATTGCCATAAATGCTTCTATATAAAGCCTTATGCTCAAAAAACAACACAGGGTTAGGATCATTTATAGCGGCAATCATTAACCCTTTGGCATCAAAAGGATTGGATGGATACACCACTTTAAGCCCAGGCACATGCGTAAACCAAGCCTCATTGCTCTGACTATGAAATGGCCCAGCCCCCATTCCTGCACCCGTAGGCATCCTGATAACTACCTCCGCTTTTTGTGCCCAACGATAATGAATTTTAGCCAAATTATTAACGATCTGATTGAACCCTACAGAAACAAAATCGGCAAATTGCATCTCCACCACACTCTTATATCCTTCCAAACTAAGCCCTAAAGCCGTTCCTATAATGGCACTTTCGCAGAGTGGGGTATTGCGCACACGCTCTTTGCCAAACTCTTTTACTAGTCCTTCGGTTAGTTTAAATACGCCACCATATTCGGCAATATCTTGTCCCATCAACACTAGGTTCGTATGCTTTTTAAGCGATTGTTGCAATCCCTCTCTGATGGCTTCCAGAAAACGAAGTTTTGTGTTAGGATGGCTAGCTAATTCCTTTTCAGTAGTAACAGTAGGCCATTTTTCGTGACCAATTGCTTTTTCTGCATACACATCATTCACTTCCTCTAAAATGTCGTGTACAAAAGCTTTCGGTTTATCCGCAATTGCCCATTCGCTATCTATGTATGTTTTTATTTCGTTTTTAATCTGGGTAATCTGCGAAGTAGTAATAGCTTTTTCATTCAACAGAAACTGTTCAAAATTTACTATCGGATCTTTTAAAGCCCACTCCTTCAGTAATTCTTGGGGGATGTTTTTATCAATACTCGACTCTTCATGTCCACCCATTCTGAACGTGCGGAACTCCACTAGATAAGGTTTTTGGTCTTTAATGCACGCTTCCCTTATTCCTTTAATAGCGTCATACACTTGCAGAATATTATTGCCATCCACACTGGCACTTTCTATTCCATAACCTTTTGCCCTATCAATCAATTCTTCGCAACGATATTGTTCATTTGTTGGTGTGCTAAGTGCATAACCATTATTCTCAATGGCAAATATCACTGGCAATCCCCACACAGCAGCCACATTGAGTGCTTCGTGAAAATCTCCTTCGCTAGTGCCGCCATCACCAATGAAAGCGAGTGAAACTTTTTGTTGTTTTTTTAAATTATGTGCCAATGAAACTCCATCTGCAACAGAAAGCATTGATCCCAAATGAGAAATCATACCACATATATGATGATCGGGACTGCCAAAATGAAAACTACGTTCACGGCCTTTACTGAAACCATCTTTGCCTCCTTGCCATTGAATAAACAGTTTATGCAACGGAAGATGGCGTGTGGTAAAAACCCCAAGATTACGATGTTGTGGCATGATCCACTCATCTTTTTGCAGGGCAAGTGTAGCCCCAACGCTAATGGCTTCTTGACCAAGACCACTAAACCATTTGCTCACTTTGCCTTGTCGATAAAGAACAAGCATCTTTTCCTCTATCAAACGTGGCAACAGCAAATGCTTATATATGTCTATCAGTTCCTGATCATAAAACCCCAAGCGATTAATATACATTGCAATCAAAATTTAAGATGCCACCAAATTAGCTGTATTTGTTGAAAATTTTGGAAATGAATAAAATAAAAAAGCCGAATTGCATGGGCAATTCGGCTTTATACACATATTGTGGTTAATTAATTAGTCTCTCTTTGCAAAACGACTCAACAATTTTAGAATTTCAATATATAACCAAACTATTGTAACCAATAATCCGAAAGCACCATACCATTCCATAAATTGAGGAGCACCTTGTTCGGCACCTTGCTCAATCATATCAAAATCCATGATAAGATTAAGGGCTGCAATAGCAACAATGAACAAGCTAATGCCAATGCCCATTGGGCTACTATCATAAAGAAATGGCATGTTTACATGAAAAAGACCCAAAACCATGCTTATTAAATAGAAGATACCAATACCCATGGTTGCTGAAATAAGTATGCTCTTGAACTTTTCTGTAGCTTGAATAATTCGGAAATTGTAGAGCAAAAACATCGCAATAGCAACGCCAAAAGTTAAACCTACTGCTTGCATTACCAATCCTGGATAGGACTTTTGGAAGGCATCATTCATGATAGCAGAAATGCCTCCTAGGAAAAATCCTTCTAAAATGGCGTAGAGTGGTGCCACATATTGTGCCCAATTAGGCTTAAAAATCATGGCAAAAGCGCAAATCATTCCACCAAAAATGCCCAGCATCATTAAGCCCGACATCAGGTTCTGGTTAAAAGTAGCATACAAATGCCACGTATATGCCGCAGCACCCATAACCATTAGAAGTAAAAAACCAAACTTGTTCATAGTGCCTTTAACGGTCATGGTTCCTTGTAGTGAGGCATCTATGTTTGAACTCCTATCAAAAATTTTTTCTGTTAGCGTGGGGTTACCCGATTTAAATAATTCCATTGTAATAACTTTTTAGTTGATACAAATATAAATACAGAAGTTTTTAAAATTTGCGTTAAAGTTGTTTAACGGAGTTTAAAGGAGAGAAATAACAACAAAGGAGACAAGGATAGGGCTCATGTTTCTGGGTATAAGATTCAAGTAGAAGTAAAATTTACCACTTATGAACATAGGCACATAGATTTATTTTAAAGGAAAAGTAAAGAACACAGAGCTAAAAAGTTGCACTTTTTTCATTCCCCCATCTATGAGACCTTAAAGTGCAACGCTTCTTATCCTACTTGTGCTTTTTCTATGTGGCGGATGTGCCTATGTGTTATATTTTTGTGCGAATGGTGTTTGTTGATAACTAAGAGTAATCTATTTTACTTATCTCGTAGCAGTTTATAAATCTTAATTGCCCCCAAAAGCAAGGCAATAAACAATACCAAGCCTATTAGTCCCCAAACCAAACTGATGCTTTGCTTTACCACAACTAACATAACGATGGCGATAAGAAACACCGTTGCCACTTCGTTCCAAAGGCGTAGTTGTTGCGAGGAATACTTAAAAATGCCTTGCAATTGTTGCTTCAAAATGGCTTGTAGGGAAAGATGATAGAGGTACAAAAAGACAACGAAGCCAAGCTTAATCAATAGCCACCTGCCTTCTTCGGCAAAGACAATATTGTTCCATCCGCCCATGAATAAAATAGTAGTACCCAGAATGAGTGTTAGCACCGCAGAAGGCCAAGTGATGCCATACCACAAACGCTTCATCATAATGGTGAATTGTTGTTGTAGTGCCTCCCGTACTTCCTTTGGTTTTTCGAGGGCTTCAACGTTGTAGATAAATAAACGGGGCATATAAAAAAGTCCAGCAAACCAAGTAACGATGAAAATAATGTGCAATGCCTTGAAGTATGGATACATAATAACAATTAAAATGATGCTGCCAAGAAGACTACAATGAGGCGCAAAGGTATTTGGTATTGAAAAAAGTATTTCGTAACAGATGAAATAAATAGGAAATGAAACATGATTATGGTGTTATTGTTGGCTAATTATTCTTGAAATATCATTCCTCAATATTTGAAAGAGAAGAATTGTGCTGTATTAATTGAAAAGCAAAAACAGAAATCTGGGATAATCATTTTAAAGAACTAGTAAAAGATTTACTTATTTTTATGCCCTAATTATTATGAAAAATATGAATTCCCTTAAAACCGTTGCAACCTTGCTCGGTATTTGTTCACTACTAATGACTAGTTGTACGGTCTCTAATTTTGATGCCGTTTCGAGAGGATATATCAAAGAGGGCTCGGCAAAATATAGAAACCACGATTATAAAGGTTCATTGAGGATTGGCAGATTAGCTGCAATTTATGACCCGAAAAACTTTTGTGCATTTCAATTAATTGGTAGCTCGTATTACATGATGAATAAATATGATTCCGCCGTTAAAGAATATGATTCTGCTATTACCATCTGCCCCAAAGATAATTTTAGTAGATTCTTTAGAGGCTATGCTTTGGGAATACTAAATCGATTAGATTCTGCGATTGCAGACAATGATTTTAATATCAGGCATAATTATATGAAGGCTTGTTCCTATAATAACAGAGCAATCAATGAGAAAAAACTAAAGCAATTTGACGCTGCTTTAAAAGATTTAGATAGCTGCATGAATACATCCTATTACAATCATCGTTTTGTGTTCATTAATAAATATTACGTTTATATTGAACAAGAAAAGTACGACCTTGCCCTTGCCGAATTAGATAAATGTATTAATGCAGACCCTAAGCAATTATCGTTTGCTATTCATGCAAAGAACTTAAATGGGACTCAATTATTAAAACTAAAAGATGACTTACCCAAAGACTCTTTGTTTTTAAACCAAATGAAATGCTTTACTGATGCCTACACAGAAAAAGGATATTTATATATCTTGATGGGGAAATACAAAGATGCTTTGTGGAATCTTAATCATGAACGATTGATACCAATACCTAGTTATATTCAGATGGCATATAGATCATATATACCAAAGCTTACAATGCAGTATGATAAGGCTTTTGAAAATATAGATTCTGCAATTAGAATAAATCCCAATGACGGCTTTGCTTACATGTGCAAAGGGAACATATATAGTTCCATGGGAAAGTATGATGAAGCAAAACAATACTACAATCTAGCACTCACTAAAGATTCTTTACTTGGGTATGCCTATGAAGACAGGGGTTATTTGTATTGCAGAGAAGGAAAATTAGATTCTGCCTTAGTTGATTTTAAACGAGCCAAATCAAAAAATGAAAATATACATCAATCTTATCTGCACAATGCAATAGGCTATGCTTACTTTTTAAACAAGCAGTACAACCAAGCATTAATGGAATATGATAGTGCTAAGAATTTGGGTAAGCCAAATTATCAGCCACTGTATGAATATAAACAAGAAGCAAAGGACGCTTTGGAAAATAAGGGAACTAATTTTTGTACGTTAATCCATTGGCAAGCTCCAGTAAATGATGTGAATGAATTGGTTGACCATGCTCAGTTTTGTGTGGGCATCAATGAACCATTGGCCATGAATTTTAAAATTGTAACCAATCATCCCATTGAAGTAAACAAACTGTTTTTAATGCTCAACGGCCAATCGATTCCTGAAACTTACCCAAATGCGGTGACACTAATGAAGGAAGATAAAAGCAGAGGGACCTTTGAATACGCTTACACGCCTAAGTTGACGCTACCAAAAGGTAGTCAAACGATTGGGCTGAACTACTATGGAAAAAGCTCGCAAAGAATGGTGGTAATTGTGCAGTAGAATAAGAGGATAGCCGGGTAGGTAAGCAACTTATGAACAAGCTTATGCCATATTGAACAGTGTGCCTACCCTAATAATTATCTACAAACAGCATTGAACATTAGTTTTTCCGCCATGCCCATTTCCAAAGTTCTTTCCAGGTAATTTTCTTTCCATACATTAAAATTCCTACTCTGTAAATCTTGGCACTAACCCACGTAGTGAAAATAAAACCACCAATCAATAGCACTACACTCAATGCTAGTTGCCAATAAGGCACTGCATTGGGTACGCCAAAAGGTATGCGAGCCATCATTACTATGGGAGACGTAAGCGGAAACAAACTGCCAAAGACGGCCAAGCCACAGGTTGGGTCATTAACGGCTTTGGTCATAATGACTATCCCAAAAATGATGGGCATAGTGATGGGCAATAACAAACTTTGTGCATCCTGTGGGTCTTCATTTACCGCACTGCCCACCGCTGCAAACAAAGATGAATAAAGGAGGTAGCCACCTATGAAATAGAAAATGAAACAACCTATTATTAAAGGAAAGTTTATATCGCTAAGACTGCCAAGCACTGCATTCACTGCGCCACTATTCTTTGCCTCTTCAAGTGCATGAGTGGCAACCCCAATGCTCGGATTGCTATCTGCCGCATCCGGAAAAAGCAATACCATGCCCACTCTTAGCGAAATGGTGAGCGTAATCCAGATAAGAAATTGTACTAACCCAACAGCACCGATGCCCGTAATTTTTCCCATCATCAACTGAAAAGGTTTAACACTACTAATGATTACTTCTGCAATGCGGTTCGTTTTTTCTTCCATCACGCCACGCATCACCATGGTTCCATAAATGAAGAGAATGAGGTAAATTAAAAACCCAGAAGCATAGCCAACACCATAGCTGATGCCCACTTTTGTGTCGTTCTCTTCTTTGCCTTCCACCGTAGAAAACTTAATGTCGTTGCTATGCTGCAAACTATCTAATTCTTTTTTATTAATGTTTAGCGAGGTTAATAACTTTCTTTCTTGCATCGCTTCATCAATGCGTTTCTGAATGTGTTCTCTATTCATTAAGCCAACGGTTTTTCCCGAGACGAAGGAGATATTATTTCCTTTTGATGCGTCAAAGTCTGCTGGTACAAACACGTAGCCATCAATTTCTTTGTTGGCAATCTTATTTTTCAGTGAGGCAATGGTTTCGTTTTTAACAAACTGGAACTTTATGTCATCCCTACTTTCAATTTTGCCGCCAAACAGATTGGCATTGTCTGCAATGGCCACCTTATAGTTGTCGGTGGTTTTTACTGCGAAATAAATGATTAAACCATACAGTCCAAAGATGATAACGGGCAATAGGATAGTAGTTAATAAGAACGTCTTTTTCTGAACCCTGCTCAGAAATTCACGTTGTGCGATGATCCAAATTTTATTCATGCGTATTAAGTTAAAAGTCGAAAGAGGAAGGTTGCAAGCTTTAAGTTCTAATTAATAAATATTGGGAGTTTGAAAGACAGGTAACCTAGTAGTTAATGCCTAAAACTAATTACTTACAACTTTATGATTGTTTTTCAAAAGCCCTTGCAACCGATTTTGTGCCTTCCACCAGATGAATAAATATGTCATTAAGGGTAGGCAGAATCTCGTTAAAAGATTCAATTGTTACGTCTTGCGCAATGAAGTGTTGCAGCACATCATTGCTTTTATATCCTTCATTAATCTTCATAATAAATTCATTGGCTTTATGGTTTATTATCTGATAGGCTTTGTCCTCCACAATTTCAGGAATGCCAGACAGTTTAATGCTGAATTTATTTTCTTTAAACTGCTGTTTCACTTCAGCAACTGTGCCATCCAATATTTTTTTACCAAGATTAACCAACACAATATGGTCACATATTTCTTCCACTTGCTCCATGCGGTGCGTACTAAAAATGATGGTACTTCCTCGTTGCGCTAGTCCATAAATTTCATCCTTAATCAGGTTAGCGTTAACGGGATCTAGACCACTAAAAGGTTCATCTAGAATAATAAGTTTTGGTTCGTGAAGCACTGTTATCAAAAATTGAAGCTTCTGGCTCATCCCTTTGCTAAGATCTTCTACTTTTTTATGCCACCAAGTTTCCATCTCTAGCTTTTTAAACCAAAAACGTACTTTCTCCAATGCCTCCGATTTGCTAAGTCCTTTTAATTGAGCCAAATACACGGCTTGTTCGCCAATCTTCATCTTTTTATAAAGCCCACGCTCTTCGGGCATGTAACCAATTTTAATGATGTCATTTTCTGGTTCAAACGCACGACCATCAAAAATAATATTGCCGCTATCTGGGTAAAAAATGCCCGTAATCATTCGAAGCAGGGTAGTTTTTCCTGCTCCGTTTGGCCCCAATAATCCAAAGATGCTACCTTTTTCTATATTGAAACTAATATCATCTACAGCCTTTTGGGAAGCATAATGTTTCTTTAGATTGTGAAGTTCTAAAATGGATGCCATAACTTATTTTATCAATCGAATATAGTAAACGATAATGGAATGCAAGAGTTTAGGAAGTAAATGTGATTAAATAAACAAGTTTTAAAAAGTATCCATTCTTTAGTACAACAATTAAATCAATACCCATACATAGGGTAAACTATTTATATTGAAACGAAAAGGGGTGAAGGAATTAGTTTTTTTTGGTTATTTTATCAATCAATTATGATATAATTTTTCACAAGGTTTTTATAGTATTCTCATAATGAATCATGGCTTCCAATAGGTTTTGTAATCTATACCAAGTATGATTTATTGCAAAAAATCCTACTTTAACCTCAGCAATAAAAATGTATCTCCTTTTATGGTCAATCAAAGCAACCTTTATTTGCTTCTTAACAATTGTGTTTTAAATATGGATATTGATGAAATTTGCTTTTAACCACAGCCGATTGGTAACGGCTTATTTGTAGCTTTTAATAGGTACTTCAAGACCAAAACTCATCCTTCTTGTTTTCCAAGAATCAATATTAGCACCCGTATTATATAAATTTATATCACTCAATCCGTGATTATAGCGAACATAAAAATTTACGCCTCCTAAATTCAAATTAGCTCCAGCGTTTAGCGACACTTCGGTTTCTTTAAAAGCTCGTTCACCACGAGAAAATAAATTCTGATTAGTGTAAGTGTTGAAGGTAAAAGCAGGGCCAGCCATTAAAGAGAAGAAATTGTTTAGCTTGTAGGTAACAAGAATGGGAACTGTCACCGAACCAATAGTGGCAATATTGTTTGCACTAGGGTTTGCAGCAGGAGTTGAATTATATATAGTTGATAATTGGCTTTGATTTATTTTTTCTCCTTGCTGACTATACACAATTTCTGTTTGTATTCCCCAAGTGCTATCCAATTTAATGGCAGCATAACCTCCTGCTTCGAATGATGGAGAATAGCTAGGCGAAAAAGACTTGCCAGCAATCTTGGAAAATTCTAGTCCACCCTTTAAGCCCCAAACAACCTTCTGTGCGTTAGCATTTACTACTGCAAATAATGTTGAAACAATAAACAAAATTGAAAGTCTACGCATAATTTTTTCATCAAAACAAACTAATTAATGGTAGCTAAAACAAATTCTACCTTTATTTTAACAAAGGTTTTGTCAGTCTAACAAAAGATTTATAAAAATTATAAAAAACACTTCTAAAATTGTTGCCACTGAGGGTCTTAACCATTAAGGTCGCGAGGGAAAAGCAAAGGACAAAAAGGTTTATTGTTTGCTTTAATCATTTTTTGGTAATAGGTGATACTATAAAGAGCTTGTGTTTTTAATGAAAACTTTAGTGTGCTATTATATATCTTATTTTGAAGAGAGTTCATTAAAATTGGATTGCCACTAATTGCACGGATGTGTTTTATTTGTTTTTATAAGTGCAATTAGTGGCAAATTGATTCATCGCATTTGTTATATAAATTTGAAATATGAGGCCAGTATTTTTCAGACTTTTTGGTTAAAAATACTCAAGTGCAATAACCTAAAATTTGGATAAAGTATGCTTCAAAACAATCTGATTCATTATTTGTGGAGGGTTCAAATTATTTCAATCTACTAAAATAATAAAAGGAAGAGCTTGCTTAAAGCAAAGTCTTCCTTTTATTATAATTGTTCTATTGATACTACGGTGCTAACCTTTCAATTTTCCAACTGCCGTTTTCAGTAAGTGTGTATAACAACCTATCGTGAAGACGGCTTGGTCGTCCTTGCCAAAATTCTATTTTAGATGGTTTCACAAGATAGCCTCCCCAATTGGCTGGTCTTGGCACATTATCACCAAATTGAGTGGCAAACCTCGTCGCATTGTCTTCTAAAACCTGCCTATCATTAATCACGCTGCTTTGTGGAGAACTCCAAGCCCCAATGCGGCTTCCTACTGGGCGACTATAAAAGTATTCGTCATTTTCTTCGTCACTAATCTTCTCGATTGTTCCAAAAATATTGACTTGCCTTTCAAGTTCTTTCCAGAAGAAAAGAAGTGTTGCATGATTGTTTTCTGCAATGTCTTTTCCTTTGTTACTATGATAATTGGTAAAAAAGACAAACCCTTTTTCGGTATAATCTTTTAGTAAAACAATCCTCGCAGAAGGAAGCCCTTCTTTGGATGCCGTAGCCAGCGTCATGGCATTCACTTCATCAATATTACTATCCAAAGCCTCATTCCACCAGTTAGTAAACTGACTTATTGCATCTTCGGCAACTTCGTTTTCAATTAAGGACTTTAGTTTGTAATCCCTTCTAATATCAGCAATTTTCATATCAAATAAATTAGTTGCGAATGTATCAGTAGGCTACTATGAAAAAATATGATGCAAATCAACCAACAAAAATTATATCGCTTCTACAATAGCTTTACCACTATGCTAACAAGGAAAAAACTGAGTAAACAAAGAGACAAAATGCAGCGTCGCTTTTTTCTTATCACCTACAATTTGTCAATTACAGCTTCCTAAGTGTCCTCGTGGTTAATTAACATCAAATTAAATCACTACTAATTCGTAAAAGTCTTCCTCATTCAGGTACTTATTAGCTAGTTGCTTCAATTCATCAGAACTAATAGTTTTGATGGTATTGATGGCATTTGTAAAATATTTTTCATCGAGACCATTCAATACATAACTCTTCCAGCGAGAAATGGTTTGAAAAGGTCCATCTAAATCAGACAATAAACTTCCCATCATAAAGTTGCGGACAAGGTGCAGTTCCGATTCTTCAATCGTTTCTTCCCTAAGTCTGGCCATTTCTTTATACACTTCCGAAATGGTGGCAGCGCAAACATCTCTGCCAGCTTCGGTGCTAATCATCCAAGCAGATTGCTCAATAAGGTTCTGTAAATAAGAGTGTATTCCGTAGGTGTATCCCTTATCTTCTCGGATATTACTCATTAATCTTGAACCAAAAAAGCCACCGAAAAGGTTATTCAACACCTGAACTTTAGTGAAATCTGGGTGATGCCTATTCGGGAATGGACGAGCCAATCGGATTGCGCCTTGTACTCCATTTTCATCATTAGTTACTTGATGCTTTTTTTGCACAGTAGGAATTGTGGGATAAACTTTTGTTGGCAGCGGTGCTTTATTGAGTGGCAAACCACCAAAAGCATTATTTAATTGCTCTTGAATATCTGCTGGCAAAATTCCTGCGGTGAATATGATGCACTTTCCATTGGTATAAAACTGGTTATAGAAAGCAACTAAATCTTCCTTGTTGATGGCTTCATAATCTTCGGAGGATGAAACCTTTCCATAAGGATGTTGCTCGCCAAAAAGGTATCTATCAATTAATCTATTTGCTACAAAATCGCATTTCTTTAGGTTCACAGAAAGTCTTTGCTTTTGATTTTGTTTATAGATAACCAACTCATCTTCCGGAAAAATGCTATCTGTTAATATTTCAGACATCACTGGCAATAACTTAGGCAGGTGTTTGCCAAGGGTATGCAAAGTGAAAGTGGCTGTTTCGTTTTGACAACCACGATTTAAATAGGCTCCATGAAACTCGAAGTGTTCATTAATGGCAAAAGCCTTTTTGTTGCTGGTGCCGTTCTTTAACATGAAGTTTGTTGTGGCAGCAATAATGTTTTTTTCTTCTTGCCAGTTTCCTGCCATGAAAACCATTTCTACCATCACCACTTCTTGTGCGCCTGCATGAATGCTGTAAACTTCAACGCCATTATCAAGCGTAAACTTGGTGTATGGCTTTAGTTGCAAGTTTAGTTCTACTGTATCTATTATTGCCGGACTCTTCTTTCTATTTAGCATTTGTTATAATTATTCTTTGTGTTCTTATTACTGCCATTAGTCAATAATATTATTTTCCTTTTCTTCTTAATGTACTTCGCCATTTTCCATTGCTTTCATCCGTAACTTTCAACTCTCGGCTTTTAACAATTAACTTCCTTAATTTTTACTTCTGTAATAAAGCGTATTGCTATTATTTTCGTTAAAAATGGTTCTACTATACTCTCTAATATCTTCAGCCGTAATAGCCTGATACCTTTCTAATTCAGTATTCATTAAGTTAGCATCGCCCAAAAGTTCATAGTTAGCCAAGCTACTAGCCCTACTCATTATGCTCATATCCTCAAAGGCAATTACACTTTCAGTTTTATTTTTTACCTTTTGAAGTTCATTGTCGTTAATAAGTTCAGCCTGAATTTTTAGTAACTGCTCATTTACTGCTGCATCAGCTTCTTCAATTTTAACACCCTTCACTAGTTTGCCTTCAATGGCCAATAAGCCTTTATCGATGCTTCCAAAATGATAGCAATCTAGGCTTGAGAACAATTGCTTTTCCTTCACCAAAGCTTGATATAAACGAGAGGATCCACCTCCTCCCAATATTTCTGTTATTAAGTCGGCAACGTAATAGCCTTTATCTAGTCTAGCTTCAATGTGCCAAGTTTTCACCAACGAATCTAGGGGAACATCCGCAGTAACTTCTAGCTTTCTAGGAGCTGTTTGCACCGGTTCTGCTGGCAAATTGCGTTCATACTTTTCACCCTTTTCTATTGAACCAAACCATTTTTCTGCCAACAACTTAACTTGTTCGGTGGTAACATTGCCTGCCACTACTAAAATGGCATTAACTGGACGATAATGTTTAAAGAAAAAAGCTTTTACATCGTCAATGGTAGCTATTTCAATATGGCTCAATTCCTTACCGATAGTCATCCACTTGTAGGGGTGAGTGGTAAATGCCAATTCCCGCATTTTAAACCAAACATCTCCATAAGGTTTGTTTATATAATTTTCTTTAAACTCCTCACAAACTACCTTACGTTGAACTTCTAAACTCTTCTTACTAAAAGCAAGGCTCAACATACGATCACTCTCTAACCAGAAAGCTGTTTCAATATTCTCCGCAGGAAGACTACAGTAATAATTAGTTAAATCGTTGGTGGTGTAAGCGTTGTTTTCGCCACCAGCTCTTTGCAAAGGCTCATCATATTCTGGAATATTAACACTTCCACCAAACATTAAATGTTCAAACAAATGTGCAAAGCCAGTTTTGTTTGAATCTTCATCTTTTGCACCTACATCATACATCACGTTAACCACTGCCATCGGGGTACTGCTATCTTCATGAACCAACACACGCAACCCATTATCTAAAACAAACCTATTGTAATGAACCATCTATGTATTTTTTAATAAAAAGGAAGCAAATATAATGTTGCAATGAGAGGGGATGAGTTTTTTTTCTACCAAATAAATTTTAAACTTTTTAAATCATTATGGTTCATAAACCAACATAGGCATCTATCAACAAGGTACTAGAAGTAAATATCTTGTATCTTTTTACTGAATTAATTAAAAAAACAATCGTTAATCTAACCATACATTTGTTCCAAATAGTAGTTAGATATTGAATAGTTAAAAAAGGAAATTCATGGTTACCCCCTTTGGTTTTTCAATCTTAGCTTAATTAAATAAAATTATATGAACTTGCACATTACAGTATTTAAACGGATTTGTGTGATGATGGCACTAATGGTAGCCACATTTTACGTTGCCAAAGCCGCAGCACCTAAAAAAGAATTGAACATTAAAAACTGTGGTGCAGTGGGGGATAGCATCACCCTCAACACAAAATATATTCAGCTTGCCATTGATAGTTTGTTTAAAAAAGGCGGTGGTACGGTGGTTGTGCCTAAAGGAATTTTTTTAACTGGTGCTTTATACTTGAAACAAGGTGTTAATTTGAGAATTGAGGCGGATGGAATTTTAAAAGGTTCAGAAAATGTTGCCGATTATCCAGCCATTGATAGGCGTATTGAAGGCCATATTGAACCAAACTTTTGCCCTGCATTAATAAATGCTTACAGTATTAAAAATCTAAAAATTACAGGACAAGGCACGATTCAAGGTGGTGGACAGGTTTATTGGGATGCTTTTAGATCTAGAAGAAAGGCAGACCCAAAAACCAAAAATTTGGATGTTTACAGACCGCAAAACTTGTTTTTGCAAGATTGTGAAGACGCAATTGTTAGCGGTTTACGCCTAAGATGTTCTGGATTTTGGAATTTTCATTTGTATAGATGTAAAAATGTAATGATAGAAAATCTAGATATTCAAACGCCGCGTGGTGCTCCTAGTACAGATGGAATTGATGTGGATGGATGTAATCATATTGACATTAAAGGTTGCTACATTTCGGTAGATGATGATTGCATTGCATTGAAAGGAGGAAAAGGGCCTTTTGCCGCAAATGATTCCTTTCATAACCTGCCTACAGAATATGTAAACGTTTCGAACTGTACTTTTAATTTGGGTAATGGTGCCATTACATTAGGTAGTGAAGCCACTGTGGTTCGCCATATCACGATGCGTAATTGTAAGCTAGTGGGTCCGGCGCACAACACAATTCTTAAAATAAAAGTGCGAACCGACACACCTCAAACGTATGATGATATTAGTGTTTCGGATATTGAGGTGAATGGTAACTTCAACATAATTGGCCTTGCTGGATGGTCACAATACAAGGATACAAAGGGGCTTCCCGATCCGCCGCATACCGTTAGCAACATTTCCATTAAAAATGTTACAGGAACTGTTGCCCATTTTGGCGACATAAAACCACCAGAAAACACTACGCTTTCAAACTTTAGTTTTAGTAATATTCATGTTAAGCCATTGTCTGCAAGTGCACCAATAAATATTGATGGTTTAAAAAATTTCACTGTAAAAGATGTTACTGTGGAGTAAGGAAGAAGTTGTATGCTGACAAGGATTCTTTATCTGAAATATGGTTACTACTCAGGAACTTTACCAAAAAGTACACAATGAAAAAACAAAGGACACTAAGGTTTAGTGTCTACTCTGTTAATTTTGAACAAACAATTCATAACCCACCATCCTTGTGTTCTTCAAGAAATCCTTTGTTTTTTTTGTGGTAAAAAAAGCCCTGAATGGTAACAACATTTGTATTCAATGTGAGTCAAGGGTTGAAAAAAGGTAACTCTTCAGGGGTTATTTACCACTAAGCAAACAAGGAAAAAACAAAGTACACTAAGGTTTAGAGTTCCTCAATGGTAGTCCTGAAGAAATAATACAACACAATCCTTGTGTTCCTGGTGAAAACCCTAGTGCCCTTTGTGGTTAAATATCCCCTGAATAGTTACAAACCGGACAAGTTTAGTACTCGGCTGGACCAGTTTCGAGAAAACACAGCACTCTTTTAGTAAAACCGGACAAGATTAGTACTTGGCTGGACCAGTTTTGAACAAACACAGCACACTTTTAGTAAAACCGGACAAGTTTAGTACTCGGCTGGACCAGTTTTGAACAAATACAGCACACTTTTAGTAAAACCGGACAAGTTTAGTACTCGGCTGGACCAGTTTCGAGCAAACACAGCACACTTTTAGTAAAACCGGACAAGATTAGTACTCTAAAGTGGATGCAAAGATGAGGGTAATGAAATGTGTTAAACATTACAGGCATTGTAACTGATCTGGGGTTATTAACGATTAAGTACACAAAGAAAAAACTAAGGACACTAAAGTTTAGAGTCCCCAAATGGGAGTTCTGAAGAGATAATACAACACAATCCTTTTGTTCTTGGTGAAAGCTTTATTGACCGTCGGTCGTGGTTAAATACCCACTAAATAGTTACCAGGCATTTATTATTTATACTACAAATTGTCTTTCACAAAAGCTTCGCAATAATCTTTAATCATTTGTCTTACAGAGCGGAATTGAGCCAATATCTCTTCCTCTGTACCTGTAGCTTTTGCAGGATCGGGGAAGTTGTAATGAAACTTTTGGGCATTGGATGGAAAGAAAGGGCAACGCTCGCGGGCATTATCACATACGGTTATCACATAGTCGAAATCGATACCTGCATACTCGCTTATGTTATTAGAAGTGTGGGCAGATATATCGATACCATCTTCTTTCATTGTAGCAATGGCACGCGGATTTACGCCGTGTGTTTCTACTCCGGCACTAAATATCTCGGCCTTATTGCCTGCAAAATAACGTAGATAACCTTCGGCAAGCTGACTTCTGCAGCTATTGCCTGTACATAGAACCAATACTTTTTTCATACTATTTAATTTGTGTGTTATTTATGTTAGTGATAGGAACTTTAGTAGTACGTTCTAAGTTGTACGTTTTACGTACGAGAATATCTGTAAACTATTTTCCTTTTGTTTGCTGATAGAAACCTTATGCTTTGTAGTATTTCTTTCTGAACCAGAAAGCAAGGTTTACTAATGCTATCAAGGCAGGAACTTCCACCAATGGACCAATAACCCCTGTGAACGCCTCGCCACTATTAATGCCAAACACACCAATGGCAACAGCTATTGCAAGCTCGAAATTGTTGCCCGTAGCAGTAAAAGCAATGGCGGTATTGCCTGCATAATCTGCCCCAAGTGCTTTGCCAATAAAAAAACTAGCTACAAACATGATGGCAAAATAGATAACCAATGGAATAGCAATGCGCACCACATCGAGCGGTATTTGTACTATTAATTGTCCTTTTAGGCTAAACATAACCACTATGGTAAAGAGCAATGCAATGAGCGTGAGGGGCGAAATGGCGGGTGCATACTTTGTTTGAAACCACTCAAGTCCTTTTAGTTTTATTAGAGTATATCTACTGATAATGCCCGCTGCAAACGGAATACCTAAATAGATGCCCACACTCTTTGCTATCTCGGCGATGGTAATGTTTACCAGCAATCCTTTAAAGCCAAAGAAGGGAGGTAGCACTGTGATGAATAAATAGGCATAAACACTATAGAATAACACCTGAAAAATACTGTTGAGGGCTATTAATCCTGCGGCATATTCCCTGTTTCCTTCTGCAAGGTCATTCCAAACCACCACCATGGCAATGCAGCGTGCTAAACCAATGAGTATCAGTCCGACCATATATGCTGGATAATCCTTTAGGAAAGTGATTGCCAAAAAGAACATTAATATGGGGCCAACAATCCAATTTAAAAACAAGGATGCACCGAGTATCTTAGTATTTTTAAATACTTCGCCCATGTTTTCGTACCGTACTTTGGCTAGTGGAGGATACATCATTACAACTAATCCAATTGCTAGGGGGATATTGGTTGTGCCACTAGAAAAGGAATTGATAAACGTGGGTGAACCTGGGAAAAAATAGCCAATGGCTACCCCAATTGCCATTGCAAGGAATATCCATAGGGTAAGATTCCTATCTAAAAAGCTTAATTTCTTTCGTTCGTTTGCGGGTGCACAGTTATTTGCTGACATATTATTTTACTGTTTTAAAGCGGAGGATGCATTAGGGTCTCGATTGTTTTATACTTAAAAAGCCTCCCTAAGCATTTGGGCAAATTCATTGGGTAAAGGGCTATTTTCTATTGCGTTAGCAGCCTTTTCTACATCGTACTCAATGCGTATATGTTCTACTTTAATAGAGTCAGGATGGGATAAACTACTAACGGTATTTAAGTGCAATAAAACATAGCAACCCCGTATATCCCCATCCTTTGGTTTACCTACAGAACCTATGTTGATAGCATGTTTGTAGCTAGTTTTTCCATCATTAGAAACAATAGGGACAATTCTGTGATATGGCTTGTGCGAATGACCAAAGCAAAGAATATCTGCATTGGCTTCTGACATTATTTCTATTAATAACGCTTCATCCATATCTGCTAAAATGTATTCATTTACACTACTTGGGCTGCCATGCACCATTAAAACGTTTATTGGAGCATCGTTTAACACAAACGATAAACGAATATGGGCAGGAAGCGTAAGTAGATACGCTTTTTCGCTTTCGCTAATGATAGTATAAGCATAATTCTTTCCCTCTGATGGTTGGTTTTTAACAGTACCATCATCTAACTTTACCTTCAAATCATGGTTGCCTGCCAGTGTAGCAATCCCCTTTTCTCGGATGGCATTTACCACTTCATTGCCCCATACATTATACCCCACTAAGTCTCCTAAACAGTAAACTGCATCAGGTTTTTTCATTTCTAAATCAGTAAAAAGGGCTTCCAAAGCTGGTAAATTGGCATGAACATCCGAAAAAAGGGCAATAGTCATTTTATAATTTTGATTGAATAATGATAGATAGAATAAAAACAATTAGCAACAGCCACTACCCGGTGTGCAACACTTTGTTTCGGTAGGCTTTTCTGCATAAACCGTGATGCTGAATATGCCAGTAGTGCCATTCTTAAAAGCAGCAAGCGCATTATAGTCTAGATAATTGGTTAAAATATCATCAGGTATCACAATTGCTTTCTCTTTTTGTAGGGTGATGTTGGTAAAGCCATTTAGTCTGATTAATTCCATATAAACTTCCTTTTGAATAGCCCCCGCCACACAACCTGCATACATTTCGGCATCCTTTTGCAATGCTTCGGGAAGGGTACCAACCAATACTATGTCGGATATGCTAAAGTGTCCGCCTGGTTTAAGTACCCGATAGATTTCCTTAAATACACCATCCTTATTAGGCACAAGGTTTAGCACACAGTTACTAATAACTACATCAGCAATGTTTCCGCCCACAGGCATATCTTCAATATCTCCTTGCCTAAACTCTACATTGTTTGCATTTCTTGCTTCGGCATTAGCCCTAGCTTTTGCTATCATGGCAGGGGTAAAGTCTATGCCAATTACTTTACCAGTTTCGCCCGTTTCGGCAAGGGCTATAAAGCAATCATTACCTGCACCGCTGCCAAGGTCAATCACGATATTACCCTTTTTAATGAGGGCAAACTTGGTAGGCAATCCACAACCAAGGCCAAGATCTGCTTCGGAGTTATACCCTTCAAGACCTGTGTAGTCGTCAGTCATAATGTTATACACTTCGGTGCTACAACCGCCTGCACCGCAACAGCTTGCTTCGTTAACACCTTTATCTTGGAGTGCAATTTCTCCATACTTCTGTTTTACTATTTCTTTTAATTCTACTTCTGTTTTCATTGTTTTATATTTAACTATTTATCCTAATATTACGATGATTCAATTCAAAAAAAACTAACAGCAGCTATTTGCAATAGGTTTGTACGAACCGAACAATTCATTGAGGTAAGACTGCGCTGCCTTCCATTCATCTTCATTAATACAATAACAAACCTTGGTGCCTTCAATATCCCCTTTGATGAGTCCTGCTTCTTTTAATTCCTTTAAATGTTGAGAGACTGTGCTTTGAGATAGTGGTAATTCGTCTACTATGTCACCACAAATGCAAGCTTGTTTCTTAATAAGTAGCTTTAATATTGCTACACGTGCAGGATGTGATAATGCCTTGGCATATTTTGAAACCAGATTATCTTTCACTGAAAATTCTTCTGCTTTAGTAGCCCCCATTCTTTTTTATTTATCGCAAAAATACGATCTATAATTAATTACAAAAAAATTTTTTTTGATTGAATGAAGCAAATAAGTAATCCAATGTCAAAATTTACTTTGCATTGAACGTACTTGTATAAAAAAATATGAAATAAAAGTGGAAGGAGAATTTGGTATTATATAGTTATGATAAAGCAAATGAATGGAGACTAAACTTTCACATTTACGCTTTTAATAGCATCAGTCATTTCTTTTATAAGACCTAAATCTTTTTCTATTGCATTGCCAACTACTATTACGTCGGCACCGGCTTTACAATTTAGATAGGCTTTTTCTGGAGTAGTAATACCACCACCAACAATTAATGGACTTTCTATATGGCTAGCTACAGTTTGAATCATGGCTTCGGTGATTGGTTTCTTTGCACCACTGCCAGCATCCATATATATTAACTTCATTCCTAGCATTTCGCCAGCCATAGCCGTACACATAGCTATCTCATTCTTATCTGCAGGAATTGGGCTAGCATTAGATATATAAGAAACAGTAGTAGGGGCACCACCATCAATTACCATGTAGCCAGTTGGCATTATTTCAAGTCCGCTTTTCTTTACATAAGGGGCAGAAATTACGTGTTGACCAATTAATAATTCTGGATTTCTACCTGAAATAAGTGATAAATAAAGTAATGCATCTGCGTAACGGCTAACCTGAGAAGGTGAACCAGGAAAAAGAACTACAGGAATGTCGCAATTGGCTTTTATTTGTTGGATGCATTCATCAAGGTGATTAGAAATTACCAAACTTCCACCTACAAAGAAATAATCGATCATTGCATCTACGCCAAGAGATATTAATTGGTCAATGGATTGGGGTGTTACCTTATCAGGGTCTATCAAGACTGAAAAGGATTTTTTACCCAACTTTTTGTTATCTATAAAAGTATTGTACAATGCTTGCTTCATGCAACGTTTTGTAAGTGATTATTTGCAAATGTGCAAAAAAAGTTTGTTGTTATTCATCTTTATTTTGAAAAGTTGCCTTTAAATAGATAAACCAAGCAATATTATTGCTGCACCCGTGCAATATAAAAAGCTTTTTCATAGTAAACAATTTAGTTTTTAAACTTCTTTTGCTCCTTGTGTTGTTTTTAAATAATAAAGGCTACCAATTGGTAGCCTTTATTATTTAAAAACAATTTGAAAATTATAAGTCAGTTATCGGACTAAACTTAGGCACAAAAGCCTTCATTATTCCCCATGCAGTAAGGTAAGCCAAGGCGCATATCATAAACATTATAGAATACGCCATTTGTATATTGTGTAGTTTATCATAATAATCAGATAAGCGTCCAGCTAATTGTTGAACAATAACACCTCCTAAACCACCAGCTGCAGCCCCAATTCCTGTAACAGAAGCAACAGCTTTTTTAGGAAACATATCAGAAACAGTGGTAAACAAATTGGCACTCCAAGCCTGATGTGCAGCTGCTCCAAAGCAAATTACAATCAGTGCAAAAATGTAAGCATTGTCTCCAAATACACTAACATTTCCAAAATATTGGGTAGACAATAAAGCAAGGGGGAGAACTGCAATGATGAACATTGCTGTCATACGAGCTTTGTAAGCTTCCATACCTTTATTGATAAAAAACATAGGAAAACTACCACCAGTAACACTTCCAATAATAGCAACCCCATATACAGAGAATAAAGGCAACATAATAGCATGACCTTCCATGTGAAATTGTTTTTTCATATAGTCAGGTAACCAAAATAATAAGAACCACCAGATGCCATCAGTCATAAACTTGCCAAAAAAGAATGCCCATGTTTGGCGATATTTAAAGAGCTTACCCCAAGGAACTTTAGTTACAGGAATAGTTTGATCAACAGCAATATCGTCACTATGGATATAATCGTATTCAGCTTTAGATAATTTTTTACTTTCTGATGGCGTTGTATAAATCCAAAACCAGAATATTAGCCACAAAAGACCAATTGCGCCAGTAAGAATGTAAGCCATCTGCCAACCTTTTATTGCTCCGTCAAACCAAACTTGATAGGCAATTACTGGAACAGTTAATGAGGCAATCATTGCACCGATGTTCGAACCACTATTAAATATCCCTGTAGCCAAGGCACGCTCTTTTTTAGGAAACCATTCGGCTACAGTTTTAATAGATGCAGGAAAATTGCCTGCCTCGCCAATTCCGAATAAACTCCGAACAATTGCGTGATTAACTACTAACCCTCCACAAAAAGCATTTGCCATTCCAAAAATTGACCATATAATTAATGATAGAGCCAAGCCAAGTTTTGTTCCAATTTTATCGATAATCCATCCTGCCAAAATTGTTACACCAGCATAGCAAGCTGTGAACCATGAGGTAACAAATGCAAAGTCGGAACCAGTCCATCCGAGTCCACCTTCTGAAACAGGCTTAGAGAAAAGAGGTTTTAGGTAACCAATAACTTGTCTGTCTAAATAATTAATTGTAGTTGAAAAAAAGAGTAGTGCGACGATTGTCCATCTGTATTTTCCAATTTGTTCTTTTGTCATAATGCAAGTTTAATTGTTAATTGTGGAGTATGATTTTAGTAAGATATTATTATTAAAATAGTTGTACAACATAACAGGAACCTGAATATTGTACAACTATTTTTTATTAATCATTATTTATTTATTAAGGTTTATCCTTTAACAGCTTTAATGATTGCTAAAGTTTCAACTGTCAACTTTTCAATTGCAGCATAATCTTTTTGTTCCATTAATTTCTTGCTAATCAATTTGCTACCCATTCCTACTGCACAAACACCAGCTTTATACCATGCAGATATGTTTTCGTGAGTTGTATCAACACCACCTGTAGGCATAAATAATAAATTAGGGAAGATATCTTTGATGCCACTCAAGAATTCTGGACCTAACATATTGCCAGGGAATAACTTGATAAAAGTAACACCAGTATTTTCTGCTTCAATAATTTCTGTAGGAGTCATACAACCTGGAGCGTATAACATGCCGATTGTATTACAAAATTCTGCTACTTCTTTTACAAAACCTGGACTAATCATAAAGTCAGCACCAGCTTCTACATAGATTTCAGCAGTTGCTAAATTCTTGATAGTTCCTATACCTAATTTTAAACCTGGCATTTCTGCATCTCTCAGAGCTACCATTGCCTTAAAATTCTTAAGGGCAGCCTCGCCACGATTGGTATATTCTACTGCTTTAATGCCTGCGTTGTAAATAGTCTTTAAAATTTCAATGCTAACTGTTTCATCAGCATTAAAATAAAGTGGCAACATACCTTGTGCTACTATTACATCTATTATTTCTTGTTTCTTGCTCATTTTAATTATTGATTTAATTGAATTAGTATTCACTAAAAACAAAGTCCATTCCTTTTAGAAGAATGGACTTTGATAGACTTATATTTTTACTTTAATAACCAACTTCTTTATTTCAGCATCACCGCCAATCATTGGCGCATGAACATCTTCTGGAAAGAAAATGGCAAATTGACCATCAGTCAATTGAAAATACATATCGGGTGCATCATCATAAAAAAGTACATCTTTTTCAGGATTGTATTCTCCTTTTTGAGACACACATTTTTCGCGAGGCTTCCATGCTATTGTTTCTTCTCCTTTTACGCAAAGTTGAATATCAATGTTGTTGTTATGACATTCGAATTTAGCGATTGATTCAGCAGCTGTCATTCCTTTTTTGTTAGAAATGATTGCTTTTAAACCTTCGGCTATATCAGATTTACCTACTTCAGCATTAGCCAAATCAGTACTTTTAATGTATTCGAAAGCTTTTGCAAACAAAGGGTGCACGCTAGCATATTTATGTGCATTTTGTATAGTATCTATTATCATGTTTTAAATTTTGAGTTGTACGTTGTAAGTATTACGTTTAACGTTATCCATAAATTACGTATTACTTACAACGTAAAACATATAACTCATTTAGCGCTGAACACGTCCGCTACCATCACCTTTCACAATGCCCATTACTTCTTCAACAGTAACTTGGTTCAAGTCACCATGAATAGTATGTTTCAAAGCAGAAGCAGCTACACCAAATTCAGCAGCATCACCCATAGATTTACCACTTACTAAACCATAAATAAAACCAGAAGCAAAGCTATCTCCACTACCTACTCTATCTACAATACGTACTTCATATTCTTTGGTATGATAAAATTCTGTTCCATCATAAACCAATGCACTCCATCCATTATCAGAAGCACTATGGCTTTCACGCAATGTAGAAGCGATGTATTTGAAACCAAATTTAGCTTTCATTTGTTGGAATACACTCTTGTATCCATCCAAATTCAATTCACCCTTTGTTACATCAGTACCTTCAGATTTAAAACCTAATGAAGTATCAGCATCTTCTTCATTACCTATACAAACATCAACGTATTGACAAAGCTGAGTCATTACTTCTCTTGCTTTTTCTTTACTCCATAATTTCTTACGATAGTTTAAGTCAATACTTGTAGTAATGCCTTTTGCTTTAGCAGCTTTTAAAGCAGCCAAAGTAAGTGCAGCAGCTTTATCGCTCAATGCAGGGGTAATACCTGTAGTGTGAAACCAAGAAGCACCTTCGAAAATTGCATCCCAATCAAATTCAGAAGCATCAACATCTGCAATAGCAGCACCAGCACGATCGTAAATTACTTTACTAGCACGCATAGAAGCACCAGTTTCTAAGAAATAGATACCAATACGGTCTCCACCTCTAGCTACGAATTGTGTATCAACACCATATCTACGCAAATGATTAATTGCAGCTTGACCCAAAGAATCTTTAGGAACTTTACTTACAAATCTTCCTTGCAAACCATAATTACAAATAGCAGCTGCTACGTTAGCTTCACCACCACCATAAGTTACATCAAAATTGTTCGCTTGCTCGAAGCGTTGGAAACCTGGGGTTGATAATCTCATCATGATTTCACCCAATGTTACTACTGTCTTGCTCATTGTTTTTTTTGTTATTGATAAGTGTATAAAAAGAATTAGTTAAAAGTTAAGAGTCGAAAGTCGAAAGTTTTACTTTATAACTTACGACTTTTGACTCTCGACTTTCTTATTATTTAAGTGTTGCTATCGGAGCAGGATCCATGTCTGTAAACTCTTTGTTTTCTCCAGCCATTGCCCAGATAAAACCGTAGTTAGACGTTCCTGTACCAAAGTGCATAGACCAAGGTGCAGAAATTACTGCTTCTTGGTTTGCCATTATTAAGTGCCTTGTTTCTTGCGGTTCGCCCATTATGTGGAACACACGGTGTGCTTCTGCCACATCAAAATAGAAGTAAACTTCCATTCTGCGCGTATGCGTATGTGGAGGAACTGAGTTCCAAACACTTCCTGGTTCCAACATGGTTAAACCCATTACCAACTGACAGCTTTGTAAACCATCATTGTGAATGTATTTGTAGATAGTTCTCTTGTTTGAAGTAGAGATGTCGCCCAAATTAACCGGAGCAGCTTGTGCCTTAGAGCAACTAGCATTTGGATAAGTATGGTGAGCAGGTGTAGAAATTAAGAAGAAACTAGCAGGATCATTTGCATCAGCCGAAGTAAAACTCACCTCTTTAGTGCCCTTACCCAAATAAACAGCTTCTAGCTTTTCTATTTCATATTTTGAACCATCGGCTTCTACTGTACCTTTTCCACCAACATTGATGATACCAATTTCTCTTCTTTCTAAAAAGAAATTAGCTTTCAATTCTGGTTCATTTGGCAACTCAAGCGTTTTGCTCACAGGCTTTACTCCACCTATAATTACACGGTCGTAATGAGAGTAAACCAATTTAATTACGTCGGCTTGCATTAGTTCTTGCACTAAAAAGTTCTCGCGCAATTCTTTTGTTGACATTGTAGCCGTCTCTTTCGGACTATTCTGAAATCTTATTTCCACTTTAATTAATTATAAATTATGAATTATAAATTCTGAATTATCTTGCCATCCAGCCGCCATCAACTACTAAAATGTGACCATTTACGTAAGCTGCTGCTTGAGAACATAAGAATACAACAGGCCCTTGAAAATCTTCTGGTTGACCCCAACGTCCTGCAGGAATTCTACCCAATATTGCAGCACTTCTGTCAGCATCTTCTCTCAAAGCCGTTGTGTTTGCAGTAGCAATATAGCCCGGAGCAATACCATTTACGTTTACACCGCTGCTAGCCCATTCGTTAGCAAATGCTTTTACCAAACCTGCCACTGCAGCTTTACTAGCCGTATAGCCAGGAACGTTGATGCCACCTTGGAAAGAAAGCAAAGAACAAGTAAATACAATTTTACCATCCTTACGAGCAATCATGTCTTTACCAAACTCACGAGCCAAAATAAATTGAGCATCAAGGTTTAGAGAAAGTAATTTATCCCAATATTCATCTGGATGTTCTGCCGCTGGTTTTCTTAAAATCATACCTGCGTTATTAATCAAAATATCAACTGGAGGATTTTCTGTTTTTACTTTATTAATGAAGGCATACAATTCAGTTCTGTCGGTCATGTCGCATACATAAGGTTTGTATGTACGGCCAGCAGCTTCTACTTGTTTACCAACTTCACTACCTTCTAGTAGCATATCAACTGCAACACCAATAATGTTAGCACCAGCTTCTGCCAATGCAACTGCCATCGCCAAACCAATACCACTGCTACATCCTGTAACTAAGGCGGTTTTTCCTTTTAATTCAAATGTTGATAATACGCTCATAATTTGTTTTATTATTGTTGTGAATTTAAAACTATATATATTAAACCGTTTACTGAGGAATTTTTTTCGTTAAAACTCATGACTGAAAAAAACTTGTTGTACTATTAAAGACTAAATCTTTACTATTCAGTATGGCAGCAATTTTCAAGCAATTTTAAAATAAGAAACATACCAGACTATTTAATCTAACTCGGCAAACATATTAAGAAAAGTGAACTTAATTGTTGATAGACATTATTATTTTGGGCAAAAGTCCAAAAAAAAGTGGGAATATTACCGTATAAATTTGCGCAAACGTTATCGATTTTGTGTTATTTTTTGCAAACCAATTGATTCTACTTGTAAAATGGATTTTTTATTTGAGCATTTGAATTAGCACTTTGGGTTTGATTTGTGAATAGGATGATTATTCTTGAAAAAAACATTAAGCCATTTATTCTTGTTTCCATACTTTTATTCTTTGAATATACCGTTAAAAATTATTTTTTTTTAACATGGGTACTTCAAAATGTTTATCAGAAGGATATACTAATTATATTGCCGACTTATTAAAAAGGTTTCTACTTACAATTATGAATATTAGAATCTCAACTTTGATTGTTCTTGTCTGTTTCTCAACATTAGTATCTGCACAACAAGAACAGACCTACATACATGAAGGAGAATTTGGTTTTTCGGCAGGCCTAGGGCAATATTTCGGAGACATTAATCCAAATTCAGTTGTTAAGCACACTAAGTTTGCAGCAAGTGCTTTTTATCTCAAGCAACTAAACAACTACATTAGTTTGAAAGCAGGTGCCCATTATTCATTTTTGGGTTACTCAGATAAATACAGTACCAATCTTCATGACCATACCCGAAATTTAAGTTTCAACTCTGATGTTTGGGAAGTGAGTCTAAGTGGAAATTTTAATTTCTTTAAGTTTTATCCCCAATTAGAAGAATATCGTTTTACACCTTATTTAAGCTTGGGCGTTGGGGCAATCAACTATAATCCATATACTTATTATGGAGATCAAAAGGTTTACCTCCGCCAGTATAAAACTGAAGGTCAAGATGTTCAGTATAGTTCATTTGCTTTTGTTGTACCCATTGGTTTTGGTGTGAAATATAACATTAGTAATCATGTAAATATATTTTCTGAAATAATCTATCGGTTCACCTCTACCGGTTATTTGGATGATGTAAATGGAACCTATGCTGGTGCTGATGCTTTTAAAGATGCGCCCATTGCAAAGAACCTTCAAGACAGAAGTTATATTTATGGTGATGCCGTAGGAAAGAAAGGTTATCAAAGAGGTAATGGCAAAAATGATTCTTATGCAACATTCGAAATTGGTCTTTCCTTTAACCTTGAAGGTTATAGTTGCCCCGTTTATTAGTAAGCATAAAATACTTTATAATAATAAGCCCTTGAAATTGTTCAAGGGCTTTTTTATTGTTACTCATCTGGAGTACACAAGGAAAAAACAACGAATACTAAGTTTTAGAGTACCGGTTGGTAATTCTGCTCAAACAACACTTGCCTACAATTATTGTGTTCTTAGTAAAGTCTTTTTATTCTAAGTGATAAAAATGTGCCTGAGGGTAACTAGAAACGGATTAATTGTTATTAGATTTTAAAATGCTACGCCAAAGCATAAGCCAAAAAATAGCGAGTTCGAAGCACTCGTGGCTGGGGTTGGCGTGTTTTCATTGCCAAATCGTACACCTATTGGCACAGAAGCGTAGTAAGAACAGTAGTTGTCTTTTTTCAAAGTTTTTGTAAATACTTGTGTAACTCCATATCTGCCAGAGGTAGAAAGAGATATTCTTTCCGTTAGTGCAAAGCCATGTTTAAGGGGTAATAATAGTCCAGGATGAAACTGTAGCTCACTCACACGGCTTTGACTTGCACCAGGTTTGGACGTATTAGTAGAAGTGATGTAGGGGATAAACTCGAAGGAGAAACCAACCTTTGGATACTTATAAATATTTATGCCTAAAGGAAAACCAATCACATAATTACTAGTACTAAAAATGTAGGAAGGTTTGTTTTGGCAATAAGTGCCAATGGTATGATATACACTAAAATAAGTAGTTATTTTGGGAGATGTTGTTGTTTGAGATTTTGCAAGGACTGTAATTAATGAAAAGATAATGAAGAGGCATTTGCTAATTCGCATGATAGATCGATAATGATGAAACGCAGCGAAAGTAGTAGGCTGATTTTTCTGTTTAGAGAACATACGTCAGGTGTAACCATAAATTTTCTCATTGCTAGATTCATAATTAAAGAGGGAATGTATGTGGCAGATTTGATATTGACCAATTGCAACGCCCTCTGATAGAAACACAATTGCAGCCACGCAAAAACTGGAAGTATTGGCTGGCATCGGTTTCTGCCTTGTTTTATTGGGCAATAAATCTTCAGCACAAACTACCCAACATAGCACTTTCCAACAAAGTAATACTGAGAAAGCAAGAGAGGATACACTAAAATATCCAACAACAAAAGGCAGGGTAATTAGTGATAGATTACTTGAGGGAGTAGTAACGGACACCACTGGAAAGATACCTGTAGAGGGTGCTTCAATAAAAGTAAAAGGCTTTAAGGTAGGCACAGCAACTGATAGAAATGGTAAATTCTCGCTACATACAGACAAATTTCCCACTTCTTTTACTTTAGAAGTCTTTTCGCTTGGATATGATAAACAAGAAATTTGTATTATCAAGAAGCATTTGTCAGAATTAAACATCAAGCTAAAGGAAGCCAAAATGAATATTGGTGATGTGATTATAGTAAGTAGTGCTGTTTTAAAAGATAGAAATAAAAAAAATAAAAACAGTAAATAGCAATCAACTTACTGTATTATCAAGCGTTTTAAAAGAAATATTCAATTGAACGGAAGGCCGGTAAGGGCTTACGAACTTTCCGTAAGACTTTACGGAACTTCCGTATGACCTTACGGAAAGTTCGTTCAATTGAACAAATTTTTCGTAAGCCTTTACTGAGTTCCCGTTCAGTTGTACGGAAACTCCGTAAGGGCTTACCAGACTTCCGTGAAGGCTTACATTTTGCCTGAAAACTTTTTATTTACAATAAATAATCGCACTCTTTCAACAGCTTAGGATTGTTGATGGCTACCGTTCCTACTTCCTCGCACACCAATCCGCCAGCAATGTTGGCCATATCTGCTGCCAGTTTCATATCCCTTGTTGTAGCATACGCCAACGAGGCTACTGCAATAACAGTATCACCCGCACCACTAACATCGGCAATAGAACGGATGTGGGTAGGAATAATTGCTGACTCATCTTCCGATTGAAAAAACACGCCCTTCTCCGATAAAGTAATGAGGGAAATGCTATGCTGCAACTGCTCCTGAAGTTGAAGATGCACCGCATTTAGTGTGGTAATATTTATTTCATCGATGGCAATGTTCAATCCTTCTTTTACCTCTTTTAGGTTAGGTTTAAAGATAGTTACCCCCTTAAAAGCAAAGAAGTTTTTGTGCTTAGGATCAACGGTGGTAATAATATTGTGCTGTTTGCAAAGTGCAATGGCTTCTGCAATCACTCTTTCGGTAAGTACGCCTTTGTTGTAATCTTCAAATATGACAACACTTGGTTTATTGTGGGCAATACACTTTTGAAGTTGATTGAGTAATAAGTCTTCTTCTTCCGTTGAAATATCCTTGGTTGTTTCAGAATCCAAACGCATCATCTGTTGATTGCCACCCAAAATGCGGGTTTTATTGGTCGTAATTCTGTGGGGAGAAGTAATCAGATAAGTAGTATCAATCTTCTGACTACTGTATAAAGAAGTCAATTGTTGACCATCATCATCGGCTCCAATAACCGAGATAATAAATGTTTTTGCATTTAGTGAAACGGTGTTTAGGGCAACATTACCTGCCCCACCAATGCGCTGTTCTTTGTGCTGAACAGCCACCACAGGCACAGGAGCTTCGGGCGAAATACGCTCAACCTTACCAAATAAATAGGTGTCCAACATTACATCGCCAATCACTGCCACTGTAATATTTCCAAAATCTTTGAATAGTTGTTCAAAATACATACTTATACATTCTTTTATGCTACTACAAATAAGATTTAACCACAATGAACACAAGGTTTTAACAAAGAAACTCTAGTCATTTTGATATGGCTCAGAAACCTTGTGTTCTTTGTGCTTCTTATCTTGGTGTTCTTAGTGGTAAAGAACTAAGTAGAAACTGTTTTATTATTTGCGACCGCAATATAATATAATGGGATGCCTATGAGGGTAATAATTAATCCAGGCCATGTAAATTCTGGTTTGTAGGCAATCAATAAACCACAAAAACTAATGCCCATTACTATGTACATGGCTGGCAAAACGGGATAACCAAAAGCCTTATAAGGACGCTCTGCGGTTGGTCTTTTTTTCCTGAGAATGAAGATGCCAGCAATAGTTAGTACATAAAATATTACTACTACAAATGAAATCATATCGAGGAGATCGCCATATTTTCCGCTCAAACATAATAAGGCAGCCACAATGCACTGCGCCCACAAAGCCCATTGAGGAACAGAATTTTTATTCAGTGTGCCAGCTTTTTTAAAGAACAAACCATCATTTGCCATGGTGTGATATACTCTTGCCCCAGCCAAAATCAATCCGTTATTACACCCAAAAGTAGAAACCATAATCATCAAGGCGATAACTACAGTGCCCGCATTTCCGAATATTACCCTCGAAGCTGCAACTGCAACCCTATCTTTTTCCACATGTGCCAAGGTTTCCAAAGGCAAAACAGAAATGTACATCAGGTTAGCAGCCACATATATAAGGGTAACTATCAGTGTTCCTAGAAAAAGACTTAGACCAATATTTCGTTGAGGATTTTTAATTTCTCCAGCAATAAAAGTCACGTTATTCCAGGCATCACTACTAAACACAGAGCCAACCATTGCCGCTGCAATACCTCCCATCAATGCAGCTCCTGCAATAGGTGTAACGTTGAACCCAAGCGTAGAATTACAATTATCTACCAATGTAGCCTTGGTAGCAGACCATGTATTTGCCCAGTTGTGCTGCCATACTTCTGGTTTAAAAACGATGAAACCGGCTATGATTAGTCCAAATAAAGAGACAAGTTTAGTAGTAGTAAAGATGTTTTGAATCCATTTGCCACCCTTTACACCTCTAGTATTAGTGTAGGTAAGAAATACAATGAGAACGATGGAAACCACCTGTGCAGCACTGATGGAAAAGTAAGTAGGCAACCCACAACTGTTTACGCCTGTAGCAATCTTGATTAGTTTATTATCCTCACTTAAAGCAGGCAAAAGATAGGCGGCAAACTTAGAGAAGGCAACACCAACAGCAGCGATAGTTCCTGTTTGAATAACAGAAAAGAAACTCCACCCATACAGAAAACCAACAAGAGGATTGTAACTTTCCTTTAGGTAAACATACTGACCACCAGCCTTAGGAAACATGGCACTCAGCTCGCCATAACTCAGCGCTGCCGTGAGCGTCATAAACCCTGTAATGAGCCAAACAGCTATCAGCCAGCCGGCACTGCCCACATTCCGTACAATATCTGCACTCACAATAAATATCCCAGACCCAATCATGCTTCCGGCAACAATCATAGTGGCATCTGCCAATCCTAGCGTAGGTTTAAACGTTGTATTGCTCATAAGTGTGTATTAAGAATCCCATCCAAATTAACAAAAGATAGGGTTGAAAGGTAATAGTTTCGATTGAAATACGATTGGCGAGGGGCAAAAAAGAGAAAAACTAATTCTAATAAAGCTTTCGAAACACAATTCTCTAGTTATAACAAATAAAAAAAGTATACACCCAAAGTATATACTTTTACAAAAAGAATTTATGAAGAAACTATCATTAAAACTTGATGAAACGATATTTCATGAAACTGAGGAAATTACAGAACAGTTAAAACTTCCTCGAAACAGATATATAAATGAAGCAATCAGCATCTATAATCAACTAAATAAGAGAAAGATTTTAAAAGACAAATTGAAAACCGAATCAAAGCTTTCAGTAATAGATTCAATGGAAGTATTAGCAGAAATGGAACTATTGCAAGATGAAAATTAAACAATTTGACATCTACTCAGCAAATCTGAGTCCTGCAAAAGGAACGGAACCAGGCAAAACAAGACCAGTTGTTGTTATTCAAACAAATCTATTGAATGACAACCATTCAAGTACTATCATTTGCCCCATAACCACTAACATAAACCTAGAAATTGACCTATTGAGAGTTCACCTTTCTGCCATGGAAACAGAAATAGTTAGCGATATTTTAGTAGACCAAATCAGAGCAATAGATAACCGTCGGTTACTGAAAAAGATTGGCTCATTAACTAAAAGTCAACAAGCTAAGCTTCGCGAAAACCTGAAAGTAGTTTTAGACCTGTAAGGCAGTAAATCTTACTTTTTATTTTTATACTGCTCGTTCAATCCTTTAATAAGGTCATTGGTGATGTTGTAAGCTGAATCTTTATAGTATAAAAGATCAGCGGAACTAGAAATAATAAATGAATAAGTTTTGTCTTTGTTATATTCTTTAAGGTATGACTCAATTTTCTTTTTTACGTCTTGCAATTTCTTAAAACTCTCTTCTTGCATTTCTTGCGATTTTGCTTGTTCATCTTGCTGATACTCCCTTTCCCTTTGGGCAATATCTTGTTGTGCTTTTGCCATTTCGGCTTGCGTCATGCTTTGTCCTTTAGATTGGTATTCTTTCACTTTAGCAACATAAGCATCCTTCTTTGAAGCTAGATCATTTCGTTTTTGTTGTTCTGAATTACCTAGTTCTTTGGCAACAAGTTTGTAATAATCAAAATTGCTTTGTAAAGAATCCATTTCAAAGTAAGCAATTTTAAAACTACCATTTGCTTTTGTAACACTACCTCCATTAGTTGCCGAAGCGCATTTTTTACAAGGGGCGAAATGCAGGTAGAAAAGAACGGCTACTGCAATAACTAGAACAATATTCAATACAAGTGTAAAATTCTTCATGTGCAAATAATTTTTGCTAAAGTAAAGGAAAAGAATTGTAAGCGTGATTCTTAGAAAAATTCAACATTAATTTAGCATAATAGGCAACTTTAGTAGTTGATTTGAGCGTATTCTAGTCAAAATAAATTGAGCAATTTTCACTTCAGTGTAGCCTTTGTTTGATTTATTTCTTTCACCTTCCTTTTGCTGCTCAATAAGAAATTAACTAGATACACTAAACTTAGAGAGTACTTCACTGCTTTAAAAATTGGGTTTAATAATTTGTTATTATTTTAGGTAAATAAAAAAGAAGGACAATTATTTGTTTGTATTGAATATTTTCCTGTAACATTGCAGCGGAAACAAGCTGAAATAAGTATTAGTAATCTCACTATCCAATCAGTTTCTCTCCTTCCAAATAGTTTCAATAAAATTTTATTTCTAATTTATAATAATACGTTAACACTGTATTTAATTACACCAAGCACCCCTTAAAGGCTTTTATAATTTTCTCTATATGTACGATATTTTGCAATTGAATGGTATGCTCTTGGCTCAACTTATAGAAGTTGCAACAGCATTAAAACTTACTAATGTAAAAAAGCTTAATAAGCAAACTTTAATAAATAAAATATTGGAGGCTCAACCTGCTCATGTAGAGGAAACTCCAGTAGAAGAAAAACGCAAACCACGCCCTCGTAAGCCAATAGTTGCAAAAACTTCTGTTTCTGAAGGAGTGCAAGAAGTGGTTTTAAGTGAACCAGCCAAAATAGAACCTATTTCTGAGCCTACACCACCACCTGTTCAATTAGAGATTCCAGTAGAACCAGTATTGGAAGTAGAAAAGGAGAAAACTACAGAGCCAACAAAAAGCCCTCGTAAACGCAAACCTATTAACGCAATTCCAGAAGCAGTGATTCCGGCAATTGAAGAAGAGGTTGTGAAGGTTGAGGAAAAGGTGGCTCCTAAAAAAGAAAAGGTAAAAGAACCTGAGGAGGACTATGATTACGATTTGTCGGATTTGGAACTTGGTGAAGGAATAGATCCTGCACAAATGAGCCTAGCTGAACAATTACTACAAGCTACGGAACACTTGAGTAACATGATTGAAATTCCAAAACTTAATCTTCCTCAATTAAGTGCTGATGACGTTGATGAAACAACGGATGATGACGATGACGACGATGATGATGAGGATAATAATATAAACGTAAATACAATTGAACCTGTAGAGCGTACTTTTAAGCCTACTTACAGTAAAAAAGAGCCAGTTTTTAATATTGAATTTGATGGCATCATCACTAGTGAAGGTGTTTTGGAAATGATGATTGATGGCTATGGCTTTCTTCGTTCATCAGACTATAATTACCTCACATCTCCAGATGATGTGTATGTTTCCCCTAGTCAAATTAAATTATTTGGTCTTAAAACAGGGGATACCGTTAATGGAACTGTTCGCCCTCCTAAAGAAGGTGAAAAATATTTTGCTCTTTTAAAAGTTGATGGAATCAATGGGAAAAGACCAGATGAGGTTAGAGATCGTGTTCCCTTCGATTATCTTACTCCCTTATTTCCTTTTGAAAAGTTGAATTTATTCACTACACCAAACAATTATAGTACTCGGATAATAGATTTGTTTACACCAATTGGTAAAGGTCAGCGTGGATTGATTGTGGCTCAACCAAAAGTGGGTAAAACCATGTTGCTAAAAGAGGTGGCAAACGCAATTGCGGCTAATCATCCTGAGTGTTATTTGATGGTTGTTTTGATAGACGAAAGGCCAGAAGAAGTAACAGATATGGAGCGTAGTGTAAATGCAGAAGTAATAGCGAGTACGTTTGACGAGCCTGCTGAAAAGCACGTAAAAGTGTCGGCAATGGCTCTGCAAAAAGCCAAAAGATTAGTTGAGTGTGGGCACGATGTGGTTATACTTTTGGATAGCATTACTCGTTTGGCAAGAGCTTACAATACTGTTGCACCTCCTAGCGGTAAGGTTTTGAGTGGAGGTGTGGAAGCTAACGCCATGCAAAAACCTAAACAGTTTTTTGGTGCCGCTCGTAAAATTGAAAACGGAGGTTCTCTAACTATTCTTGCTACTGCATTAATAGAAACGGGTAGCAAAATGGATGAGGTAATCTTTGAAGAGTTTAAAGGAACTGGTAATATGGAATTGGTGCTTGACAGAAGATTGGGTAATCGACGTATTTTCCCTGCTATTGACTTGGTCGGTTCAAGTACAAGACGTGATGATTTGCTATTAGATAAGGATGTATTAGCAAGAATGAACATTTTACGTTTGTTTTTAAATGATATGAATACAGAAGAAGCCATGAATGAATTGCTGAAACGTATGCGTGGAACGAGAAGTAACGAAGAGTTTTTGGCGAGTATGAATAGATAAGGAATAGAATCTAAATAAATTAAGCAGATGATTAATATTTAATGTTTAAAAAAGGCTATCACAATTAATGTGATAGCCTTTTTTAAATGTCTTAATAATCTTTTGTTTCTATACAACCTCTTCTCTCAACTCCCCTTTCCCATACTTACAACAGATATTGGGACTCCTGCTGGAGAAATGGGGATTTCTATTTTCAGTAAATAAAACACTAATAAATAATCATAAACAAATTTTGGGTTATTTTTATTTAATTTTATAAAGGCTAGTAGAAGATTTACCATATAAAGCATTCCTATTTTAAACCTGTTTTTCTTTTTAAGAACAAACTGCCATATCACTCCTTTCATTCAATTTAATGAAATATCAACTGGTTTTCATATCCACTTTTAATGACAGTAGAAATCATTTTAAATGGCTCCTTAGCATTAAAACTGTGGAAGCTATGTGCAGGTACTACAATTCCATTGCCTATTTTAAGGTTATGTTCTATTTTATTGATGGTTACGGATGCTTCACCATCTATTATCTGAATGTATGTATCAAAAGGAACAGACTTTTCTCCAATCTCTTCTCCAGTATCAAAAGACATAGCAGTAATATTTCCAGTCATTTTTTTAATAATAGTCCTACTAAGTATAGCATTTGGTATATACTCAATGATTTGGACAATTAAATGCTTCATCGACTTTTCAATTTCCCCGTTCTCCTGAATTGGTTCTCTTCTATTCTCTTTCATGAATTATTTATTTTATGGGGTGATAATTATGTCCACAAGTTTAAAGTGTTTAGGTAATATTTTTAGTAGTAATCTACATTTAATTCAGCAAAGTAAGCCAGATGTTCGATAGCAAATGACAATTAATGAAATTTAAGGCAATTATAATTCTGCAAAAACTATAATGCCTTCGCACTCTCCTTATATTTGTTAAAAATTTTATTTACCCATTTGAAATACATTCATCAAGATGAAAACAATTGCACTTGCCACCTTGCTTACTCTAATTTTTATTACTCCAGCATTTTCTCAAACCAAGAAAGAAAAGATTCAAGAATTGATTTCTATCAGCAATAAATCATATAGTAAAATGATTGATGGAATATCTACGATGTTTGATAAAATGCCTTCATTTAATCCGCCTACAAAACAAGACTCTCCCACAGATACTACTATTAAACCTTGGGTAGAAAATACATTGAAAGCTCCTGATGCGCAACCTTTTGAAGATACTGCGAAAAACAACAAGTTATTACGAACGAAGGCTGGTTTTAAAAAGACCATGCTTGAAGTGATGACTGATATGGAAAAGGATATGGTGCCATTATACGACTCTGCATTTACCGAGAAGCAAATAAACAGTATGTTGGTTTATAACAAATCATCAGCATCGAAAAAAGTAACGAATAGTTCTATGAGCTTATTTACTAATGGCAACTTTATGGATGCAATGAACGACACCTCTTTTAGAACTTATGTGTTTAATCCTAAAAGAAAAGAGAAACTAGACTCACTCATGAATCTCATTTCACCTAAAGAAAGCTATAAAACCAAGAAAAGAATATTGCAAGGCGTGACAAAAGACATGGTAAACAGCACTATTACATCCGAAATTAAGGATACTGCAGAGAAGAGAGAAATGACTCATTCTTTTGATTCTATTATGAAAAAACAGCAAGATGATCCTTCATTTACAAAACAAATGGATGATATAAAGCAGAATGTAGAACTAATAAAAGAAGTAGAACTTGATAAAAGCCTAACTGATGCAGAACTTTCTTACTTACTTACTTACTATAGCGACCCAGAAACAAAGGAATTAAAACAAATTGAAACTAAACTAACAGAAAAGATGTCGCTAAAAATATTACCCAAGATGATGGAAAAGATGAAAAAAATGATGAAGGAAGTCAAGTAACTCACCTTAAACACTTTCTTTCAGTACGCCCTTCTTCATCAGTGTTAAGAACCTTAGCATGGCTTCCATGTTCCTAATATCTTCAACAACCAATAGGAAGTTTTTGCCTATTTGTTTCAGCTTTGCCTTATTGGTACCTGTTTGCAAGTAGCCCAGTATGTTCTTAAATAAATCGGACTCGAAGTAAGGAGAATCATTTTTATTGATGAAGTAACAACGCATGATGTTTTCCTTTAGGCTCATCTTCTCAAAGCCTAATGCCACGGCTACCCAACGGCAACGCACCGTTGTAAACAAGTCTTCTACTTGTTCAGGTATTGGGCCAAATCGATCAATTAGTTCGGTGTGGAATGCCATTAGCTCTTCTTCATTTTCGCAACTATCCAACCTTGTATAAAGCGATAAACGCTCTGTTATGCTTTCTACATAACTATCTGGTAATAATATCTCCAAATCGGTATCAATGGTACAATCACTCACATAATCATCTTGCTTTGTAATCTCGTCCTTAAATAATTCTTTGAATGAGGTACGTTTTAGTTCCCTTACTGCTTCTTCCAATATCTTCTGATACATCTCGAAGCCTATCTCAGCCATGAAACCACTCTGTTCTCCTCCCAATAAATTACCCGCACCACGAATGTCCAAATCGCGCATGGCAATCTGGAAGCCACTACCCAAATCGCTAAACTGTTCTAAGGTTTGAAGACGTTTGCGACTGTCGCTAGGTAACGTACTCATTGGTGGAGCGAGTAAATAACAGAAAGCTTTCTTATTACTACGGCCTACTCGACCACGCAATTGGTGCAAATCGCTCAATCCAAATTGATGTGCATTATTAATGATGATGGTATTTACATTGGCAATGTCTACCCCGCTTTCTACAATGTTTGTACAAACCAATACATCATATTTCCGGTCTATAAAATCCATGATACGTTCTTCCAGTTCATGCCCTTCTAACTGACCATGTGCAAAACCAATACTAATATCCGGACATTGGGCTTGTATTAAAGCAGCCATCTCGCCTAGTCCTTGTACTCGGTTATGTATAAAGAAAACTTGCCCACCCCTGTTGGTTTCAAAATAGATGGCTTCTCGAATGAAATCTTCATTAAACACCTGAATCTCGGTTTGTATCGGTTGTCTATTAGGTGGTGGCGTATTAATAATGCTCAAATCCCTTGCTCCCATCAAACTAAAGTGAAGTGTTCTAGGTATGGGGGTTGCAGTAAGTGTAAGGCAATCAACATTGGTTTTAAGGGTCTTCAATTTCTCCTTATGTGCCACGCCAAACTTTTGTTCTTCATCAATAATCATCATGCCTAGGTCTTTAAACTTCACCTCTTTGCCCAGCAATCCGTGTGTGCCAATAATGATGTCTATCTTTCCATCAGCCAATCTTTCTAAAGTTTCCTTCTTTTCCTTTGCAGATTTAAAGCGGTTTACATAATCCACCGTCACAGGAAAATCTTTCAAACGCTCCTTGAATGTCTTGTAATGTTGAAAGGCAAGAATGGTTGTAGGCACCAATACGGCAGCTTGTTTTCCATCAATCACACTTTTAAAAGCAGCACGTACAGCCACTTCGGTTTTCCCAAAGCCCACATCGCCACAAACCAATCTATCCATTGGGCTTGTGCTTTCCATATCCTTCTTCACATCGGCAACGGCTTTTGCTTGGTCGGGCGTGTCTTCATACATAAAACTTGCCTCCAGTTCCGTTTGCATATACGTATCTGGCGTGTAGGCAAAACCTACTTGTGCCTTACGTTCTGCATATAGTTTTATCAGGTCGAAGGCTATTTCCTTCACTTTCGTCTTGGTCTTTTCCTTCAGTTTACTCCACACATCGCTACCCAGTTTATTCACCTTGGGCACCGTTCCTTCCTTGCCGGTGTATTTAGAAATCTTGTGCAGGGAGTTAATATTTACATACAGAATATCGCTGTCCTTATAAATAATACGCACAGCTTCTTGCAGTCTTCCATTCACTTCCAGTTTTTGCAAACCACTGTAAGTACCCACGCCATGATCTATATGCGTTACAAAATCCCCTGGCTGTAAGTCACGGAGGGTTTTAATGGTGAGTGCCTTGTTCTTATTAAAAGCCTGCTTGACCTTGTATTTATGATAACGTTGAAATATCTGATGATCCGTGTAGCAAACAATTTTTAAATCCTCATCAATAAAACCTTCATGGATGGAAGTGGCAACAGGCACAAAACTTATCTCGGTACTAAGGTCTTTGAAAATGCTGTGCAGTCTTTCCAATTGTTTTGCCTGTTCGGCGAAGATGTAGAGGCTGTATCCGTTTGCTTCATGTTTTGTCAAATCCGCAATCAACATATTAAATTGTCGATTGAAGGAAGGTTGTTCTTTAGTGGAGAAGTTGATGGTTAACCGATTACCGATAACCGCTTTCCGTTGACCGTATTCCGTTAACCGCTCATTGCTTACAACGTCTGGCTCTTCGGTAAACGGTAAACGGTTAACGGTTGACTCCTTCTCGGTCAACGGTAAACGGTCGACGGTAAACAGTTGTTTAAAACCAAATTCTACTATGTGACGCTTTTGGAGTTGTCGCTCAGTTGTCGCTACGGGTGTAAAATCTTCCAGCTTTACATCCTTCAACACTTTTGTGTCATCGTCCTCTTCCTCATCCATCGGCACTTTTGCCTTGGGATGCCTGTTTTGTATAGCAAGAGCTTTTGCTTCTTTATCAAACTGAGACTTTTCGAGGAATTCACCCAAATCAAGTTCCGATTCTTCAATGATGCCCTTAATCACGTCCCAATCTTTTAGCCATACGATGGTATTCTCTGGCAAAAATTCTAGAAGGGAAACCTTATCACCCGTTTCAAACTGTGTTTCTACATTGGGGATGATGCTTACCTGCAAAACCTTTCGTTCGCTCAACTGTGTTTCGGGATCAAATATTCGGATGCTGTCCACCTCATTACCAAACAATTCCACCCTATAAGGCTTCTCATTCCCGAAAGAATAAATATCCAATATACCTCCACGCAGTGCAAACTGACCGGGTTCGTACACAAAGTCTGTCCGCTCAAAACCATATAGTACAAACAATTCCATTAGTCCGTCGAGGTTAATGGTATCGTTCGATTTGATGAGAATGATATTACCACTCAACGTTTGTGGTAGAACCACTTTCTCGAACAATGCTTCTGGATAGGTGACTATTATTTTCTTATTGCCACCATTAGCCAGCTTGGTCAATGCCTCTGTACGAAGCATTACATGCGAAGAATTTAAAAGGCGAAAGTTCTTTTTTGTTTTGAAGGATGAAGGGAAATAAAACAAATCCAATGCATTGGTCAGGTTCTCTAGCGTGTTATGAAAGTAGGCAGCTTCCTCGGCATCATTCAACACCAGCAAATGGTTCAAGCCCTGCGTTTTGGGATGCGTAAACACCCCACTCACCACAAACTCAACGCTACTACCCAGTAAGTTTTTAAGAAATATTTGTTGAGGGTCGGCAAATAAAAGCCTGTCCGCCAGTTGAGAAACAGGGGGGGATTCCTGGTATTGCGCCAATAAAACATCCAAATTCATATCTACAATCAGTATCTAAGCGGTAAAGATAAAGGCAAGATAGTTATGAGATATGAGTTATCAATGATACGGTATAAACTAGACGAAAATGCTTCTTTGTTTTTCCAGAAAAGGAAGTATTATAAGCACTTGAAAAAGTAAAAGTTCTGTTGAATAGGATACAGGTTTATTTTGCTGTTGTTTTATTATGCTTATTGCTTTAAATTAAGGAAACAGTAGGTTACATTGTCTTGCCAAGGGATTTAGACAAGATTAAGGGCATATAAATTATAAAATTTATGCCTAAATCATTGATGTTTGTATCAGATGTTTCTGTAGCAATCCTTTTTAAATGAACTGTATGTAGTTTGAGAAGTATTTGGTTGGATTTATGACGCAGTGGTTTTAATAAAATAAACCACCGCATGTTCTATAAATCATGCGGTGGTTTGAGTGGACAGTAAGCGATAACTCAACTTGTAACTCAACTTACTTATCATATTTTTTTACTTATTTTTCAGCTTCGGCATCATGAATACCTAATCCTGCGGTTTGTGCTTCAAATATCTTTGCACGAATTTTACCTTCTATTTCATTGGCAAGTTCTGGATTATCTCGCAGTAAACCTTTAACAGCATCTCTTCCTTGACCAAGTTTGTTGGCTTCATAGCTAAACCAACTTCCACTTTTGTTTATAAAACCAAGTTCAACGCCCATGTCTATTATTTCACCAAGCTTGCTGATGCCTTCTCCAAACATGATATCAAATTCGGCAGCTCTAAAAGGAGGGGCTACTTTATTCTTCACCACTTTCACCTTCACGTGGTTTCCTATTGCAGCATCACCATCTTTAATTTGAGCTGAACGGCGAATATCAAGCCTAATGGAAGCATAAAACTTTAGGGCATTTCCACCAGTTGTTGTTTCAGGATTACCAAACATTACCCCTATTTTTTCACGAAGTTGATTGATGAAAATACAGATGGTGTTCGTTTTATTAATGGTAGCCGTAAGTTTTCTCAATGCCTGACTCATTAATCGAGCTTGCAATCCCATTTTGCTATCGCCCATTTCTCCTTCTAATTCACTTTTTGGTACCAAGGCAGCCACAGAATCTATTACTACAACATCCAATGCGCCCGAAAGAATCAAACGGTCTGCAATTTCTAGTGCTTGTTCACCATAATCTGGTTGAGAGATCAATAGATTGTCAACGTCAACACCTAGTTTTTGAGCATAAGAGCTATCAAAAGCATGTTCCGCATCAATGATGGCGCACATACCCCCCTTTTTTTGTGCTTCTGCAATGATATGAATGGCCAATGTTGTTTTACCACTACTTTCTGGTCCGTAAATTTCAACCACTCTTCCTTTGGGGATTCCCCCAACGCCAAGTGCAGCATCCAAACCAATTGATCCAGTAGAGATAACTTCTATGGGTTCTCGGCTCTTTTCGTTCATTAACATCACACTGCCTTTGCCATAGTCTTTATCTATTTTATCCATGGTAAGCTTCAACGCTTTCAATTTTTCTGCACTCAACATATCTTGTCTTATTTAATATTCAAAATTAATGATGTGACGAAGGTAATTAGATTTAATTATCAACACTAAAAAAATTAGCATAACGGCTAAAATATTTTACTAAATCTACTCAAATGAATGGTATATGTCTCATAAATCGATATTGTTTAACGATAGTGTCTTCTCTCTTCAATTGCTATTAACCTAAATCTATTTCATAACGACCTGCGGCAATTGATGAAAGATTCACTACACAAAGAAATGTGTTGTTAGTATCTCCTGTGAAAGAGCTAAACGTAATAGATACGGTAGTTCCTGCTGGAACGTTAATAATTGTGTGACCAGTAGAAGGATCGTTGGCATTGGCGGCAAGATAAAAACCTAAGTCTGTTAGTGCATCAGATGTGGCATCCATTGAACTTGTGAGTAAAAATGTGCGTTCTAGTATGCAAGCGTATTCACTATTCTTTAATGCACCGGTAAAAGTTGATTGTTCTTGATTTCTGATAGTATCCATATCAAAAAGCGATGCAGAATCGGTAGGGTTTTGTTTGTTAATTATTTGCATGCTTCCCAATATGCTAAACATTTCTACCATTGTGTTAGTGAGTGCTTTCAGAACATCTTTGCTATTCTTTTTCTTATTACCAATTTTTCCACTTTGACTCGTTTCTGCATCAGTTAAATTATTTAAAAACGCACTAACTTCTGTTTCGAGGGTAGCTAGCGGAACGATGCCCACTAATTTTTCTTTTAACTGAGCTACCGTATTAATGCGCTCTAGTTTAGTGCCCGTTTGAAAAGGCTTATGACCATGAGCCATCAACAGTACATATTCGGCAGAGCCTTTAATGTAAACAGCCTGAATCGTAAGATCCCAAGCAAGGATTTTGATGCTAGAGAGTTTTTTTAATAGGTCGGTAATGGTAACTGTGGTGCTAATTTGAACATCATTTTCGGCTTTCCATTTGTTGTAAGCGGCTAATAGTAGTAGATGAAGGGGATGATATGCGGCATACAGAGGGGTGTAAATAGGATCTAGGCGTCTGGCAAATAACTGGCCATCAGTGTAGGTGGAAATTTTAACTGCTTTTTTGTAGCTTTTTTTAGCACAATTAAGAAAAGGATTCTCAAAATAAGGCCATTTTTTCATTTTTTTAGATTTGCAATAAGCGTTCATTCGCTTTTTAACTGGGTAAAGCTAGTTCTATTGCAGCACATAATCTATTTATCCAAATAATAAATAATTATTTGAAAATAAATAAATTATACATATAGAATAATTATAAAATATTATTGTATTTGTTAACCTAGCAGCCATTTATTGAGCCTAAAAAAGTGATTTAGTCTCCTTCTCTGCTGTGGAATTACCTCATTTGCGTGCTTGAGCAACCTTCGTTGCTAAGAAGGCAACAAAATCAGGTGATTAAGCTTCCTTCGCTGCTAATCAGGAAGCTTAATCACGTGCATGAGCTTCTTTCGCTGCTAGGAGGGAAGCTCATGCACGTGATTAAACAACCTTCTCTGCAAACAAGGTTGCTTAATTGAGTGTATGAGCGTCCTGATTAGCAGGTAAGGATTGTAAAGCACTTATTTGGGCTAAATTCTCTGCTAAGAAGGATAGTAATGCAACTATCTCTAGTGCACATTCATCTACCACATAGACACAATAGGCTCATGGAATAAGTAAATTTGAATGAGGGGCTTTTTATTTTAGGGCATCATAGACTGGAGTATTCAAGCATGCAACTTTTTTGCTTTGTTTTCTTATCTAAACTAAAAGAAAGTGCTAAGTGACTATGTGTTAATTCGTTTACTAATGAATAATGTGGTGCAACTTGAGGTACTCACATAATTACCCAAAAACTTTGTCTCTTTTCCTTAAAAACTTTTCTAATGATTCTATTTTGCATTCTGGTTAAATTAAACAAAAGGCTAATCTATGTATTTCATTAATACTATTTCTTACACATACCTACTTTATATTTGCGCCGCCTTGCCTTGATCCTGTAAAATTTTAGTTCATATTTTTAAATAATACAAATAATAATGAAGAATTCTATTAAAGTAGTGGTTTTGTTGGCAATTGCTTTTACCACATTTAAAGTGCAAGCACAACAAAAAAAGAAAGAACGCAAAGGCGAGTTTTATTTTTCTTGGGGATATAATAAGGAATGGTACACCAATAGTAGCATTCATGTGGTTCAGCCAGGTCTTGGCAATGATTATAAATTTAAAAGCATTGAAGGACACGATCATCCAGGCTGGGATGAAGGATTGTTGCACATAGCGTTGTCTATTCCGCAGTATAACTATCGATTAGGCTACATATTTGATGAAAAAAGAGGCCTCGGATTTGAAATAAACTTCGATCATACTAAATTTATTGTTGCTAACCAAAATGCACACATTGTTGGCACAATGAATAACAAACATGTAGATACTATTGTGGCTTTTAACAAAACTAATGGCTACTATTATTACCTAAACAATGGGGCTAACTTTTTGCTTTTTAACCTTACCAAACGTTGGCATATCTGTAAGGATGAAAAAAGTAACTTTAAGCTAGATGGTTTTGCTAAAGGTGGCATCGGGCCAGTTATTCCTCACGTAGAAAACATGCTAGGCTATACGCCAACAGGAGATTCGGAAGTTAATAAACCTCATTTTCAAATTGGTGGCTGGAATATGGGTATTGAAGGTGCATTGCGAGCCACCTTTTACAATACCGTCTATTTAGAACTAGCTAATAAAGTGGATTTTGCAAGCTATAGTGGTCTTAAAATATATGAAGGTCATGCTCGTCAAAACTTTGGAACGTATGAATTCATTTTGAGCTTAGGCGTAACGATTCCAACAGGACGTAGAGAAAAATAAGCATTCATAGAATTATCTAAGGGCGAGACCTGTTTATGTAAACAGATTCCCGCCCTTTTACATTTATTTTATTCGTATAAACTTTCCAGTGCTTTTTCGTGCTTTTCGGTTATTACTTTTCTTCTTAAACTGAGTTTAGGGGTCAATTCGCCACCGTCCACACTCCATTCTTCAGATAATAAAGCAATCTTTTTTACTTGTTCCACCTGATTAAAATGGGTATTATAGCTTTCTACAATCGTGTTGAAATGGGTAATTACCATAGGATGCTGAATGATTTCCTCATGGCAAGTAAAGGAAATATGTTTATGCCGCATCCACTCTTTTAAAGAATTAAAAGAAGGCACTATCAATGCACCTACAAACTTTTTGTCGGCACCAACCACCATTATTTGTTCAATGAAAGGGCTCTCTTTAAACTTGTTTTCAATGGGTTGGGGAGCAACATATTTGCCCCCACTAGTTTTAAAAAGTTCTTTTTTTCTGTCTGTTATTTTAATGCTGTCACCTACCCACACACCAATATCGCCTGTGTGCAGCCATCCATTAATGATTGTTTCTGCCGTTAGTTCAGGCCTTTTGTAATATCCTTTCATTAGGCAAGGCCCGGCAACAAGTATCTCGCCATCAGTGGCAAGCCTCACTTCAATGCCGTTTAAAGGTGGCCCTACTGTTCCGAATTTATGGCCAGCAGTAGCTTTTCTGTTCACAGAAATTACTGGGCTATTTTCTGTAGGTCCATAGCCCTCATACACGGGTATCTGTGCCGCATTAAAAATGCGCATTAACTTTAATTGGCAGGCCGCACCACCCGTAACAACAAAAGAAATGTTACCGCCCAAAGCCGCTCGCCATTTGCTAAAAACAAGTTTATTGGCAAGTGCCAATTGTATATTATACCACCATCCTTGGTTAACTTGGTTGTCGTAATGGTTGGCAACACTAACAGCCCAAAAGAACAATCCTCGTTTTATGCCACGAAGGTCATTACCTTTTTGCATTATTTTTTCGAACACTTTTTCTAGTAATCGAGGAACTGTGGTGAAACCATTTGGTTTTATTTCTTTCAGGTTATCACCAATAGTCTCCAAACTTTCTGCATAACAAATACTGATGCCACTATACATGTATATGTAGGTCACCATTCGCTCAAAAACATGGTTTAAAGGCAGAAAACTAAGAACTCGCCAAGTAGGATTATCTTCAAAAGGAAAACTTTCTTTGCTAGAACGAACGTTAGCATATATGTTTTCGTGACTAAGCATAACGCCTTTTGGCGTGCCAGTGGTGCCTGAAGTGTAGATGATGGTGGCAATGTGCGAAGTAGGAATTGTTGCTTTAATGGCCTGCATCTTCTGACTACTTTCTTTTGTAGCTAAGGCACTAATCTCTTGCCAATGGGGTGAATTTTTGATAGTGTCGAATGAGTAAACCCCTTTTAAAGAAGGAACAGCCGAGCGTACACTGTTAATTTTTTGTAACATTTCTTCATTACCCACAAACATGTATTTTACTTCTGCATCTCTAAGAATAAATTCTATTTCAATCAGACTAGTTGTGGGATAAATAGGGATTAAAATAGCCCCTATTTGTTGCACCGCCATATCCACTATCACCCACTCGGGGCGATTATTGCTGATGATGCCTATTTTGTCTGCTCCTTCGGCAGTCATATCGTTGCCCGAAATGCCGAGTTGCAATAGACCAGCACTAAGCGTATCGGTTAGCTTGTGTACTTGTGCAGTAGAATAGTTGTTCCAAAAGCCCTTTTCTTTTGCCACCAACATGTCCTCTTTCGGAAAATGTTTCAACTGATAATCAATGCAATCAAATAGGCGTGCGCTTTGTTCCATAATGGCAATCAATAAATTTATGTGGTGTTAATTTTATCAAATTTACAGTTCACACAAACATAAATTCTTTTTTCTTCTATCAGTACTGTCGAGAATTAAACTTTTCTTTGTTTCTAGTCAACTGAAATACAGTTAAAATCCTTTGCTTTGTGACCGAAAAGTAGCATTGCAAGGTTAGTTTAGTTTGATTAAAGTAAATGCTTATAATGATTGTTAAAGTATGACAGAGAAGTTTAAACTACCCCGACAACACTCAAGGTTTAACCTATATCAACGTTTGTTTATTCAATTAGTCACTACCCATGCAGAAGAATGGGATATGCCTAGCAAAGAAGTCGCTAAACTACTTCAAATGAAAGAAGATTGGGATACAGCACTTGTTGCCATACCAAAGAGTACGGTTCATAATTATGATGCTGTTAAAAAAAGGGGCGAAGTAATGATTGAGTATTCTTCATTAATAGAGTTCATGATGGAATACTATATCTTAAGAAATGCAAAGGTTGCAATAGCAGACAAAATTTTGCTGGGCATCAGTGGTTTCTAATTGTTTATGGATGCAATAATGTTTGAGAGTGCATCCCTGCCTATTTTTGGGGTCAACTTTATTTATGCAATACATCAATAAACGCATACAAGTACTGCTGCTAGTGGCATTCATTATTCAGATGCTTACGGCTTGGCACACTTACTTTTTTCATTCGGACGAATACTTTCAGATAATAGAGTTTGCTTCCTACAAATTGGGATTAAGTCCGGTAAGCGTGCTTCCTTGGGAGTTTTCGCAACAAATACGCCCCACCATTCAACCGTATATCTTTATTGGGTTATATAAATTCTTGGTATCGGTGGGCATTACCAATCGTTTTTTCATGTTCTCGATGGTGCATGTGCTAGTGGGTATGTTGGGCTTTGTGCTTTGCAATTATTTAGTCATCAAAAAGTTTGGCAAAGAGAAATACTTGTTCCTGTTGTTGCTGTTAACTAACTTTTTGGGGTTGATGCCTTTTTTAAGATGCAGCTTTAGTGCCGAAGCCATGGGTGGACTGTTTTTAATGCTGTCCATCTTGATTTTAGAAAAAGCACTGAAAGAAAATGAATCATTCTTATGGGCATTTATCGCTGGGGTGTTGATGGCTTTTTCCTTCTATTTCAGGTTTCAAGTAGCATTTTGTTTTATTGGGTTGGGTATTTGGTTTATTGTCAATCACTCCAAGGCCATCAAAAAAATGCTCTTAGTTAATGCAGGGTTTTTGGTAGGTGTTGGCATAAACATGTGCTTAGATATTCGTTTTTATGGTAAGTTCTGTTTTACGCCTTACAATTATTTCTATGCAAACATTGTTCAGGGAAAAGCCGCTTCATTTGGAACATCACCTTGGTGGTATTATATTGCCATTCTTGCAGCCTTGACTGTGCCATTGCTTTCCATTTTTCTATTTGGACTGTTTGCCAAAAGCCTTGCAAACTTTAAGAATCCATACGCAGTAGCTATGTTGTTTTTTGTAGTAGGACATAGTGCTGTAGGACATAAGGAGGAACGTTTTGTTTTCCCTGTTTTATTCTTCATGGTGTATTTAGCTGCCGAAGCGTACAGAAGTTCCATGGGCACGCAGGCATTTATAAGTACACTATGGACTAATAAATATTATGGTTGGTTGATTAAAGGTGGTGTTGGATTCTCGATAATGATTAATGTACTGTTTGTAATACTTCTGGCCATCGAGCCTTACAAACAACCAGTAAAGTTTATTAAAACAATTAATGAGGAATTTAAAGAACAGCCTCAGCAAGAAATAGTGAGTTACAAACAAAGTCCTTATCACACTGAAAGTAACTTAGATTATCATTTTCTATCGGAAAATAAATTGAATATTACGGTGATAAAAGAAAAAGAAGCATTCTTGGCAGCACTGAACCGTTCATCGGGAGGAACTAAATACTACACAATTAAATATGAAGATGCAATGAATGATGGTCTTGAAAGCCTTGTTCAAGATAAAAAGGGAATTGTTTCATCTGGATGGATATGGTCTTTTGCTAATTGGTTAGGCGGAAAATATCATGTTTACATACCAGATATTTGGCTTCTAAGTAGGTATTAATAAAAAAATAATACTATTAAACTTGAAATAACCAAATTTTTCTTTTGTCAAATAAAAACAAGCCCCTACATTTGCAGTCCGAAAAAATTTAATGTTATGCAAGAAGCGGTAAAATATATACACGAGCAACTTACTACAAAAAGAACCCATCCTAAGTTTAAGGCTGGTGATAATATCACTGTAAACTACAAGATTGTAGAAGGTGGTAAAGAGCGTATCCAAGGATTCCGTGGAGACGTTATCAAATTGCAAGGTACTGGTGCTACTGCATCTTTTACTGTTCGCAAAATTTCTGATGGAGTAGGTGTTGAACGTTTATTCCCTATTCAATCACCAAATGTTGATTCAGTTATCTTGAATAAAGTTGGTAAAGTTCGTAGAGCTAAACTATTCTACTTACGTGAAAGAAGCGGTAAGAGTGCTAGAATTAAAGAAAAACGCATTAGATAGTTTTACTTTAACTGTAATTAAATGCTGTTTGCCTTTATTTACGGTTAACTTTGTTTTTTAAAACAAAAAATTAAAGTTATGGGAGATTTATTCAGCGGCGGTCACATGTTAATCATTGGATTGATTGTTTTGTTGATGTTTGGAGGAAAAAAGTTTCCTGAATTAATGCAAGGTTTGGGTAAAGGTATCAGAGAGTTTAAGGATGCTAAAGACAATGTAAAAAAGGAAATTGAAGATCACGGTAATCAATCAGCTGATAAAAAATAGGTTCTGCCTGTTTAATTAATTTATTAGAGCCTCGCAATTAATTCTGCGAGGTTTTTTTGTATAAAATATTTTACCGCGTGTGATTAAGCTATTATTAAATATTTTTAGTAGGAATGTCAACAGATCCAATACTGCTGACATGTCTTTCTTCGAGCATCTGGATGAATTGCGTGGGCATGTTTTTAAATCTGCCGTTGCCATTGCCATCGGTGCTTGCGCAATGGCCTATTACAATACCTTCATTGTTAGAAGAATATTGATGGGGCCAATGCACCCCGACTTTCCCACATACACTTTCTTGTGCAGGATGGGCGACAAACTAAACCTTGGTTCTGCCTTATGCCTGCATCAAATAAATATAAAAATGCAGAGCAATGCCGTGGGTGGGCAGTTCGGCGTTTATTTCAACATCATTTTAATTGGTGGTTTCATTCTTGCCTTTCCTTATGTGTTTTGGCAATTTTGGAAATTCATTAAACCAGGATTAACAAACAATGAAGCCAAAAACACTAAGGGCGTTATTTTCTGGGTTTCATTTCTGTTTTTTTTAGGCGTTCTCTTCGGCTATTTTGTTCTGGCTCCTTATACTGTTAACTTCTTTGCTAATTTTTCCTTAGATGATAACATAGAAAACCTTTGGACTATTAATAGCTACTTCAATACCATCGTTCCTTTGATACTGGGTGCTGGTTTAGCTTTTCAATTGCCTCTAGTGATGTATTTTTTAGCAAAAGCAGACATTGTTAGTTCTACTTACCTAAAAAGTGTGCGGAAATATGCAGTATTAATCATTTTTATTGTTGCGGCTATCATTACGCCTCCAGATATGCTTAGTCAAATTATCTGTGCCATCCCATTGGTTTTGCTATATGAGATAAGTATTTTACTTTGCAAAAGAGTTGAAAAAAAGGACAAGGCTAATCCTGAGTGGAGTTAACCTATCAATAAATAATTTAAAATAACTACTGTGTTCGCATTTACTTCCATCAAAGAATATCATTCATTTTTAGCATCAAACCCTACCGGTTGCACTGTTGCTGTTAAACATTATCTAACTAAAATAGAAGAAAACAAACACCTTAATGCCTATTTAGAAGTGTTTGAAGCCGATGCTCTGCAACAGGCTGCTCAACTAGATGCGGAAAGACAAGCAGGGAAACCACTAGGTAAACTTCATGGTGTGGTGATAGCCTTAAAAGATGTTATTTGCTATAAAGGACATAAAGTTGGCGCATCCTCTAAAATATTGGATGGTTTTACGTCTATTTACAATGCTACAGCTACGGAAAAGTTGCTGGCAGAAGGTGCTATCATAATTGGTAGAAACAACTGCGATGAATTTGCAATGGGTAGTAGTAATGAAAACTCTGCTTATGGTGCTGTGAAAAATGCAATTGATAATACGCTCGTTCCGGGAGGTTCTTCTGGGGGTTCTGCAGTTGCTGTTCAAGCCGATTTATGTATGGTTTCTTTAGGCAGCGATACAGGAGGTTCTGTTCGCCAGCCTGCGGATTTCTGTGGGGTAGTAGGTTTTAAACCTTCTTATGGACGTATTTCTCGTTATGGATTGATTGCTTATGCTTCTTCTTTTGATCAGATTGGCATCTTTTCTAAAACAATAGATGATACCGCACTTGTGCTTGAAGTGATTGCGGGTGAAGACAATTTTGATAGTACAGTTTCTGTAAAGCCTGTGCCAGCTTATTCTCAAGAATTAGCTTCGGATAAAAAATTCCGCTTTGCTTATTTCAAAGAAGCTTTAGAACATGAAGGTCTGGATAAAGAAATTGCAGCACAAACAAAAGCCTATATAGAAACATTAAAAGCTCAAGGACACACGGTTGAGGCTATTGATTTTAAACTGTTGCCTTATGTTGTGCCGACCTATTACATATTAACTACTGCCGAAGCTAGTAGCAATCTTTCTCGATTTGACGGTGTGAAGTTTGGTTACAGAGCCGAACTAAACAAAGGAGATGACCTTACTGCTTTGTATAAAAAATCTCGTAGTGAAGGATTTGGAAAAGAAGTGCAACGCCGTATATTGTTGGGTACGTTTGTATTGAGTTCTGGTTATTTCGATGCGTATTTCACTAAGGCACAACAAGTACGTCGTTTATTGTGCGATACAACAAGTGAAATTTTTAATAGCTATGATGCCATCATTTCTCCAACCGTTCCTACTACTGCGTTTAAAATAGGAGAAAAGAGTGATGATCCTATTGCGATGTATTTGGCAGATATATTTACTGTATTCCCTAATTTGGTGGGCATTCCTGCCATTTCTATTCCATTGTTTACGCATAGCAATGGCTTACCTTTTGGGTTACAATTAATGTCGAGCCATTTTGAAGAGACAGTTCTTCTGCAAATCTCTGCTTTGATGATGGATCAAAAATAAATTTTACTAAGTTGAATGGAGTAAGGTAAAAGTTGGGAGTAGATGGCTCGGCATTATTTTGAGTGGAAAAACCACACTCGAAATTGTAAGCAACTACTCCCAATTGTTTCTTATTTAGATAAGCTACTACTTTTTTAACAGCTAATCTTATCTACTCTAAGTCCGTGGCGGCCACCCTCGAATGCAGTATTCATAAACGTTTTGATCATTTCTTCGGCTGAAACCAATGAAACAAATCTGGCAGGAATGCAAATAATATTACTGTTGTTATGTAACCTTACTAGTTTAGCAACCTCATTTTCCCAGCAAAGGCCAGCCCTAATTCCTTGATGTTTGTTTGCAGTAATGGCAACACCATTGGCGCTACCACAAAACAAAATGCCAAAAGCTGCCTCGCCACTCTCAACGCTAAGGGCAGTAGGATGGGCAAAATCGGGATAATCTACACTTGCAAGAGAGTCGGTGCCGAAATCTTTCACGGTGAATCCTTTTTCAATGAGCCATTGTTTTGTTGCTTCTTTATACTCAAACCCAGCATGGTCGCTGCCTATTGCAATTGGTTTTGTTGCTGTATCAAACACTGTAGAAATCATAATGAAGTATTTTAGGTGGCGAAAGTAATAGATAGAACTCGTTTAAATCAATCATTGAAAGATAAAAATGATTTTGCAGTAGGCTTATAATTCACGGCACTACCCTAGAACATTTTTATCACTATTAAGATGCGGGGATTCAATAATTACAGTTGGATTGATGGTTATTGTTTTTGTGGTGTTACCAAATTCTACTTTGACACATTAGATTTCATCATGTTTGTGTGTAATATTTTGAGGTTAATCATTCGTTTTTAATTAAAATCTTTAGGCCAACAGATAACCCCATGTTTTGTAAGAATAATTATTGAGGTTGGTTACACTTCAGAAAATTGCTTTTGCCGAAAGGAATGATTAACTGCCTTGATTTCAAATGATTGAAGCTTCACTCATTTCGCAAACCAAATTCTGCTGAGTATAATCTATAAACTCCTTAAAACCCTTTACTGTCAATGAATACATCGTTTACTTTAGCAATTTTAGCATCAAAAAACGTCATTTACTCACCTGAGTCAGTCCACGACTCAAGTGAGTCCTTGGCTGACTCAACTGAATCTTTGTCTGACTCAACTGAGTCGTCGACTTACTAAGGTGAATCTTTTTCTGACTCAGGCGAGTCGTGGACTGACTCAGGTGAGTCGTGGACTGACTCAGGTGAGTCGTGGACTGACTCAAGTGAGTAATAGACTGACTCAAGTGAATATTTGCGTGATTCAGTTGAATAAATGGAAGAAAGAGGAGAAAAGAAAGTGCTTATTTTGATATGCTGCGTGTTTGGGATAAGCTTCTAGAGCGTTTAGAACTTTCTGATAGTTGGGACGGGTGCATAAAAGTTAATCGCTTTTACTCATGAATTTAGCGGTAGAGATCCTGAGGGATAAAAATCGTTTTAATCTGTCAAAGTATAATTAAATTGACAATAAATCATTTTGCGTTTAGTGTTTTCCTTTTGAACTTGGCAATAAAACTTCCTAATTGCAACCAACATAACTATATTCAGTATTATCTTCTTTCTCCTGTTAAGCGTTCAATAATGGAAGTAAAAAAAGAAACAATCAAGCTAAACAATAATGCATAGAGCCAACCAGCTACCCTGAATCCTGGCACGATGTCGGAAGTCCATTTAACAATGATTACATTTATAAAGAGAAGAAACAGCCCAAACGTAAAAATGGTGATAGGGATGGTAAGAATGATGAGTATTGGCTTAATAAAATTGTTTAGAAGACCCATTACCACTGCTACTAAAATTGCTGTGATGGTATTGTCTACCCGAACGCCACTGTGTAAAAGGAAAGCTGCTAACAGTACTGCTACAGAGGTGACGAGTGTTTTTAGAAGAAACTTATTCATTTAAAATTTATTGATTGATGGTTGTAAAGTTAATAGAATCGTTCTTCCTTTAGCTGTAGAGGCTAAAGACGCATGCAATTATTTGATTCAACAGAGTAATTGTTGGCTTAAAAAACAACTTGTTTCAAATATTTTAGTTGTTGCCGAGATAGCTTACTAAGTTTAGTAAAAGAAAAATCTACTATACTATAGAGACAAGCTTATCTAATTAAAACTACTGTTCCTTTTTTGTGAAATACTTCACCCGTATCACATATAGCTTCTAAGGTATAAACATACGTCCCCGATTCTATTTCTTTTCCTTTCATCTTACCATTCCAACCAATACTCGAGTCTCCCAATAAGAAGTTGCTTCTCTCATAAATAAGTTGTCCATCTCTGTTGAAAACCCTAAAATAATTAATTTTCTTAACGCCCTTGCCTGCTGGATACAGCAATTTATTTAAGCCATTGGGAGCAAAAGCCGAGGGCACATAAACGGCATCGGCACAAGTGATATGAACAAAAACTGAATCCGTGGTTTGGCATCCATATTTTGTTTTAACCAATACCCCATAACCAATGTCTGATCTTGGTGTACAGTCTGGAACGGCACATCCATCACAACTCAAATAGGTATTTGGTGTCCATTTATAAGAAGTATATGCTGGTGATGAAACTGTATTTAATGCCGCAACATCTCCTGTTAGTACATTTATGTAGTTGCTCTTTGGCGTTGGTGTATTGCCTACTTCTACATTGATATTGCCATAAAAAGTAAAACACTTGTATTTATCGCTAGCCTTAAATTCATAGTCTGTGGTAGTTGTGGGTTTTGCAAACGGATGATCTCCAAAATTGCTTAATGTACTGCTATCTGTACTCCAAACGAGGCTGTCTGCACCATTAACATTTAGTTCCACAGAGTCGCCATTGCATAAAAGCCTCACGGGATTAAAGTTGGGAATCTGTTTAGGAACAACCGTTACTGTTGTTGTATCTGAGGAACTACATTTAAATTGATTGGTGGCAGTAACCGAGTACAAGGCAGTTTCTCGAGCTATTAAAGTTAGAGAAGCATTGTGATTGTTTGTGTTATCGGGAGACCATAAATAAGATTTGCCATCACTAGCAGAAAGTGTAATTGTTTCGTTTTGGCAAATTGGTTTCTTTGCGGGCGTAACTGTTAGTTTGAAATATGGTATTGGGTGCACCATAAAGTTTGCTATTGCACTATCAGCACAGCCATTAATTAGGGTAAGCACTTTTGCCTGAACATTATAGGAACTATCTTTTACTGTTTTAAAGTGCATTGTATCAAGTTTTTGCAAGGAGGAAGAATCCTTGTTATTTATGAGCCAGTTCCACTTAACTTTTGCAGCATTAGCGGCAGTTGCTGTAAGGTCAACTGGTTCATTTTCGCAAACATTGGTAGGCGATGTCATGACAGGTTTGGCAGAAGCATTCACCTGAACAGTATCAATTTTGATTGTTTTGCAACCGCCAAAAGTAGTGACCTTTTGAGTAATGGGATATTTGCCAGGTTTGGTGTAAAGAAAATTGGGTGAAAGCAGGGTTGATGTGGCATTGATATTATTTGTGCTATCAAAACTCCAACGGTAGCTTAATGGTTTCTTTAGGTTATCGCCAGAATAACTACTAATGTTTGCAGTGCAAACGATGGCAGCTTCATTACAGAAAACATGGTTGTTGAGAGTAAAGGATGCTTTTAGGGTATCAATTATTATGGAATCTGAAAGAGTAAAAGATGATTTGCAGCCATGAGTATCTTCTAGCAAGATGCTGGGAAAAAAAGTTCCTGCTTGGCTATATAAATGTGTTAGGATGGAGTCTTTTTTATTTGGCAATGTGTTTTTCACATCACCAAAATACCAACTGATATTTTCATACGCACCTTTGGCTGACAGAGCCACAGACGTTGGACCACAACTTTTTTGAATATTTGATTTGATGTTTGCATAAGGGCCTTCTATTTTTAAGGTTTCAGTTGAAGAATCACTTCGGAATGAGTTATTGTAAACAACTAATTTTAGGGTATACACACCAGGCTTAGCATAAGTATGTTGAACAACAGAATTTGTTATTAATCCAGTTCCTGAGGTGCTATCTCCAAAATCCCAGCTAATTTGAGTTGCTCCAATTGATTTACTTTGGGCTGTTACTACCGCAGGAGGGCAGCTTGTTTGTTTGTCAGAATAGGATATAGTTGTAGAGAATTTAGCAATAGCTCGCTTAACTATTACACTATTTATGGCAGTATCAATACAATGATTTGATGGATTGGTAACTATTAAAGTAATGGTGTCTTTTAAAGGAAACGAGTAAGTGTAGGAAATACTTGCGGTACTATCTTTAAATTTACTGTTAGAAAGTGACCAGTTATATTTTGGATTTATACAGCCAAATATGTTAGAAGTACTAGTGAATGCTGTAGCCGAATCTGTTACAATATCCGTTGGTAGCCAATTGAAACTTGCTATTGGTCCTGTTGGGGCAGCAGCATTATTATATCGTGTACTATCAATACACCCTTCTTTGTCGGTTACTTTTAGATAGGTGGGATAAGAGGCTGGCTTTGCATACACGTGACTCTGGTCGTATTTTGCAGAAACTGTTGTTGATGTGGAATCGCCGAAGCCCCATGTCCATTTAACTATTGGTACACCATACATCACTTTTGAAGTGTCGTGAAAAGTAATCGGTTTCTTGAAGCAGTCGCTAGCGTTCGTTATTTGATAACCTGCTATTGGCCCTTTGGTTTTCACTATCACATAATTACTTGTGTCGCTACATCCAAAAAAGTTGGAAATAGTTATTGCTCGTATATTCAATTTGCCAGGTGCTAAAGGTGTAAGGGTTTCCTTGTAGGTTGTAGTAAAATTTCTGGAAGAGGTAGGAATGCCGGTATAAAAACTGCCATCACCATATTGCCACCTTTGAAGCGCATAATAGGAATTGTTATTAACAACTGCCATATTGGTGTCTACACTCTTTGGCTTCAATCGGAGCGTCATCCAATCTTGTTCGCAAAATACATTGGTATCGGCAACAAGTTTATTGGTGTCAGCTACAAAATAGGGATGTTGTTTAAAGAGTACATACACTTTTTCCGAATCACTTACTATGCAGTTGCCATCAGTTGATTTTAGAATGGGAATAAAAGCTCCTTCGTTTTTGTATATATGTTTATACACTCTAATTGATGTATCCAAACTTAAAGAATCACCATCACCAAAATACCAAGTTCCAGACTTTACTAGTTTGTTTTTCTGTGTAAAAGTTACAGTATCCCTTTTATCGTTACAGGTGTTTTTAATAGTATCTATGTAAGCAATAGAAGGAAGAATGGTAAAGTATTTTGGCAGGAAAAGTGTGTCAGCACAAATTCCATTAGAAACAATTAATTGCATATTGAAAGTTCCAGTGTCATGGTAGGAATGATTTGGATTGGAGGTATGATTAATGGGTGTGCTATCTCCAAAGTTCCAACTCCATTCGTTAATTGGTTTAGGCATTGTTTGATCTGTGAAATATATTTTAGTGTTGCCACAAACCGTTGGGCTATTGGTACTAATAGAAAAAGCCGCTTTTGGTTTTAGGGCTGTCTTCACGCTCCTAAGCCATACGGTATCTCTGCAACCATCAGCAGTTGTGTAGGCAAGGCTTACAGGATATGTTCCAACGTTGTTATAAGTATGCGTGGGCGTTGCTTGTGAAGAATAGGTGGTGTCGCCAAAATCCCAGTTATAGTTTGATAATCCAATTGGAGGGTTAGTACTAAACCTTAATTGTAGTCCGGGGCAGCCTGTAATCTTAATTGGATCTGTGGTGATTTTAACTGGAACTTTCTTTACAGAATCTAATAATGAAACTTCCGCAGCACAACCCGATGCGGTAATAGTAGATAATGAAAATTTATATATAGAATCTATCGAAAGTTGAAACTTTCCTTGTTGTGTTTTTTGTATGATGGTATCATTTAGTTTCCAAACCCAATTTCTATCCCCTACCACAGTATCTATTAAAACAATAGAAACTTTTCCGTTACAAAGTGGTATATTATTAACCACAAAATTGGATAAAACAGTAGAAGCAACTACTTTCAATTTTTTAGAAACTGAGTCGATGCAACTGCCAAATTTGTTAATCAACTTTATTGTAAAAGCACCTTCGTTAGCATAGGTATGGTTAAATGAAGGACTTTTTAATGGGGTAATATTCATTTCGCTACTTTCCCAGTAGTAGCTTGTTGGGGTTGGTATGCTCACGTTGGTAAGGGTTACGTTGCTATTAGCGCAAGCACTATCTGGTATTTTGTAATTGGTAACAAAACTTGCCACATAAACAGGTGAAGCAGAAAAACTTGTGTCGGCACAACCGTTTTTGTTAGTAACAATTAAAGAATCTTGAAAAGTGCCGTTTAGAAAATAAGGATGAACAGGGTTTGATGTTGTAGATGATTTTCCATCGCCAAAACGCCATGAATAAGTTGCATTATCAATGTTGTTTGATTTGTTTGTAAACGTTGAGCTATCTCCAATTGAGCATAGAAAATTATTGCTTCTAACATAGTTTGATTTGGGTGATTGCAAAGCCCTAATGATAGAATCGTTAATTATTTGAATACTGCTGCAATTATTTGAGTTACGAACTAATAGTTTTACAGGATAATTTCCCCCATTATTATAAAGATTCAATACGTCGGCTAGGCTATCTCCTTGCTGCACGTTTCCATTGCCAAAATCCCATAGATAAAAATTTATCTTCCCACTTCCCGCAATTGATGTGCTAGTAAATTTCACTGAAAGCGGTGTACAACCACCATATTTATTAATGGTGAAGCTAGCAGTAGGATTTTTAAAAACGTTTATGTTTAATGAAGTAGAAGAAACCTTGTTACTGTCAGTTACCGTGAGTGTTACAGTGTAAATGGAGGCTAAATTATAAATGGCACCAACAGATGAATCTTTGTTTGAAGTTATTACTTTATTGTTATTGCCAAAATCCCATTCATAAACAGCTTTATCTGAAAAGCCAGCAGAACTGTTGGAAAAAGTAATAGAAAGAGGGCTACATCCACTTGTAACACTTGCATTGATAGCAGGATTTGATTGCGCATGTAGTTTATTAGCAAAGCAAAGAAGTGCAAAAATTGACCAAACACATTTGAGAATATTCATTTTTGCAATATTGAAGAAAGTAAAGGTGTAGTCTAAATCGGCAATTATCTATCGATTTAAGCAATTCGTTTATCAAACTTATCCTATAAAAATTACTTTACAAAATAATACCCTTCAAAAATCTATTTTAATGGTTGTTTTATTTTTCATTACTAATTAAAACAATTTGGTGCATCGTCAATAAAAAAGACTCATACCTTAAAAGGAAATAGGTTGACCCCAAACGCAAGAGGGTACACCTAATTTACTTGCTCAGTAACCTTTAGCAAAAGACAAAGTGATTTGCTTGGGGAGAAGGGGTATGTTTTTCAATATTTTATTTAAGCAGAAATAGACAAAATAGTTTAATGATAAGCTTAAAATTTTCATTACAAATTCGCCTGGATTTGTATTAACGTAGGTTTTAGACTTTAAAAACAATTGAATAAAACTACTGATAGATACGATTTTCATAGTAAAGTGAAAGTTTGGGTTATGAAAATATAAATATCAACACAAGTGTTATTGGCAAACAAATCCTACTAGTTTTAAGGTCTTTATGTTGCCGATATTCACTTTAATCTTATCACTTTACACGAAATGTTCAAGTGTACGAGTCTTCTGTTTAATTGAACAGAGGTTGCGTGAAGGCTTACGGGCTTTGGGTTCAGTTGCTCGACTCCTCAGTTAAAGCTTACGCAAGTTGCGTGAAAGCTTACGGACATTGGGTTAAAGTGTGCGGAAGAGCCGTTCGGGTGAACGAAGCTTCCATTCATGCGAACGACTGTTCTGTTTGAGTACAAAGGCGGTCGGAAAATCTTGGAACATTGGATAATAATTCAGTCTTTAGTTCTTCAATCTATCAATGGAGAACGTATCTAAGCGAAATCTTTCAACAGACAGAGCATAATTAAACAGTAGAAAATGTGCGAACAATAGTGTATAAAATAATAACCAATTACATACTCATCCAATGCCAAGGGGATTAGCGTTAACACTCCCAAAAAACTCATTTGTCAATGTTCTTGCAGATACATAAAACTTATTCAAATTGACTTATTAAAAGGGGGATCTCTAATTTTTGCTAAGTGATATTTGCAAAATTCTCAAAGTTATTATAATAAGAAGGCGCAAAGATGGGTTGCTAAAAAGGGGGATTTATTTTAGTGTATTCATTCAAGACTAGCTACTCACAACTTCCTCAATACCGTAATCCTTTAAATATTTTGTTTCCTACTGCACACTCAAGGCAACGCTTTTGATGGCAAAAATTGTTTGTTAATTCTATCAAAGCTTGAGAATCAAAAGCCGATTTTGATTTCAATCCAAATGTCTGCCAACCTTCTATTAAACTATTTACTTCTGGTTTTGATTCTGAAAGCCATCTAACAGCTTTTTCTTGATAGCTTTCTTTTTTATTATACGATCCATAAGCGAACAAAATGGGTACAATGGTATTTATCACAATATTGTTAATCATCTGGCTGCCCAATGTTTTGGGCTTGAAAGCTGCCAATTGGTTGAATCTGTAATGATAGTGCCAATAGTCGTTTGCTTCAACAGACAGTAGAGCTTCCACTTCTACAAGACTTTCCATTTCTTTTATTTTAGAAAATAAATGTGTTGACTTCTGAATCAACATTGCCAATTGTGCCATTCGAATTGTAGGAAAATTTGCTGGTCGTAAACGTAGGAAATTGGGTTGAATAGCAGTGTCAGCCAGTTTATATTTCAATTTTAAAAAAGTATATTCCTTCTGTAACATGATAGGATAATCTTCTTTCATGTCTCCATTCAGTAAGTTAGCTTGCCCCATTAGCAATGCCTCCAGTTGGTTTATTTGGTGTTTGTGTTTTAATAAAATTGAATTGGGAATTGATTTTGCCACTTCTTCAAACAAAAGAGTATTGATTTTAATGCCGAAGTTGGCTGCTATTAACCACCAAAATACTTCTTCCCAATGATTGTTTGATTCTTTTAATAATTGCAATAGGTTTATGGATTTTCTTTCTAATCTTTCAGCTAATAACCTTTCCTTCCAAGCAATCCAACTAAGTTCATCAATAGAAGGAAAGGAATGATTATGACAAGGAATTCCAGTGGCATTTATTAGGTTAATGTATCTGTTTACTAACAGTTTAGATACTCGCCCTTCTAAAATTAGGACTGGGATGGTTTGGCCGTAAAGATTTTTAATAGAAGAATCATTTTGCCAAACCACATGCAAAATCACATTGCCATATTGTTTGTCAGTATCATGCCGATGCTTTATCCAATGAGAAGAAAGGTTGTGGATTTCGATGTTGCCAACCATTAGTAGGTTGTCTATTTTAATGTGTGCATCAATAAAATCGGGTCCTTGATTTTTATTATTAACGCCCAATTTAATGATAGATAATTGTTCGCCCGAAGCTAAACGGAGGTTATCTCTATTAAAATACTGAAACTGCCAGATAAACTGGAGAAGCTTTTCATTCATGATTTCTTTTTAAAAGAATCCATTCAGGCCGAAGCCTTGCTTAAAATATAAGCTTCTTGTTTATGTTTATCTACCCGTTGATAAGGGCATTATTCAAAATAAATAAATCAAATTATCTTACAATTCAGATTCAACTAAATTAATAACCTAAAATTAAAAATTTAAACTTTAAAAGTTCTCCCTCAATGCTTTTACTACCCTACTTACAGGTAAACCCATCACATTATAGAAGTCTCCCTCTATAGATTTAATTCCTACAACTCCTATCCATTCTTGAATTGCATAAGCCCCCGCTTTATCATAAGGTTTATATTTATCTACATAAAATATAATTTGTTCATCAGTTAGTGGATGAAAGGTAACATAAGTAATATCTGCAAAGGCCACTTCTTTTGTTTCGCTCAATAGTACTACCCCGGTAATTACTGAATGCCTTTTTCCTGAAAGTGATTGTAGGGTGCTTATTGCATCTATTCTGTCAAACGGTTTTCCTATAATTCTATCTCCTAAAACTACAACCGTGTCGGCTGCAAGTATGTTACTTTCTGCATATTCCGGATACTCTTCAGCAATATACTTTTTAACGGCTAATGCCTTTTCTTTTGCAATGAACACTGGTACTTCTTGAATAGGTAAATCTGCTGGAAAATTTTCTTCTGTACTTTTAACGATGACGGTAAAATCAATTTCTGCCCACTCTAAAAGTTGTTTTCTTCGTGGTGATTGAGAAGCAAGAATTAGTGACATATTAGTTAACGATTTAGAATTTAATGTTAATGGGTAGTTCTAACTATAAATTTTAAAGAAGATCATGGATACAATGCCCGTAAGCATTACAATCTTTATTAAACTACTTATTTTATGAAAATCTTTTGCTGTTTGTGCTTTAGAGAGCTTTTTAAAGGCGTTTATTAATGGAGCAATTACTGCCACAATACAATAAATTGAAAAGAACCACCATTGAAGTTGAAATGCGTAAAACTGCAATAGTGAAAGGATTGAAATTAATACCACCATCCATACTGCCACAAAAACTTTGGTGGCATTCATTCCCCAGGATATTGGCATTGTTCTGCAACCATAAAGTCTATCGCCTTCTACATCTTCCATGTCTTTTATCACTTCTCTTATCAGGTTTATGATAAAAGCAAATCCTCCATATAGAATGGTATATCGCAATAGTTTTTGTGTGTTAATCATTTTGTTGTGTGATAGGATAGAAAACTGATTCGATTCACAACAGGTAATTACAACAATTACCCAAGCCAAAAGGAAGGCAATAAGAAGATTGCCAACTAATAATTTCTTTTTGAAGGATAAAGAATAGACGAAGAGTAATAGTCCATTTAAAAAATTGCAAAACCCCATTATGTAAACATGGGTTTGCGTGTCTATGTAGATGCCAATTGCAATGCTACTTAAGGTGAATAATAAATGAAAGAAGATTGCCCATCTTCTGCCAATGTATTTATCTATAGTAACTTTTTCGGGTTTGTTAATCTGGTCAATATTCAAATCGAAATAGTCATTAATGATGTAACCAGCGGCTGCAACCAAAATGTATGAAAGCATTAATAGGTAAATCAGGTTGCCATGAATGTTGGGCTGAACATTTTTTGATTGGAATATTGGTTCTAGGATACAATAGTAGAACATCCACTGCGTAAATGCAACGAAAACCAAGTTTGACCATCGTGCCAAGCGTAGAAATGCTTTTATCTTCTCCAAAAGAATAATTATAAGTCAATGATAGATGTTTAATCAGATTATTTCTGATTGTCTCGCCATTCGTACACCCATTGGCTCTGAATCATCTCCAAATGCCCCTCGTTACTTTGTTCCTTTGTTCCTGCAAAATTGGGTATTTCTAAAATCCAAGTTAGCAAATCAGTAAACCGAATTCTATAAATTTTACCTTCATTAAAATCGTCGCCAAAACGTTCATACAATTTCATTGCAATGTCTTCGTGATCACTCCAATGTATTGGTGGTTCAAAATGTGTCATAATTATTTTAATTAGTTTTTATTCTCCTAAAAATTGAGTTTGGTCGGGAAGTAAAATATTGATTGTTCCATTTCCAGATTGAAGGACACACTGGCATCCTAAGCGGCTATTTATCCTGGGGTTGACTGCACGATCAATGAAGTCTTCCTCTCTATCAGAAAGTTCTTCAATAAATTCATCTCCGCTTTCTACATATAAATGGCAAGTGCTGCAGGCACAAACACCTCCACAATTATGATGTAGCTCTATATTATTGTCTAATAATACTTCCAGCAAACTATCTCCTGCGGCTACATTATTGAGTGTAACTGGTTCCAAGCTCTTTTGTTCAAATTTTATGTTTATCGAATACATCCGTTTTTAAAATGTTTGGGCGCAAAAGTATCTTAAAATTATTTCAAGTTAACCTAAATAAATTTACCATATCAGTAATGAAAGGTTTTTTTGAATTAGTATTCTAAAAATAATAAAAAAAATTTGGAAGGTTAAATTAAATGCGCTTATATTTGCAACCTGTTATTGAAAAGGGATATACAGATAACGTGTTATTTCTGCCCCAAACAAAATTTTCATTAATAGGTTAAATTGTTATTTAACAACACACTTAATGCTCAGTACAGGTTACTGGTCATTCAACTCTTGGTTTTGGTTTTTATAGGATAACGGCCGCCGGTTTCTACTGGTGGCCTTCTTTTTTGTATCCTTTCAAGAACTATTGTTCAATTGAAGTTGTACTACTTTCAGTTATTTTCTTTCTTCCTTTATTTCGTTGATTTTAGTGGTAATTAAGTTTTGTTCAAATCCTTTCTGTAATAGGTGTGCAGTTGTTTTTGATTGTTTTGTAATGTATTGTTCTCCTTTAAGGCTATCCCATTTTTTAATAGCAATGGCTTTCAATGTTGCTAAATAAGCTTCTTCTTCAATTTGTTTTAATGAAAGGGTAATACAAAAATTACTAATACCTTTTTGTTTTAGTTCGTATTTAATTTTCACTCTGCCCCATTGTTTTATCCTGAATTTACCTCCTGCAAAAGCAATGGCAAATCGCTCTTCGTTCAGGTAATTTTCTACTATTAAGTTTGTCAATATTATTTCTACTTCTTTCTTATGCAATCCATAGCTGTACAGTTTTTCTGTAACTTCTTTGTGACATCGTTCCTGATAGGCACAAAACTGTTTTATTTTTTGAAATGCTTGATCGGGTGTCAAACTTTTTTTAGCATACATAATTGGAACAATTTATTTTAATGACCACGAAGTAATGCAGGTTTTTCTACTTATTGAGTCAAGAATTGTATTCTTTGTGAAACCATTGTGTACCAAGAGGCGATAGGTACAAAAGTGCATTATATCCACATTATAACAACAATAAGCATTCAAATGAAGAGTAAAAACAAGTATGTTTAATGAATATTGAATATTTGCAGTAGGTTTGTCGCTTATAATATTGTAGATATGAAGTTTATTGTTTCCTCCTCCTCTTTGCTAAAACACCTGCAACAAATTAATGGTGTTATTAATGCTAATACGGTTCTCCCCATTTTAGAAGATTTCTTATTCGAAATAGAAAATAAGAAACTAAATATCGTTGCCACCGATCTAGAAACGGTGATGCGTGTGCAAATGGAGGTGGAAAGTAAGGCTGATGGAAAGGTTTGTATTCCTGCTAAAATTTTGATTGATACACTAAAAAATATTGCAGACCAGCCGCTTACTTTTAGTATTGACTCCAACTTTTCTGTTGAAATCACTAGTGATAATGGTAAGTATAAAGTGCCGGGCGAAAATCCAGATAATTTTCCAAAAGAGCCTTCTAGCGATGATACCACTGGTTTTCCAATGGTAAGTAGTGCCTTGATTACGGCCATCAATAAAACATTGTTTGCAGTTAGTAATGATGATTTGAGGCCAGCAATGACAGGTATATTCTTCGACTTAAATCCTGAATATGTTCAGTTTGTAGCAACAGATGCACATCGTTTGGTTCGCTACAAAAGAACAGACACAAAAGCAACAAAGACAGATAGCTTCATTGTGCCAAAGAAACCTTTGAATTTGTTGCGTAATGCCCTTCCAGATAATGATGACGAAATAATTATTAGCTACAATAGCAATCATCTTTTTGTGAGTCATGGCGACATTCAAATGATTTGTCGGTTGATTGATGCTCGTTTCCCTGATTATAAAGTGGTAATACCAGCAGATAATCCTTATAAATTAATTGTTAGCAAAGCTGACTTTCAGAGTGCATTACGTCGTGTAAGTATCTTTAGTAACAAGAGTACCAATCAGGTAGCATTAAGCATTACTGGAAGCGAGTTGCAAATGGCAGCACAAGATATTGACTTTAATTTTGAAGGAAATGAACGCATGAACTGTCAATATGATGGCGAAGACTTACAAATTGCTTTTAATGCTAAGTTCTTAATTGAAATGTTGAATGCAGCTGACACTTCTGAAGTGAGGATGGAATTGTCAACCTCCACCAAGGCTGGATTAATTAAGCCTTCCGAACAAGCTGATGGCGAAGATTTATTAATGTTGGTAATGCCTTTGATGTTGAACAATTAGAAATGATACTATATTTCAAGAGTCCCAGTTATTCATTTAGCTGGGATTTTTTTTGCCCCGCAAGTCTCATTCCATTTTTCTACTTTAGCGCAAATTGATTGATGAATACATTCACTAACTTGAAGGAACTTTTGCTTACGCTTCATCGGGAAAAGGAGCTGCTTTCGGATATGTTTCAAAAAAGAAAGCAACTAAGCTACAAATATGATCTGGCATTAAAATCGGTTGATGATAATGATGATAAGATAACTGCCTTAATAAAATATTCTATCCTTAGGCAGAACGGAAATACCCTAGAAATAGACGACTTATACCTTCAATTTTTCGAACAAGTCTTGGGGGTTAATGAAGAAATAAATGCTTCCTACATTAATGAAAATATTCAGACAATTAAGGAGAATATTATCTATTATTCAAATGAAAATAACGAAACGAGAAAGTATAATTACCTGCGTTTAATTAAAAATGTACTTAGAAAAGTAGGTAATAGTGCATTGAGGAACGTAGTGGACTTGAAAAGAAATGTTGAAATTGCGTTTAAAAATGAACCAAATTATAAAATAAAGAAGGCTAAACTAGAACACCTTGATAAAAAACGGCTCGACATTTCTGCTTTAATTTATCAAACGGAGCAAATGGTTTCTGTTGATGAAGCCATCTTTTTCAAAACGGCTTTGGATGAGGAAATGAAGGTTATCATTGTTCAATTAAAGCTTCAACTGAGCAAGTGTACCCATAACTTAATAGAAATGGAGAAGCAGATAATCGACTTTCTTAATCAGATTAAATACCAAAGTAGCATTGTTGAAAAGCTACGAAACATAAAACATTTAAAAGATCAGTTTACCTTACAAGCACAATCAGACATTTCTGCATTATTGGTTAGACGCAATGATTTACTTTTCGAAACTAATCCTACGTATCCGTTAAAATTGTCTTTAGATTATCTAAAAGAAAATACGGAGGTGTATGAGATAATAAAAAAGGTGGCGGCAAAAAGTAAGTCTGCCGTTAAGCCCAAACAAGCTGTTGCAGATTTCATTTCTGATGAATATCTGGATACCCAAACTGAGGAGGAAATAATGATTAATCTGGAGGAAGTGAAAAATGGTTTCATGGCTTCGAGTAATAACCTTTTCGACTTTGTGATGAGTTATCCGTTCAGTAAAGAAGTTTCTTTTGATGAAAGAATAACCTATTACTGCCAATTAATCTCTCAATACGACACCCAATTCAATATTTCTGAAGAAGTTGCTTCTAGCATGGAAATAGAGTTTGCATTGGTTTACCCCAAATAATAATTTGAATGAAAGTACCTCCACAAACGTATAGAATATTTGAGCTTTTAAGTAAAGGGCAATTCATTTGTTCTAACAGTACCGATGAAGAAACAAGAAAGTTGTACAGCTTAATTGATGATGAAAACAACTTCGAGAACTTATATGATTACTTTTCTAAAATTAATTTCAAACTAGAAAAGGGTGATGAGTATTTCTATTTTAGTAGGGTTGAGACAAAAGTAGATTTGGAACGTAAGATTACCCGTGCCTATCAATGGATTGATTTGGTTGATTTTTTTAAAACGTTTGATAATTCCTTCAGCACGGGTACACGCATTTCGCCGCACGACATCTTGGTGAAAATTAATACTGACATTGAGTTAGAAGAAAAATTGACTGCATTAAAAAAATATGCTGGTGATAAAGAAAAACAACAAGAGATCATTGAAAAGCTATTTGAGTTAATGGAGAAAGATACTTTTATGGAAGTTGAAAACTCAATTACCAACACCTATAAAGTACTATCCTCGTTTAAGTATTTGGAGGAATTAATATTAACCATCAACTTACCAGAAGAAGCAAATAATGAGAAATTTAAATAGAATAATTTTTATAAATAGTGCCAATAAGTCTGTTCGTTATGCAGAAGTTAGTTTGGATGGCAACGTGCATTTAATTGGTACGCAAGGCGTAGGAAAAAGCACGTTGCTAAGGGCAATTTTATTTTTTTATAATGCAGATAAAGCAAAGCTGGGCATTGCAAAGGAGAAAAAAGGGTTTGATGAATTCTATTTTCCTTTTCAAAATTCTTACATCATTTATGAAGTAGCTAAAGAGACAGGCTTTTTCTGCATCATGGCATTTAAGTCGGCAGGGAGAGTGGCTTTCCGATTTTTTGATGCTGCTTACGACAAATCTTTTTTTATAGATAAAGAAGGAAAAGCTTTTGAAACATGGGATAAAACGAGAGAGGTTTTTGGAAAGCATATTAATCATACCAAAATAATTACGAGCTATGAGGAATATAGAAACATTATTTATGGAAATAATCAAGGGTTGTCTGCTGAGTTTAGGAAGTATGCTGTTCTAGAAAGTAAACAGTTTCAGAACATCCCAAGAACCATCCAAAACGTGTTTTTGAACTCAAAACTAGAAGCTGAATTTATTAAAGAGACCATCATTAAATCCTTGAATGAAGAAGAAATAAAAATAGACCTAACCACTTATTCTCATAGTCATTTAAAAGACTTTGAAAGGGATATGAACGACATTAAAAAGTGGGGACTAAAAACAAAAGGGGGAGAAAGCCTTTTAAAGAATCAAGCATCCGATATTGCAAAACTGCATAATGCAATATCATACCTTGGCTCACAAAAAAAAGAACTTGCAACTCAGCTAGGATGGTCGTGGGATAATCTGCAAAAAGAACTCCCTAATCATCATAAAGCAAAGGAGGAAAAAGAGAATGAAAAAGCCGAAGCACAACGAAGAATTTATCGTTCTGAGGAACTTTTTGTGGCTTATCAAAAGGAGAAGAATGGCGAAATAAGCATTTTGAAAAATAAGCTGAAAGAAATTAAAGATAAAGAAGAAGAATATGCAAGGAAGAATATTGAGGAAATTGTGAAGCGTGTTTCCAGAAAGAATGAATTAGTGACAGAAAAGGAAAGCTTAGAAAAAGAAAGAGCCATACTGACCAATAACTTTTTAGAAATTAAGCAACGCTACGATGCACTCATAAAGGAATATGATAACAACAGAATTGCTTTTGAAAACGAAAAAATAACACTACAAAACATTGCTCAAAGAGAGTTTACAGAATTTAAAGAGAAAATTGCCAAACAATATGATGGTCTTTTTGAGGAAATGAGGGTTCAACATAAAGAGTCTCTAGAAAGTGCAAGGTCATTAGTGGAATCTAAAAAAGCTGCAATTCATGCCCTTGAATTAAGAAGGGTTAAAACAGAACACACGCCTCTTTATCAATCTGAAATTGAAACTTGTAAGCATGATATCGAAGCTTTGCAAACCGCCATTCAAAAAGCAACTACAGAAATTGCACAAGCAAATGAAAAGAGGAAAAACCTTGAGCGAGAAGGAGAACTAGAGGAGTCTAAACACAAGATAGACTTTGATAGGAAAATAGAAAAGCACCAGGAGTCAATTGCCAACTATAATAATCAGATTGGTTCGATAAACAATAAGCTAAACAACTGCAAAGATTCTTTGTACGATTGGCTGAATACAGAAATGCCCGATTGGCAAAACAATATTGGTAAACTGATAGATGAAGACAATGTGTTGTTTAAACAGCATTTAAGCCCTGTTAAAGCATCTTTTTCTAACAGCTTTTATGGTGTTGAAATTGATTTAGGAAAGATTGAGAAGTCTGTTAAAACCGTAGCTGACTATGAGGAAGATAAAGAGGCACTCAATAAGCAGATTGAAAAAAGCAAAGAAGCTATTCAGCATCTAAACACGGAGTTGACGGACAAACTAGAAAAGGTAGGTAAGAAATACAAAACACAGATAAGAGACATAAAAGAGGATATTCAAAAAAAGGAATATAGCATCAGTGTAAACAATCCAAAGCTTGCAGAAAAGGGTGTGTCACTAACAGAATTAACCAAGAAGGCTGCGGAAGAAAAGAAGACTTCATTGGTTGCTATTGACGCACTAATTGCCAAAGCGAATGAGGAGCTTATTGTTGCCGAACAAAACAAAATGGCTGTTGAGGCTAATTTGACTAAGCTATTAGATGCCAAACGGAAGGAGAAAGATAGCAGAATTAAGGCAGAAGAGAAAGCAGTTGTAGATATTATTTCTTCATTTAACAATGCAATAAAAGAAAATGCTGCCCTTATTAAAATTCAAATTGAAAACACAAAAGAGCAACAGAAAAATGAATTGACGAACAAAGGTGTCGATACAAAAAGAATTGATGAAATAGACGAAAGGTTAACGAAGATTAAGACAGGACTGGATTATATAGAATCTAATGTTGCCAAAGTGGAAAGGTATAAATATGATAAGGAGCAGTTGTTTGACAAAATTGATGATTTTAAAGCACAGAAAGCAAAATTTGAAAAGCAATTAGAAACAAGGCAAACAGATTATGTTGTTGAAAAGAATACATTATTAGAAAGCCTCAGTAACATTAATGAGCAGCTAGTACAGTTAAACATCAAATTACAAAACCTTGCAGAGGATAGTCAAGCGTTTGCCACTTTTAAGCTTTCGGAAATATTCAAAACAATCGAAACAGACTTTTTAAACCATAGTGACGCCAACAAAACCACAAAAAATAGTAGGCTAATTATTGAAGAACTCAATGAATTGCATTACAAAGAGATTGAGCGAAACAGAGATTTGCAAGAATTGATTAACAAGTTCACGGGGCATTTTAGTGAAGAGAATCTATTCAGCTTCAAAACTAAATTTAGTGATAAAGAAGAATATTTTGCTTTTGCAGAAAAGCTAAAAGAGTTTATTGAAGAAGATAAAATTGCCGAATACATCAAAAGAGTGCAAGAAAGATTTGCCAACATCATTAGGCAGATAGGTAAAGAAACAGGCGACTTGATAACTAAAGAAGGAGAAATTCATGGGATTATTTCAGACATAAACAAAGACTTTGCCTCCAGAAACTTTGTGGGGGCTATTAAGAGTATTGAATTAAGAACGGTTACTAGTGCCAATAAGATCTTTCAATTATTAGTGGAGATAAAGAATTTTAATGATGAAAACAGCTTCAATCTAGGTGCGCCTTCTCTTTTTTCATCAGGCGATCAGGCAAATAAAAATGAAAAAGCGGTGGAACTCCTTAAAAAGTTGATTAAGGAAATGAGCGATACAAAGGAAAATGAAATAAAACTTTCCGATTCTTTTGAATTACAATTTAGAATTAAAGAAAACGATAATGATACCGATTGGGTCGAAAAACTAGCCAATGTAGGTTCGGACGGAACGGACATTTTGGTGAAAGCAATGATTAATATTATGCTGCTGAATGTGTTTAAAGATAGGGCAACCAAAAAACAAAAGGACGATTTTGTGCTGCATTGCATGATGGACGAAATAGGTAAACTGCACCCAAATAACGTGAAAGGAATATTGAAGTTTGCCAATGATAGAAACATTTATCTCATCAATAGTTCGCCTACTTCCTACAATGCCATTGATTATAAATATACTTATTTGCTATCGAAGGATGCTAAAAACGCAACGATTGTTAAACGATTGGTAAAGAAAATGTAAGCACAAATGAAGATTCCATTAAAGGTTGCCAAAAATTTATTGCTTCTCCTGCAAGGTCAAATATTGGCCGACAGTTCCACCAAGCACTCTGTCATTGAAAGTTTGATTGAGGAAAACATCTTAATGAGAAGTGGGCGAATAAAGAAGTCGATAGTGCTACTGAACCAAGCTGCTTTAGCAGATTATTTGCAAAACCATTGTGGCATCAGTCAATTGGACACTTACATAGAGGTGTTAGAAAAACAGGATGCAAGCAGAGCCGAATTGGCAATGGCATCGGCAGATTCTAAACTAAAAACGGCAAGAACTTTCAAAGGTTTTTTGGTTAATAGTTATCAGCCGTTAGATTGTAGCTTGAATAACGAACCCTTCACGCTATTGCCACTGGAAGGAACTTTTACCTTTATATACGATTTTGAAAGTTTTCTTCCAGCGGCTGATGCAACGATTGTGGGCATTGAGAATGCGGAAAACTTCAGGCAAATTAGCAAACAGAAACACCTGTTTAATGCCGTTAAGCCCTTATTTGTGTGCAGGTATCCGCAAAACAATAGCAGAGATTTAATTAAGTGGCTGGAGTTGATACCAAATAATTACTTCCATTTTGGCGATTATGATTTGGCTGGAATAAACATTTATGTAAATGAATTTAAAAAGCACATTCCGCATAAGTCCTTGTTTTTTATACCTGAAAATATAGAAGTGCTAGTGCTTCAATATGGAAATAAGGATCGATATAATGAGCAAAAAGAAGCTTTTCCCAAACAATCAATTGAGGATGAACCTGCACTGCTTTCTTTGCTGAAACTAATTCACCACACTAAAAAAGGATTAGATCAGGAAGTATTGATTAAGGGAAGCTGAATAGTGGCTGACTATTTTAAGTAGTTGCCTTCAAATAATCGACACTTTCATACGCCCACCTTTGCGTCCTTAAAATGATTCTCATTCCTGAATGTAAGTACTCTTTGTTCCTTCTTTGCAATAAACATTGCCTATTCGGTGGTTAATCTATCCTCCATAATTAAACTAGGAAAAGTGTAGTTTATTTCAATTCAAGTATTTGTACCCTCCTTCTTACCTTCTTGCCCTAAAAAAATCTTTCATCAGTTTGGCACATTCATTTGCTAAAACTCCAGTAATTATTTCAGTTTTTGGATGAAAAGGATTGGTGCTAGTGAAGTGCTGATACCCGTTTTTTTCATCGCCTGTGCCATAAACTATCTTGCCAATCTTGCCCCAATACAATGCGCCACAACACATTAGGCAGGGTTCCACCGTAACGTAAAGTGTGGCATCGGGCAAATATTTACTTCCCAAAGCCTGATAGGCAGTTGTGAGAGCAAGTATTTCGGCATGTGCTGTGCTGTCGTTTAGCATCTCCACTTGGTTATGTCCTCTTGCAATAATTTGGTTGTTTAGCACCACCACCGCACCCACCGGCACTTCTTCTTTTTCATAAGCTTCTTTTGCTTCCCTCAATGCTTGTCGCATGAAATATTCATCATTAAAAATTGTTTCTTGACTAGTATATAAACGCATAAAATAATAAATTTTTGTGTGGATTAAAGTGGTGCAATATAAGCCTGCAAACAAAACCCTTATTAGGCAGTATTATTTGGGTGCATAAAAGTTTTTTGCTGTACAAATTATGTGGCGATTGTAGAAACGCAAATTAATGCGTCTTAAAAGCGAAAGATTTTTTATGCAACTAATTAATTTTAGTTTGAAAGAAAGATTTAAACCTTTAAAGTTACTATAAGGAAATGCGAAAAGAAGTAGGCGAATGTTGCCACTTTTTTAATAAAGGTTGCCGTTTACGGCTGATTGGTTGCTCCTTATGAGATAATAGGAGCAACCGATTCAATAAAGTTTGCCAACTTTAGCCCAAAAAAGGCAAAGAACACCCCATCCAGTTGCCGTTTATGAGCCTTTCATTGCCGTTTATGAGTCAAAAAGGGCAATGAATGGCTCATAAACGGCAATGCCGTGACGATTTGATTGAACAATTTGGAGCATAATGCTTGTAAAACAGGCAACCAATACAAATTGTGTAGTTATATCGGTATAAATCAGTGTCTTTTAGACTCTAAATTTTTTGTTCTTTGTTTTTCTTTGCCTACTCGGCGGAAAGCACCTGAGAAGTAACCACCTATTACCTTTAACTTCTTAAAAAGAAAGTAAAAAATTAAATTTTATTGCCTACTCAATCTCAACTGTTATTTTTGCGCCTCAATTTTTAAAAGAGGGTTCATTTCCTCATAAAAAATAAGTAAATGCAAAGAGATACATTGGTTTTCGACCTGATAAATCAGGAGTTAGAGCGTCAACGTCATGGAATAGAATTGATTGCTAGTGAAAACTTTACATCATTACAAGTGATGCAGGCAATGGGCGGCGTAATGACTAACAAGTATGCTGAAGGCTATCCGGGTCGTCGTTATTATGCTGGTTGCGAAATTGTTGACCAAACAGAACAACTTGCCATTGATCGTTTAAAACAAATATTTAATGTAGAATATGCCAATGTGCAACCTCACAGTGGCGCGCAAGCCAATGCAGCCATTGCTTTGGCGGTTTTGCAACCGGGAGATGTAACATTAGGATTGGATTTGAGCATGGGCGGTCACTTAACGCATGGTAGCCCCGTGAACTATAGCGGTAAATTGTACAATGCCCATTTTTATGGTGTGGTAAAAGAGACTGGTTTAATAGATTACGAAATGCTTGAAAGCCAAGCGCGTGCTTTGAAACCAAAATTAATTATCTGTGGAGCAAGTGCTTACAGCCGTGATTGGGATTATAAAAGAATTCGTGCAGTAGCTGATGAAGTTGGTGCATTGGTTTGGGCTGATATTGCACATCCAGCTGGATTAATAGCAAAGGGATTATTGAATAGTCCGTTCGAATATTGTCACTTTGTAAGTTCTACAACTCATAAAACATTGCGTGGTCCTCGTGGTGGCGTAATTATGATGGGTAAAGATTTCGAAAATCCTTTCGGACTAAAAGACAACAAAGGCAATGTACGCATGATGAGCAGCTTAATAGATTTAGCTGTTTTCCCAGGTATTCAAGGTGGGCCTTTGCAACACGTTATAGCTGCAAAGGCAATTGCTTTTGGAGAAATACTAACGGATGAGTTCTTGATTTATCAACAACAAGTTCAGAAGAATGCACAAGCAATGGCAAAGGCATTTGTAGAAAAAGAATACAACATCATTAGTGGTGGAACCGATAATCATTTGATGCTTATTGACCTCAGAAATAAGAACATCAGTGGTAAAAAAGCAGAACAAGCATTGGTAAAAGCAGATATTACTGCCAATAAAAATATGGTTCCTTTTGATGATAAGAGCGCATTCATTACCAGTGGTATCCGTTTTGGTGTTGCAGCTGTAACTACCAGAGGAATGGTGGAATGCGATATGCAATTTGTGGTAAACGCAATTGATAGGGTGCTACTAAATGCAGAAAGCGAATCTGAAATTGCTACTGTGAAGAAACAAGTGAATGAATTTATGGAACAGTTTAAATTGTATCCAGAACTCTAACAATTGATAAAATTATGATACAGCGCATCCAATCAATATGGCTTTTGTTGGCTTCCATCTGTACGGTATTGTCAGTTAAATTTTCTTTTTATACAGGAAATAAACTAGATGCTGTTACAAATGCAAAAACTTATGTGCAACTGAATGCCCAAAGCGATATGCTTTTAACAATTTTGGTAGGGTTCATTTTGGCTGCATCTTTAATTGCCATCTTTTTGTATAAAGACAGAAAGAAACAAATGCTCGTTGCGGGCATTACCGCCCTTGTGGCTATCATTAACATCGTTATCTACATTTCAGAGACACGGTCTTTTGTAGAAGGACAATATGCAATCACCTCTACCATTACTTTCCTTGTCCCAATTTTTTTATTGCTTGCCGCAAGGGGCATCTGGAAAGACGAACAATTAGTAAAAAGCGCAGATAGACTAAGATAGTTATTAGTAGTTAGTTGTTAGTGATTAGTCTTTAAAGATTAATAAGCTGAATTCTCCATGAGTTCGTCACTAACCACTAACCACTAATCACTAACCACTAAAGAATTATGTTACAAATAAGTAAGCGTGGGCAAGAAATGCCCCCATCCCCCATTAGAAAGCTTGTTCCTTATGCAGAAGCTGCTGTTGAAAGAGGAGTTAAAGTATATCATTTAAACATTGGTCAGCCCGACATTGAAACGCCTCAACTAATGCTTGATGCGGTTAGGAAAAGTGATTTTAAAATATTAGATTACGGTCATAGTGCAGGTAACGAAAGCTATCGTCGAAAACTAGTAGGCTACTATAAAGGAATAGGTATCGACCTCGATTATAAACAAATACTCATTACCACTGGTGGTAGCGAGGCATTGTTGTTTGCCTTTATGGCCTGCTTCGATCCCGGTGATGAAGTAATTATTCCTGAACCTTTTTATGCCAACTATCATGGCTTTGCTGCCGAAGCTGGCGTGGAAGTGGTAACAGTTACTTCTGATATTTCAACAGGATTCGCTTTGCCGCCTCTGGAAGAAATAGAAAAGAAAATTAACCACCGCACTAAAGGAATTGTAATATGCAATCCTAATAATCCTACTGGCTATGTGTATAGCAAAGAGGAGATGGAGGAACTGGGTGCTATGGTGGCAAAACACAATTTGTACTTGTTTTGTGATGAAGCATACAGGGAGTTTAACTATGAGGGCGAGATGCCTATGTCGTCTTTAAACCTGACAGGTGTAGATGACAATGTGGTAATGGTGGACACTATTAGCAAAAGATATAGTGCTTGTGGTGGTAGAATTGGGGCATTAGTTACCAGAAATAAAACATTGGTTGATACAGTGATGAAATTTGCTCAGGCAAGATTGTGTCCACCAAGCTTTGCACAGATGGCAGGAGAGGCAGCACTCGATTTGCCTGCTGACTACTTTGATCAGACTAAAGCAGAATATAAGAGTAGGAGAGATTTGATTGTAAACCGACTAAACGCAATGGATGGGGTTTATTGCCCAATGCCTAGTGGGGCTTTTTATGCTATTGTTGCCTTGCCAATAGATGATGCAAACAAGTTCTGTCAGTGGTTATTAGAATCTTTTAGTTACAAAGGGGCAACGGTTATGCTTGCACCGGGAACAGGTTTTTATGCAACACCAGGATTAGGAAAAAATCAAGTTAGGGTGGCGTATGTTTTAAACAAAGAAGACATTAATGCAGCCATGGATTGCTTGCAGGAAGCCTTAAAAGTCTATTCCATCGGTTAACGATAAAGGTTAAATTTATAGTTAGTTATTTTGTTGGGCAGCGGAAGATTTACATTGTAAGTCTTCCGTTTTTGCTTTCTAGTCATTAGAAATAAATAACCCCACAAAATGAATACTTCAAGTAAGTTTATTCAAATCGCATTTCTGTTATTTTCTAGTTTTAGTGTAAAGGCTCAGAGCTATCATGCACTAAATGGTTCGGCGTATGCTGGTGGATTAGGTAACTTTTCTAATCCTGCAAGTGTTATTAATTCGGCTTTTAAATGGGATTTCTCTTTATTGGGCGTGCAAACTAATACCTCAAACAATGCTGTAAGGATTTCTAATTTTTCTTTAAATAACTTAACGCCAGATAACATTGGAAACATCCTAATTCAACCAAATTCTGGTGATGGGGCAAGAAGTTTTATTAATACTTCCGACTTGCACCTTTTTAATATTAGGTATAATATCGATGAAAAACAGTCTGTTAGCTTTGGATTAAGATTTAGAAGCAATAGTTATATGGAAGCTTCTCCTTTTCATTACACAGATAGTATTAGTGGATTTAATGAATTTGTTCATTATAATAATAGTAAAGGAAATGTTACGCCATTTCATTTTCATGGATACAACGAGTCATGGATGGAAAATGATTTTAGTTATGCTAGGATACTTGTAGATGATGATGAACATAGAATTAGCGGTGGAATTACAGTGGCTTTGTTGAGGGGGCTTTCTGGTTTGTATGGAGGCATAGATAACCTAAATTATTTACAAGGAACAAGTAAAAACACAATTACAAGCGGAGAAGCAACCATTCTTTATTCTGCTAATACCGCTAAACTAGATTCGAGAAACACAGGTTATCGTAACCTTAGGGATTTAATAAAAGCTAGTAAAACAAGTATAGGAGCAAGCATTGGCTTTGAATATGTTGTTAAAGAACAAATTTTTGAGGAAAAGTATAATCCCAAAAATTACTCATGGAAGTTTGGTGTTTCTGTTATGGATATTGGGTCTAATAAATTCGATACAGACACAAGTTCTGTGTTGGTTAAAACGCCAAATGCTGGATTGACTGATACTAGCCTAGAAAGACAAATTAAGATTGACAGAAACAATAGCAACCTTAAACAAGTTTTGATAGACAATTTTGAAGTTAGACGAGTTTATCTCAAAACCTTTAAAATGCGGTTGCCAACAAGATTGGTCATTAGTATTGACAAAAAGCTTGATGACAATTTCTATATTAATGGATTGTTTAACTTAAATTTTTATGCAAATGATGTTTCTAATATCTATGATATAAAAACAAGTGAGATAAATCGTATCATCATTACACCTCGTTGGGAAACCCCAGCTTTTGGGTTTTATATGCCCATTCAATTCACAGAAAAGAAAGATTTAATGATTGGATTAGCAGCCAAGCTTGGCCCACTGGTTGTTGGTATTCACAACTTAAATTGGTTACAAAAAACTAAGCTAGAAGAATTAGATGGTGGTGGATACCTTGCCCTACACTTTCAGCCATTCTCATTTAAAAAGCAACACCATTCTTTAGATTGTTATACAAATTAAGGAAGTTACAGGTTATAGGTTACTGGTAACCTGTAACCTGTAACTTGTAACTTGACTCCTATTTGTACAACTGATTAAACAACAACTTAAACGTGCCGTAAGACTGTGCCCTATAGATTATTTCTGGTCCAAAGGCATAGAATTTACCTTTTCCTACCGTAGTTTCAAAGCCTGCCACAGCATCTTGCAAATATTCTTGTCCCCATGCCCAACCACTGCGCAAGGTTTTATTGGAGGCAAACCAAAGCAAAGGTTTTACAGTTCCTTTGGCATAAGCATCTGTATTAATTTTAAATACGGGGCTTTCATCAAACATAATATCCGCAGTTGCATTCATGCCCCAAGCAGCAGCATTGGTAGAATCTACACTCGCCTTCAAGATTGTGCCTGGTATATAGAATTTTTCTCCCGGCAATTTCTTTTCTTCTCCATTTACAATCTCTGTTAAAGCATTTTTTACAGGTAATCCTAAGTGATAAGCTAAGTTGGTACTTGCCCCAATTGTTACAACACTACCACCCTCTTCAATAAACTTCTTTAGGGCAGGAATAGTCTTTTCAGCGGAGAATCTTCCCAAGGTTGCACGGTATTCTGCTGGAACATTGGCAGGCTTTGGTTGCAACTTGCCTCTTCCTGCCCCAATTCCTGGTATGGCTCCTGTAGGAAAAATAATTACATCGTATTTGGAACGAAAATCTGCCGAATCTATTTCTTTTACATAAATTCTTTCTATAGGGTAATGGTATTGTTCCATCATGTAACGCATCCATCCAGAAGTCATAGAGCCTCCATAAATATCCCATAAAGCTATTCTGGCAGCACCAATTTTCTTTGTAGCCGGACGCTTTGATGTGGCAATGAAGGAGATGCCCAACGAATCTGTTTCTTTATCTAAAATAGCTTTTGCTGTAGCTGTTGCCGGCACATAAAACGATCCAACACTTGTTCCTTCTACCCCTTCTGTAGTTCTGAATACTTCTACGCCTTGTTTTAATAAATCATTTGCGGCGGTAAAAGAATGGTTCACTTTTGCATCCAATAAATAACCTTTTGCACTCTTCGCATTACCCATTGTACTTCCTTTTGCTACAATCAATTCGCCATAAGGAATGCGTGTTGTTGGTGCATCGAAAGCATTCAGAATACGGTCGAACTTAATACCCATTTGATAAGCCAATGTCCAGCCCGCTGCGTCATAAGGCTTGATAGGTGGGCCACCCGGATACTGAAAATCATTCGGATGATCTTGTGGCTCAAACATATCCAAAACATGTGGTCTGAAAGCTTGATTAGCTTTAACCACATACGAACCTGCAGGGTAAGTTTTACCTTCTACTGTAAAAGAAGTAGTTGCTTTAGATACTACTATGCCTGTTCTTATTAAACAATTTAAAAACCTAGTAACCGTTGGTAAATCCGCCTGATCAGATGGAATTATATATCCTCTTGGGTCGCGGAGTGCAGGGTTCTTCATCACAGAGTCGTAGTATTTCTTGGCAACTGTCGCTGGGTTCTCCTCACTATCTGTAGAATCTGCCACCAATGCCCCTTTCTTGGTTACCCTTGTTTCACCTTGTGCGTATTCGTTGATTGCCGCAACCTTTTTAGGCGACAAAGACCAATAATCATTCTCTCCTTTTTGGATGGAGTTTTTACCCATCCGATAAATATTAAATAACAACTGATCCCTATACCTAGTTGCATAATCTAATACTGCATAATTAAGAGATAAAGAATAATCAATTGAATATTTAAAATGCCACTCACGCGGTGTAACTGGGTTGATAGTAGCACCATTTGGTATTAATCTATTGGGAACTAAAGGGATATTGGTAGGTGTTGGGCTTCCAGTTATCTCGGTTAATAACCCAATTATATTATGAAAATAAGTGGTGGTACGCAAGCCTCCATTAAACCAAGTAGAATAAACAGAACCCGAACGTTCAGTATAACCAGGCTTTCCTTCGGCATCAAGTCTTGTTCCCATAGCCGCACCAACAGCATCTAAACCTGTAATTACCAATGGGTCAAAAACATAATTGAACGGATCTCTGTAGGGAGGGCCAGCAACAACAGCTCCTGCAGGGGCGGGTTGGTGGTGATTATACATTATCTGAGGAATCCAATCTATATAAAGTTGGCGCGCCATGTTTTGAGATTCTTTTAGGTTCAGCATATAAAAGTCTCTGTTATTATCATGTCCCGCATATTTTTCAAATAGTCTTGGCCAATTGGCATACGATCTTTTTTCTGGCACCGATTCGCGCATGTACCAATTGCTCATTAGTTCTTGCCCATCAGGGTTTGCATGTACCAAAAGCACAATCACATTATCCAATATCTTAGTAGTTTCTTCATCGGTACGGCTACTTAGTTCGTAGGCAGTTTCTATCAACTGGTGCGCGCCTACCGTTTCGTTGGCATGTAGCCCGCCATCAATCCAAACTACTGCCTTTCCTTCTGTTGACAGTTTACGGGCTTCGGCGTCTGTTAGGTTTTCTGCATGTGCCAATTGTTGAGAAATCTGACGGTAGTGTTCCAGGTTCTCTAAGTTCTTTGGCGAAGAAACTACTAACATGTATTGACTACGACCTTCTTCTGTTTTACCAATTTCTACCAGTTTTACTCTTTTAGAACTAGCTGCTAGCTTTTTAAAATATGCTTCCGTTTGTGTGTAAGTAGCCAAATGATAATCATCGCCAATAGAAAAACCAAAGTGCGACAACGGTGTGGGAACAATAGTCTGAGCTTTAGCATAAATACTAGCTATGAGGCATAATGACAGTAATAATTTGTACAGTTTAGTTTGTAACATCAGCAGTTTAATTGTTTATATCAGTCAAAAATAATAGTTGCTTCTATAAGTGTCATTCAAAGAAAAATGTAACGATAGATTGTATAATTTTTACTAAAGATATTTTATGATTGAAAATTAGATACTAGATTCAAAGAAGATTATTGCACCTATTAAAACAAAACGCCCCGAAACAGTAAAGCTTCGAGGCGTTTTTGTTATTGATAAGTAAGGGTTACAATAAACCTTTACCTGTTAGGTATTCTGCAATCTGAATAGCGTTTGTAGCAGCACCTTTACGTAGATTATCGCTTACAATCCACATATTCAATGTTTTTGGTTGAGACTCATCCCTACGCAAACGACCTACAAATACCTCATCTTTTTCGTGAGCCCATAAAGGCATTGGGTAAAATTGTTCAGCATCATTTTGTTGCAAAACAACGCCTGGAGCTGCGGACAATAAAGCTTTTACTTCATCTAAATCAAATTCATTTTCAAACTCCACGTTTACGCTTTCGCTATGTCCGCCCACAACAGGAATACGAACAGTGGTAGCAGTAACCTTGATGTTATCATCCTGCATGATTTTGCAAGTTTCTTTCACCATTTTCATTTCCTCTTTGGTGTAGCCATTTTCTAAGAACACATCAATTTGAGGGATAACGTTTAGGTCAATCTGATATTTGTAAGCCATATCGCCTTGAATACCTTTTCTTTCGTTGAACAATTGGTCAACGGCAGCCTTACCAGTACCAGTAACACTTTGGTAAGTGCTTACAACCACCCTTTTAATCTTATATTTAGTATGCAAAGGCTGCAATGCAACCACCATTTGAATGGTACTACAGTTTGGATTGGCAATAATTTTATCTTCAGCAGTCAATACCTCAGCATTTACTTCTGGCACCACCAATTTCTTGGTAGGATCCATACGCCAAGCACTACTATTATCGATAACAGTAATGCCAGCAGCAGCAAACTTTGGTGCCCATTCGGTAGAGGTACCACCACCAGCAGAAAAAATAGCAACAGCAGGTTTTGCATCAATACCAGCCTGCATTCCTACCACTTTGTACTTTTTACCTTTAAACTCCACCTCTTTGCCCACAGAGCGTTCAGATGCTACGGGTACTAATTCTGTTACTGGGAAGTTTCTTTCGGCAAGCACTTCCAACATTTTTGTGCCTACTAGGCCTGTGGCCCCAACTACGGCTACTTTCATTTTTTGTTTCTCCTTTTTACTGTCTATTAAACAGCTTTTTTTATTAGTGATTGATTAAAAACAAAACAGCCTCCCCGGTGTGGGAAGGCTGCTGTTATATATTTAAGTACACAAACGACTAAGCCTTCCCTTGCGAGAATACCTTTATTGTCTTTATTGTGTTTGTACTATTTATCATTGCGGGGCAAATATATAGTTTGAATTTAATTGGAGCAAAAAAAATTATTTTGCTAATTTAAACCTGTCAGGTCTCAAAGACCTGACAGGTTTTTTATTCGACGTTAAATTTATCAAGTTCTTTTGGCTTGCTGCAACATGAAACTAAACCATCTCCAAAATAAAATTTCCATCAATGCCTAATTTCTGATGAACTGCTTTTAAGAAGCTTATATCTGGCTGCCGTTTACCATTCAGTATTTGTGATAGTTTCGGTGCCGTCATGCCAAACATATCCGCAAGTTGTTTTTGAGATATTTCCATTTCCTCTGCTTTTTTTTGTACGATGGCATTGATGGTCACAGGCATGGGCATCAATTTCAGTATATAATCTTCATAATATTCAATTGCTTTAGAAATCACTTTAATTTCCCTTGCTTCGGTATCCGTTAAGTTGCTTTCCCCCTTGTTCATAAGGCTGAACACCTTATGCAATGATTCCTTGTATTGCTTGTTATCTGTTATTTTCATAATTCTTCCTATTTATATTGAATGTTCTTAGCTCCTATATGCTTGTTTATTTTGTCGTATTCTGAATGGGTTTCAAACCATAAAACAAAAATTGTTCTTGTTTTAAAAATTATCAACACAATCAGCCTGAACTCGTTTCCCTTTAGGTTAAAACAAAACCTGTCGTTTCCTACTGAATCCACACTGTTAAATGTTTGTTTCATAGTGGCGAAACTGCTCCAGTCTGCGTTTTTTGATAGTTCGAACCAGCTATTCAATGAAACTACTGCCAATGGGTATTTAATTCCAAAATCGGTAATTGTTGTTTTTGAAATTATAACCTTAATGGTAAATCTATATATTATTTCAGATGATGAAATTTATTTTAAATAGTGCAATTGATTGGTTTTTTTGTAATTAACTGACATTGATAACTGAGTTTGGGGTATAAGGGGGCTTTCAACTCAAAGCCAGCCGTCCTTACCAAACACCTATTCAAAAAAAGTAATGGCTACAGAAGTGGCAGCTTTTTCTGTATTTGACTTTAGCGAAACCACGCGTCTCAGACGGTGTGGGAGAAGCGAGTCCGAGCAACTGGCTGATTTGGCGTGCGGCATCGGGGTATTTTTACTTTGCATTACAAGAATAAAACTAATAAAAAAGGTTGAAAGCATTCAGTCCTAAAACCTCCTGCTTTCAACCCTTTTTATTTATGTACAATCAAATACTTAATTACTCACTAACTCCTGCTTTGTTTCTACCCAATTAATTATTTTTTCAGCTTCCTCAATCCCTGCGCTACATACCTTAACATTTAGGTTGCCATCATATCCCATTGCCAAATGCAAATTATCATAAGCCGAATTGAAAGTATTCAACAACTTTCTATCCACCTTTCCCAACTCTTCCTGATACCATTCTACACTTTTCCGCCCCTTCTGCTTTTTCCCAAAAAGCCCATCCAAAGCTTCTAAAACACTTGCATAAGCTGTATTTCCAGCCATTTTTACATATTTTCTATCCTTGTAATAGCCATCTTCTTTCTGCGCCTTCTCCCTTAGGATTTCTTTTGCATTGTCCAAGTAACGATGTGCTTCTGCTATGTGTTTCATTTTACTATTTGTGTAAATATACCTTCTAATTATCCTTGTTTATAAAAAAGGCCAAAAGCATTTAGTCTCTCAACCCCCTGCTTTCAACCCTTTTTATTTACGTACAATCAACTACTTAATTACTCACCAATTCTTGCTTTTTTTCAACCCAATTAATTATTTGCTCTGCTTGTTTCAGTCCTTCATTAGATATTACTACACTCAAATTACCGTCATAAGCCATCGATAAATGCAGCGTGTCATATACAATATTGAAGTTATTCAGTATCTTTTTGTCCATCTTTCCTAATTCTTCCTGATACCACAAAACACTTTTTCTTCCTTTTTTCTTTATCCCAAACAATCCATCCAAAGCAACCAAAACCCCGGAATAGGCTGTGTGTCCAGCCATTTTCACATATTTTCTATCCTTGTATGCCCCATCTTCTTTCTGTGCTTTATCCCACAGAATCTCTTTTGCATTGTCCAAATATCGATGTGCCTCTTCTATGTGTTTCATTTTACTATTTGTGTAAATATAATTAATTAACCTTTGCTCAATTAAAAGGGTCAAAAGCATTCAGTCCTAAAACCTCCTGCTTTCAACCCATTTTTTTTACTCTCCTTCCTAACTTATAACTTAATACCTACAACGTACAACTTCCTTATGCTTGCACATTAGCCGAAAACATTGGGCTCCAATTGCCCTTTTCGTTGCGGCTGTTCACCCAACGCATCCAGTAATACACCAGTTTTCCGGCATCGGTTCCTGCAAAATCGGTTGCAAAAACAGCATTGCTCGTAGAGCCAATGTAAGTAAGTTCGCTTGCTTCCACAGGCGCAGTGCCTCCTATTTTCTGCCAAACTTCGCAGGCACTTGTGCCATGCGGTTGGGCATGTTTGTTAGAAACGCTATCCAAAAGGGTTATCACATGGTGCAACCTTGCACCGCCATTTGCTTGTCCAATTGGGGTACTACTACCCAGCGGCACATGCGGATGCGCACCGCCATTTACCGGAATATTCATCGTATCCCTATCAGTTTGGGTTAACACGCTGTCTGGAAAATCTCCATAAATACCCCTCAAAATCACCTTCATCTCTTCCTCAATCTTATCTTTTTCTCCCACATTGGTTTTTGTACTCGTTGCGGCTGTTGTAGCCAATGCATAGATGGTTATCCATTCTGCGTACTTATCGGTCAACTTTGTTTTATTCGCAGGCGTAATTAATAGACGTGCAAAATTTAATACTATATATGATACAACTACTTGAAAATAGATGCTCAAAAGACTCTCTTTACGAGGGAAATGTGCCATTTTTAATTTTTTAAACTGATGATAAATATTTAAAAAGCCTCTGCGACTTTCATTTGTTCATTCAAGCGGCGTTTCAGTATGGGCTTACGAGGTTTCCGTACAGTTGAACATAACTTCTGTAAGCACTTCCGTCACTTCCGTAAAGATGAACGAATCATTCGTATTGACTTACGGGGTTTCCGTGACGCTTCACGTATATTCTGTAATCCCTTACGAAACTCCTGTTCAGCCGAACCAATGGCTCAACAATTAGGGCGGCTCCACCAATCCGGTGGCAAAAAACAATTTGAGGGCAGAAGGAAAAGTGGTTTTATCGAGCGGAAGAGCACTATTGTGTAAGAGGGTGGAAAGATGACTGCGGCATGCAATTTTGGAAACTAAATAATGTAAGTGAGGTATGGATGAAAGGAAAAAAGGGATGGATGACAGAAAGATGAAGTGGATGGTGGTGAGAGGAGAGTAGCCAGCCCACCAATAAATGGGTGGTGGCGTTGCGGCTAACTGTGGTATTTTTCTGTTGAGAAACATCGTATTGCAATACTACCGAAAGCAGCATTGGCAGGGCAATAAGGTTGTTCACATAGCTGCTGATGCCAAGAATGACAGAAAAAAGGTTCAAAATTTACGTCTGAACTGTATTTATATTCTATAAATTCAAAGCACTATTACAAAGTAGGCTCCTAGTTATGAGTTTTAACGCCAAGATTGCAAAGGAAAACACAAAGGAAACAAGGCAATGTTGTCCATCTTTATAATGCTTCACAACTAATAATCTACATTCCTAGATTGTGTACTGTAATTTGTTTTTGAAATGATAAAACAATCGCAAACCCTTGGTGTCCTTTGATTTTTCCTAATGAACTTAGGGGTAAAACTTCTGTGGGGGTAGAAAAAAATTTCTTATTGTTTATGGAAAATTGCTGCTTGATGTATCTATTAAATTAGCTGTTGATGAACATTAACTTATTCGTACTTTTTGTTTGTTTTCATCAATCAAAGATTTAAATAAAAGATAATTCGATAAATGTCGATTATACCCAAAAAAAGAAAGTGCTATATTGCCGCTTTCAGAAAGTTTTAGCAATGGAGGAGAGGAATTTTGGTAAACAAAAACGAAGTAATAGGGTCACGCTGCAAACTGTTTCAGACATCACCCGCGCTATTATCATTCTGGGTGTGGCAATTGTGTTGTTGTTTGGATCGTTTCTAAAAATTCAATTTGTACTTCAAATAGATAGTTTATTGCGCTATGGTTTTGGTGGAATCAGTTTATTATATGGCGGTTTTAGGCTTTATCGAGGAATAACAGGAGATGGTTTTAGGGAGGAAATGTGAGTTGTTAGTTATTAGTTGTGAAATATGAATTATGAGTGAAAGGAATAAATGTTGGAATTGCTTTAAATGGACATCGCTTGTAGTGCTTTTCATTTTTTTTATTACATC
>CANFLL010000001.1 GCA_947447825.1 Chitinophagaceae bacterium | reverse complement strand
TACAACTTTTTTTCAAGTCACAAAAGTAATAAAATCAATCAAAAATTCCTTAACTTAACGACATTGATCTATATTGAACAATTCAATTTATAGCAACCCAATTTTACCTTGAACTACCTACAATTTACTACTTACTCGCAATAGCAATCATACTAATCTCCACGTTTACATTTTTTGGCAATGTCTTTACTGCCAATGTTTCTCTAGCAGGAAAGTCCTTGGTAAAATAAGAACCATACACTTCATTAACCTTTGCAAAGAAATCTATATCGCTCAAGTAAATGTTCGTCTTAACCACATTATCAAAAGTGGCATTAGCCCCTTTTAATACAGCTTTCAAATTTTCCATTACTTGTTTTGCTTCGGCTTCAATACTACTTATGTTTAGCTGGCCTGTAGCTGGATCAATGGGAATTTGCCCACTCAAAAAAATCCAATCGCCCACCTTCACTGCCTGACTGTAAGGCCCAATAGGTGTTGGCGCATCTGGTGTATTTATTATTTGCTTTTGCATAACTTTTGTTTTTTGTACTAATAAGGGTGAAAGAATACTAATTTGTAACAGTAGATAAAGTAGTAATTGAACGATTTTTTGTTCAACACTTATTGAAAGCTATAACTCATTCCGCCATCTTTTTCATCTTTAATTAAAACGCCAATTGCCGCCAATTCGTTTCTAATTCTATCGCTCGTAACAAAGTCTTTCATGGTTTTTGCATCCTTACGAAGCGTCATCAATAATTGCAGTACACCTTCTAGTTTATCGCCACCTTCTTGTTCATGCTTCAAACCAAAAATATCTTCTACATAAACCTTCATCTTGGTTTTCAATAGAGCCAAAGTTTCAGGTTTTAATGCTGAAACAGGAATATGTTTATCCTTGATACCATTAATAATGGGGACAATTTCGAACATATTTGCCAACACTTTAGCTGTATTAAAGTCATCATTCATAAACTCATCAAACTCGGCAAGTAAAGTGTTAACTTGTTTATCTAAATCGTCTTCCGTAGACCGTTCACCGTCCACCATAGCAGTCGGTTGACGATTATCTGCTAACGGTAAACCTAGCCCTTGCAAGACAGTGTACGCTTCCCACAATCTCTTGAATGCCTTTTCAGATCCCTTCAGTGCATCATTTCCAAAATCTAAAGTGCTGCGGTAATGACTTTGAAGGATAAAAAAGCGTATCGTCATCGGATGATATGGCTGTTCCAATAAAGGATGGTCACCCGTAAATAGTTCGCTAAGTTTAATCACATTGTTGTAACTCTTACCCATCTTGCGCCCATTGATGGTAATCATATTGTTGTGAATCCAATATTTAGCCATCGTTTTATGGTTCACCACCGCACTTTGAGCTATCTCGCATTCGTGGTGCGGAAACTGCAAATCCATACCGCCACCATGAATATCAAACTGGTCGCCGAGGTATTTATTGCTCATGGCACTACATTCTATGTGCCATCCCGGAAAGCCTTCTCCCCACGGGCTTGGCCACCGCATAATGTGCTCTGGTGGTGCATTCTTCCAAAGGGCAAAGTCTGCTTTATTGCGTTTCTCATCTTGGTTATCCAGTTCACGAGTGGTATCCATTTGGTCATCTAGGTTGCGCCCACTCAGTATTCCGTAAGGCATCCCAATCTTGCTGAAATCAGTATTATATTTCTCCACATCAAAATAAACAGAACCATTGGCCACATAAGCGTATCCATCAGCAATAATCTTTTCTATCATCACTATCTGCTCCACAATATGCCCCGTTGCGGTGGGCTCAATGCTTGGCGGAATGGTATTAAACTCGTTCATCGCCCAATGAAAAAGGTTGGTATATTTCTGCACCAATTCCATTGGTTCTAGCCTTTCTAGCAGTGCTTTCTTGGCTATCTTATCCTCCGCTTCCCTCCCTTCTTCTTCAAAATGCCCCGCATCGGTAATGTTGCGTACATAGCGCACCTTATTGCCAAGATGTTTTAGATAACGATGAATAACATCGAACGTAATGTAAGGACGTGCATGCCCCAAATGACTCTCGCCACTAACGGTAGGCCCGCAGACGTACATGCCCACATGGCCTTCGGTAATACTTTTAAATTCTTCTTTTTTGCGGCTAAGCGAATTATATACTTTTAAAGACATATTGCTATACAGTTGAAAACACTGCAATAATAAGATTAATTGATAATTGGGAGTTGATATTACAAGGATTGTTATTTGTTGGAAAATTAAATACAAGAAGATTGGGGCAAAAAAAAAGAGATTGCCCCAAAATGAGACAATCCCTTAAAAAAGATTGCAGTTTGATTACTTAGTGACAGTAACTGTTCTTGGAGCAATCGTTAAAATACCCGTAAACATACCAATGATACCATCAACAAAGCTTTCTTCAGTTTTAATGGTGTAGTTAGTAGCTCCAGAAGCCAATGCTTTTGAATCAACATTATTTAGTGGAACTAAACCCCACAAAATAAACCATTGTTTTTTTGAAGTGGCATCACTCCCACTTGCTCCTTTACCTACAATGTGTTCTTGCGTAAAACAAGAGGACATTACTACCGCAATTACAAGAGCTGCGAAACCCGCTTTTTTTCTCATAAGTTTAACTTTTTTTGTTAGACCACAAATGTATGTATAACAAAATGAATAAAAAATTATTTAATTGAACCTAAAACACTTTCAACCATTTTGCTTTGACTATTATATGCATAGGAAGGAATAGAGAAATCAATTTCGTAATGCCCTTTCAAATAATTAGTAGTTAGAAGCTTTAAATTAACCGATGAATCAGACAAAGAAAAGTATTGAATGAAAAGTATGTTATTTGAATAGAAGGTATCAATACCAAATTTTTTGTATTGTTTATTTTGTTCCAAAGACTTTTTAAGATAACTATTGTATTGATTAAAAAGACTATCATTTAGTTTATTTAAATCAAGAACAACAAATGCAGATCCAGTATTCTTACTTTGTGAACTATAGACTAATTTCAGACCAGCTTTTTTAATTTCTGTTTGTTGTTCCTTTGCAATTAAAGTTTTATCAAACCATTTTGGTGTCTTCATAAAAAACCTTTTTGTTGTATCACTAATAACATCCCCCAATAGACTATCTGCAACGTTGAAATTCATCTGAGCCACTTGAGTTTGATTTCTTTTCTTAGAATTACATGCAGCCATAATAAAAGAAATAGACAGAAAAAACATAATAATTTTACACATACAGATTGATTTTTCTAATAATAAATGTTTGATTTAACTATTCTTCTCAATAGCTAACAAAAGAATAAGTGCAATAATAAGATTAATTGATAATTGGGAGTTGATAATTAGTAATTAGAGACAGGTGTTACAATAAAGAAGGTTTTGATTTTTTGTAAATTATTGGCAATGAAATTGTTTAAAAAATAATAAATGGATTCACCAAATTACTAGTGCATTGAGATTTGTAATATATCTGCTTTTAAACTATCTACAAAGTTCTTCAAATCGTCTGGTAACTTCTCAATTTGAGTGTCAAAATAAAACTTCTTTACTGCTCCATTTTGACCAAACTCTAAATATATTCCTCCGCCATCACCACAATCTGGACATCCAAACTTACAAGAACCAATAAATGTGTCTAATAATCTTTTAGGCAAACTCATTGTCATTCTTTTTACAATGTTGACTTTATTTGAATCACAAGAGACTTTATTAAATAGAATTTCACCACTATTCTTAAAATAACTATCTGAGGTATCAATTAAAAGTGTATTTGAAGTGTCTCCAAAACAATATTTATACATTATTGCACAATTTCTATTGCATTCACCAGAATACTCCCCAAAAACAACATATTCAATAGGTTTTTTTATTAATTTTTGCGTACAACTAATAAAAATCAAAAAACCAAACACTATTAACTTATATATCCGCATTCAACTTGTTTATTTTTAGGTAAAATGGTTGCACTTAAAGCATTTTCAATCTAAAACTTCTCATTCTTCATCACAAATTAATGGCATCAATCTTTAATCCACTATAAAAACAGCTTTCTTTTAACCAAAAATAAGATTCTTTATTTGATTGATGATGATACGAAGTAATTGATAAACCATCTAAGTTCTTCCTTCCTCTTTTCATTCCATCCAACGCTTCGTCCTTTACTAAATGGGCTTCCTTTTGGTTTCGCTGAACGTAAAAACGGCTTCTTCAACCCAAAAAACGTGTTGCCGCAGCTCCTCACTGGGTTACCGCAAGAGCTGCGGCAAATGCCGCAGTCATTGGCTGGGCTGCCGCAGGATCTGCGGCAAATGATAAAATGAAAGAAAGAACAAGAAAAGCGTTCTACTAATTGGCCCATAATAAAGTGCTGCTATATAGATCAAGATATTTTAGCAACCAGTAAAGGTGAATGTGTTTGCGATTCTATCAGAAATCTGATTATTTATCGCTACACAATTCAGAACTTATAGTTTCCTTTGCACCCTCAATAAATAGTATTCATAATGACAGCATCTAAAGCATTTATAGGGTTTGTATGGGTGGTATTAGTGACCATCTTTTTAGTTATAATTGCAGGAAGCGTTGTTAGAACCACTCAAAGCGGTATGGGATGCCCAGATTGGCCAACTTGTTTTGGTAGTGCCATCCCACCTACAGATACTGCACAAGTAGTATTTCAACCAAATCATCAATACAAAAAAGGACAGTTCATCATTTATAATGATAGCCTTAAATATGCTAAAGAAAAGTTTGTGAGTGGCATTTCTTACTCGCCAGAAAACTGGAAACAATATGAAAAACATAATTGCGCAAAGTTTGCTGTAGTAAATACTTGGATAGAATACATTAATAGGCTACTTGGTGCTTTACTGGGCATCCTCATTTTGGCACAAGCAATATGGGGCTTTATTCATTACAAAAAACTAAACAATATCGTACTATTAAGCATCGGACTGGTGCTGTTAACAGGATTTCAGGCTTGGCTAGGCAAAACAGTAGTAGATAGTAATCTTGCCCTATTAAAAATAACCATTCACATGTTTGGGGCTTTGGTAATGGTATTTCTGTGCCAATACATTTTGTTTTTAATGAAGGGAAAACTAATAGTATTAACACAAAAAAATGTTCTTGTAGCCACTTATCTATTGGCGGTGTTGATTGTTTCGCAACTGATTATTGGCACTCAGGTACGTGGGCAAATTGATAACATTGTTGAACATTCCCCAAACATTAACCGTAGTGGCTGGATTTCATTGCTAAATAGTTCATTCTACATTCACAAAACTTTTGCAGCACTCATTGCTGGACTAACATTGTATAGTTCAATTTTGGCAAATACTAAAAAGGTTGCGGCACTATTGGCAAAAAGGGTTCTGGCTGTAGTAATAATGGAAGTAATAGTGGGTTTTGTATTAGTGTATGCCGATTTCCCTAAGGCAGCACAACCCATTCATTTATTACTGTCCTCTGTAATGGCGGCCTTGGTTTTTGCTAATATTTTAAAAATGAAGTACAAGTAAGGTTTCACAAAATCTATGTTTACTTTAGTTCCTATCAGTTAAAGTATACGTTTACCATAGCTCGCTAGTTTCATTTTATCCAATGAATCTCAAAGGCAAACTTCTTGACTTAAAAAGGTACTTTTACGATAGAATAGTTAAATCTTTGCTTTCCAAAACTGTAAAAACTATAAAATAATAATATTACTAACTTCTCTCTGCCAATCTATACTGTACATTTGCGGTTTGCTGAATTTGGCAAAATGGATGGCATACTACCATTCTATCATTAACTTTAAAATTTCTCATGGCGCTACCTTATCTCGTAAAACATATATATAATAATGGTTCCGAGGAAGTAATTCGTCGTGGTAAGAAGATTCACTCATCAGGTTATGTTGATTTGATGGAGTATGATGAGCTGATGGCATCGGTTAACTTTAGGGTTAGAGATGACAATTACCACCTTTATTATAAAGTTTACATTTCTCACTTTAAGGATCCTTCCACTCTAAAACTTCGTTGCACTTGCCCTTACAATCTTAGCGAAATATGCCGCCACAAAGCTGGCGCACTCTTCACCCTTCAAGACATGCTAGACAGAAACATGCTTGGAGAAAGAGAAGTGGTATATGATCAAAAGCATACTGTGGTAAAGATGAAACAATTGGATATGAAAATAATCCGAATGCTTTCCTCTCCAGAAACACTAATAATGGCCGAATCATTTTCTGCAGGTGGCAATAAGGCAAAGATTGTTAGTACAAAAGAAGAACGTGTTGTTGCCGAAGTAACATACAATGACGAGTTGTATAAGCTAGTCATCCAAAAAAATGATGAACGTAATTTCGATACTAGCTGTACCTGCAAAACAGACCCGAAACATCCCCTTTGTATTCATAAAACAATTGTTTTTCTACAGCTATTAAAAGCAAAAGGGCCTAACTATTTTGATAGCATACGCAATTGGGATGCAGTAAAAAATAAATTATTAAGCCTTTATGGTTATTCTTTAAAAGATGATTTAAAAGGTAAGTTTGAGTTCACATACACCGATGGGCGTCCTTTTTTGCGTGTACTCGACAGCTCCATCCAGAAAATTCAAGCTCCTATTGCTTCGGAAATAAAACCTAAACAAGAGGTTGAAGAAGTTAGAGCAACTACAAAGATTAACGAAAGTTATGAAGCTGCCGCTCCAGAAGGCCCAGTAATGAAAAAGGCTGCTTACAAACTTGGATTGGTAGTTACAACTGATGAAGCGCAATATCCATTTCTAAATATTGAAGCGATTCAGGCGGAAACCGATGATGACTTTTCAAAATATACCGGCAAGATTGAAAAGCTAGATCTCAATAAGTATATTAATACCGAGGTATTTAATGAGGACGATAAGATAATGGTTCAACAACTTCGCAAACTAATGAATCTGGAGGTTAGCAAGTTTATAAATAGGAACTCACCATTTAGTGGTGTTTGGGATAACATTATTCAACAAAACACAATTGATGGACAGCCAGACACCCTTCCCGAAGAAACAAGAAATATTATTAATGAATACTTACATCCTAAGTATAGAAAGCTACTAGGCGACCTTTCTGGTAGTAATTTTCTTTTCTATCTACCTAAAGGAAAACCTTTCTCCAATAAAAATTTACTCGAAGCCGAGTTTTCATCAACACTCATTACGCCTAGTTTCACGGTATATAATGATGAAGGCACCTACACAGTTGAGTGTTTTGTGAAGCTTCCTTTGGCTGAATTAGGGATTCAGGAGAATGAATGCATTAGCCCAATGTTGTTTCAATATCATAATCAATTTTTCACTTGGGCAAACACAGAAGATATTGCTGTGGTTAATCATTTTTTGCCAAAAGGCGAAATGATCATTAAGCAATCTGCTTGGGCCGATAAACTGCAAAACTTCATTCTTCCATTAACTAAAAACTACAATGTAAATTTTGGCAATCTAGAAAAAGAAGACATCAGAGATGTACTGCCTGATTGTAAATTATTACTTAAAGAAACAGGCGATTGGCTGATTCTTGAACCCATTTTCAGCTACAAAGGATATGAAATTGAGCATAGTGATAAGGACAAAATAATAATGCCTTATGCTGAAAAGCTATTAGTAATAACACGAAACATAGAAGCTGAAAATGCTTTTGTTCAAAGGCTTGAGAACCTGCATTCTAATTTTGTGAAACCAGAAAACACCAATACACTTGCTTTGAAGGGTGTTGATGTACTGAAAGACAATTGGTTTTTCCTATTTATAGATGCAGTAAAGGAAATGAGCATAACCATTTATGGTTTTGATACCCTTAAACATTTTCGTTTCAATACAGCAAAACCGAGTACTAAAATATTCATTAGTAGCAATACTGATTGGTTTGACGCCAAAATAGAAATAATGTTCGGCACTCAAAAAGTGACCGTTGATGACATAAAGAAAGCACTTGTTAGCAAACAACAGTATGTGCAGCTTCAAGACGGGTCATTGGGTATTTTGCCTGAGGAATGGATTAAAAAGTATTCATTACTATTTAGGGTAGGCGAAGGAAAAACGAACTCCATTAAGCTTAGTAAATATCACTTTAGTGTTATTGAAGAGCTATATAATGAGCGCAATGAAGAGGAGTTGTTTTTTGAATTAGAAGAAAAATATGACAAACTAAAAGAAAACTTTGCCATTAAGGATATTGATGCACCATCACATCTACAAGCAACTTTGCGCCCTTACCAAGAAAGTGGCTTCCGTTGGTTAAACTATTTGCGAGAGGTTCAGTGGGGTGGAATACTTGCTGATGACATGGGGTTGGGTAAAACCATTCAAGCACTTAGCTTTTTATGCTACCTAAAAGAAGAAGTTGGTACACTTAAAGCTTTAGTAGTTTGTCCAACTACGTTGATGTATAACTGGCAGAATGAAATTAAAAAGTTTACGCCAAACCTAACTTACTATGTACATCATGGAGGCAATAGACTTCGTGATAATTTGCAACAGGATCATATAGACATAATTATTACTACTTATGGAACATTGCGAAGCGACATAAAACAATTTGTTGAGATGAACCTTGACTATGTTGTTTTAGATGAAAGTCAGGCAATTAAGAATCCTAGTAGTAAGGTGGCAAAAGCGGCGTGTTTGCTTCGAGCTAAAAACCGCCTTTGTTTAAGTGGTACCCCTTTGCAGAATAATACATTTGACATTTTTGCCCAAATGAATTTCCTAAACCCTGGTATGTTAGGAAGTGTTGAATTCTTTAAACAAGAGTTTGCTGTGCCTATAGACAAGTTTGGCGAGAAGGTACAGAAAGAACATTTGCGAAAGATATTGTATCCTTTTATTCTTAGGAGAACGAAAGAACAAGTGGCTAAAGACTTACCTGAAAAGCAAGAAATGGTTCTTTTCTGCGAAATGGGTGATGAACAACGGAAAATTTACGAGGCATTTCGTAATGACTTCAGAGATAAGATTTTGGGTGTTGTAGATATGGTGGGTGTGGGCAGATCGCAATTGACCATCTTGCAAGGTTTAATGAAACTTCGCCAGATATGTGATAGTCCATACATCATGAACGAGCCAGAGAAATATCCTAATACTTCTGTGAAGCTTGAAGAATTGGGTAGGGAGATTACTGAAAATATAAGCAACCACAAAGCATTGGTTTTCTCACAGTTTTTGGGCATGTTGGCCTTAATTAAAGCTAAACTTATAGAATTGAATGTGCCTTTTGAATACTTTGACGGTAGCACACAAGCTACTGAAAGGGAAAGAGCGATACAAAACTTCCAAAATAATGATGAGTGCAGGGTATTCTTAATATCATTAAAAGCTGGTGGTGTGGGCTTGAACCTTACTGCTGCCGACTATGTGTACATCGTTGACCCATGGTGGAATCCTGCGGTTGAACAACAAGCAATTGACCGTACTCACCGTATTGGACAAACTAAAAATGTATTTGCTTACAGAATGATTTGTACTGATACAGTAGAAGATAAAATATTGAAATTGCAAGAAAGGAAATTAGCATTGGCTCGTGACCTTATTACTGATGATGAAGGTTTTGTTAAGAGCCTTACTCGTGAAGATGTTGAGTACTTGTTCTCTTAGTTCAATTTGCACAGTGAAATCATTTTTAATAGGATTAATTTTAATTTTTCTATTATCACTCAACAGTTTTACCACAAAGTTCATAAAGAAAAGTAATAAAGTACACTTAGAATTAAAAGAATAATTACCCAATGTTCCTTATGTGTTTTGTGAAACACTTAGTGTACTTTGTGGTTAACAAGTACTTTGAGTTGTAAAAGTGTCATTAGCTAATATTTACAAAATCAAACTTATTTTTAACCCATGCACATTGTTGTTAACGATATTTATTTTAAAGGTTATCATCCGCATGGAAACACTTTTGTTCAACACCTTTTTGCTTTATTAATAGAAAAACACCCAGAACATCATTTTTATTTCTTGGTAAATAAGTTTGATAAGTCGGCTTATCCAGAAGCAAATAATGCAAGTGTCATCACCATTAATTCATCAATAGCCAACATAGCAACACTTAAACTTTGGGATTTAATACAATTACCTCGATTACTAAAACAATTAAAAGCAACCATTCTTATTCAGCCAAATGGATTATATGCCTACACCAAAGTGCCACAATTACTAGTCATCACAGATATATTGTGGTTGCAAACTCAATCATCAATCCCTAGTTATATACGATGGTATCATCGGCTGGTTATTAATAAATCTGTAAGTAAATCTTCGCAAATAGTTACCCTTACAGAAAAAATTAGGCAGGAGATGTTGAGTAATTTCCCAAATGCATCTGGCAAGGTTTCTATTGTGAATGCGGCTCATTCCCCTCTTTTTCATCCAATTGATTATGATGATAAACGAGAAGTAAAAGCTACCTATACCGAAGGAAAGGAGTTCTTTTTATACAATAGAATAATTCATCAAGATAAAACAATCATCAAACTACTTAAAGCATTTGCCCTATTTAAACGTTGGCAAAAAAGCAATATGAAATTATTGATAGTGGGTGCAATTGCAGATAATAAAAACGGGATTCTCTCCAAGTTATCCTCCTATAAATACAAGGATGATGTAATGATAATGCACACTATCTCCAATCAACAATTAGCTCAGATTACGGCAGCAGCTTATGCTGTAATTCATCCTTATGATCTTGATCCATATACCCTGCCCATTCTTTCTTCCATGAATTGTGGTGTGCCAACAATTACTATTTATGATGGCACTATTGATGAAATTGGGGGTGATGCCAGTTTATATGCTTTGCCCAATGACACTAATTCATTGGCAAATGCCTTAAAACTAATTTATAAAGACGAATTGTTCGGCCGTTCCATCACAAAAAAAGGCTTAGAACAATCCGAGCATTTTAATTGGAACAATGCTTCCATTTCATTTTGGAAAGTTCTAATGCACACCATTACCATTTAAAACACCTGTTGAATCATACAAAAACAAGGTTCTTTAATTATCCTTATTGCCCCTTCTACATTCCCCAAACCAATGTTAAATGATAAAATCCACCAACAGAAGGCCCACCTGTATAGGAATAGTAGTACTTGTTTAAAATATTAGTAGCCCCAAGTTTCATGGTTAATTTTTCTGCTATAAATTTATAGCTTAGTTGCGCATCAAAAGTTGCATAGCTTGGCACAGTGCCATTGGCTAATGATGATAGCCAAGTATAGCTTGCTTGTTGCCTGTAATTAATATTGAAACCAAGATTTTTGTACAAATTCTCATTACCCAACGAAACATTATAAATCCATTCTGGTGTATTAAATCCATCTTCTAACCCATCATTTTCCGTTTGTCTATCTAGTTTGTTGATGGTTAAGTTGCCGCCAACTGTATAATCCTTTGGCAACAAGTAGGTAATACCCAATGTTCCTCCATAGTTGTAACTAACACTTTTCGAGTTGGTCCATAAACGATATTTGCTTTGCAATGATTTTTTATTTAGGTAAAACGGAATACTATCTGCAAATGTAGTGTTTGGAACATCTGCATTAATTTGTGCAATCAGGTTTTTATATGTGTTATAAAAGAAATCTACATCAACTAAAAGCTTTTCTTTCAGCAATTTTCCTCTGTAGCCTGCTTCCAAACTATTAACCTTTTCAGGTTTCACATACATGTAAGTATTCTTTTGCAATAAACCTTTCTCCCTAGTAATTGCTGCGGCAGTTGTAAAACCGTTTTTGTTTACATCATTGGTAACTGCCGACTGAAAGGCACTAACTGAAACATCTGTATAACTGTTTTCAAAAATCCCATGCGACATTACTTGCAAGCCTCCTACTCTCTTTACGCCACCGCTATTTATGTTTGAAAATGCTTCGGAAATGCTAGGGAAACGACTTCCACTTTGCACTGCAACCCTCAAACTATTGTGTTCATTTAGCGAATAAACCAATGCCAACCTCGGATTAAATAACGCATCGAAGTATTGGTTTTTATCTAACCTAGCCACGGCATTTATTTTCAGTTTATTACTAAAAAAGTATTTAGTAGCTTGTATAAATCCACCTGTTTTCCAGTAGGTAAGGTTTCCGGCACCCGCTGGATTAATAAAATAATTGCCATCAGGCACAATAGAATATAGGTTATAATCAAATCCATACATCAAGTTCAGTCCATGTTTCAGTCGTAAATTGGGCAACCAGCCTTCTGTAATATCAAGTTGCATTTCTGCATGATACAGGTTTGCTTTAACACGTAAAGCTGCCCCAACATCCCAATTATTCACTTTTCTTAGTGTATCCACTAAGTGATTAAACAATGGAGAACCTGGTTGAGGTCTGCCATTATCTGCATAAGCCCTAGCATCTGCCATCGCATCAACAGTGGTTTTCCCTAAAGCATAATCTTTATTGAATTGACCAGTAAAATCGCTGAACCACTTACTTGCAGGTTTAAAGTAGTTATCTATGTTTTCTGCCATTGAGCGGATATTGTACGAATTGCCACTATTTTCTATGGTTGCATAAGCTTTAAACTGTATGCTTCTTGATTTTAGGTTGAAGGAGTGTTGCTGCATCTGATAATTATCAAAGCGAAATCGATTGGTACGTTGATACAAAGTATTTAGGTTGGCATACCGAAAAGAATAGGACATTTCTAAGGCATTTGTGGGGCGATAATGCAATGCCACATCACCTTTCCAGTTTTTAAGACCATAGTCGGAAACCTGTTTTTCCGAATAACCTGTGCGAGAAACAATGTATTGTTTTTTATCAGCCATCGTTAATGTGCTTCTATCAGAAGACTCATCCCCGTAATTATTAACTAAATCGCTACCCGGGTTTTGACTTCCCCATAGATTGGTCGATTTGTTGGCATTTGGGTTTAAGTCCACTTTGCTATCTGCGTACCAATCCTTTCCTTGTGTGTAGGATGCATTCAGCTTAAAAGCAAACTTATTGGTAAGTGCTTTTGCATATCTGATGTTAGTTTCGGTGAAAAGTTGCGCATTCGTTTCTTTATCGCTAATATGGTTCAACCCAGTTTTATGGGCAATGCTTATTCCCTGATATTGAAAAGGATTCTTGGTAATAAAATTTGCTGTTCCGTTAATGGCATTCATTCCGTACAGTGCCGATGCTGAACCAGGAATTACCTCCACTTTTAGTATATCAAGATCTGTTGGCCCCATCGAGTTAGCAATAGGCGCACCAATGGTAGGTGCTTGATTGTCGGCTCCATCAACCATTTGCACAAAGCGAACATTGGTAGTGTTGGTAAAGCCACGTGCATTAATAACCTTAAAACCTAAACTTGGTGTAATCATCACCACGCCCTTAACATTTTCCAATGCATCGAAAAAGGATAATTGTCCACTTTTTGAAATGTCCTTTTGGCTTAATCCTTCAATGCTAACAGGAGCTTGCATTTTATTTTCTGCTGTTCTGGTAGCGGTAACAACTACTTCTTGCAATTCCTTTTGTTTTATGGTATCTTCTTTTTGTGCAATTTTAGTTTGAGAAAAACTATAGTTACACATTACAATTAAGGGAATAAAAAAGAAGTACTTACTGTGCATCATTATTCGTTATCTATTAATTTGAATAACGAAAGTAATAGAAATAAATGTATCTATATAAAGTTATTTTAGTTTATTAGCATATAAAAAATATTTATTGCATTTTATTTAAAATATTCTATTCAATCTACAGTTATCTAAGAATGGCTACTAATTTTTAGTATTCAACGATTATTACGAGAGTAGGCCTTTTTTGAAGTATAGGGTTTATTGTACTTTATATTGATCTATCAAAAGAAATTGCTCGTAATCCCACAGAATTCATGATTCATGGCCGTTTAGTTAATTCTACTTTGACAGATTAAAATGACCGTTATCCCTCAGGAGCTCTACCGCTATTTTCATGAGAAAAAGCAATAAACTATGTTACAATCGTTCCAACTTTCAGAAAATTCTAAACATTCTAGAAGCTTATCCAAAACACGCAGCATATCAAAATGAGCACTTTCTTTTGTCCTCTTTCTTCCATTTATTCAACTGAATCACGCTTATATTCTCTTGAGTCAGTCCATGACTCACCTGAGTCAGTCCTCGACTCACCTGAGTCAGACAAAGATTCACCTGAGTCTGTCGACGACTCACCTGAGTCATACAAAGGTTCACTTGAGTCAGTCCTCGACACACCTGAGTCAGCCCACGACTCAGGTGTGTCGTGGGCTGACTCAGGTGAGCAAATGACGTTTTTTGATGCTAAAATTACTAAACCAAATGATGTATTCATTGACAGTAAAGGGTTTTAAGGGTTTTATAGATTATACTCAGCAGAATCTGGTTTGCGAAATGAGAGAAACTTCCTTCATTTGAAATCAAGGCAATTAATCATTCCTTTTGGTCAAATCAATTTTAGCAAGTGTAACCAACCTCAATATTTCATTCTTACAAAACAAAGGTTTGCCTGTTGTCCTATAGATTTTAATAAAAAAACGAATGCTTAACCTCAAAATAGTACACACGAACATTATGAAATCTAATGTGTCAAAGTAGAATTAATAGAAAAAAATAACCGAAATGTCCGCAAAGCTATTTACACATAGAACCGCTGAGCAAAATCAAGAGTAGCTTATATAATGTTTAAATTTAAGAACGAAAAAGTGGGGAGTATTATGAAATTAAGCTTTACTAAACGGCAATGATTCATAGTTGAATATTTTGGGATTGTATAAATAACTGAAAGGCTTCATCAAATTTTTTGAATGTTTCTACTGCCATTAATCCTGTTTCTGATAGAAAAGAGGTGCCTCCATTTTTGCCTCCTCTTTGCATAACAACAAGGGGTTCACTAACAGATTCATTCATTTGTTTCACAAAAGTCCATGCCTGTTGATACGACATTTTCATTTCGGTGGCCGCTTTTCGGAGGGAGCCTGTTTCTTTAATTTTTTCTAGCAATTCTATTCTGCCATACCCTAAAAAAGAGCCTTTCTCGGTATCAATCCATATTCTTCCTTTGGGTATTAATTGCATAAAATAAATTTAGAAAAATTTAGTTACAAAGAAAGGATATAAAAGAGGTAATCATGCTAGAGATGCAGAAAGCGTTTTATTTTAATTGAACAAACTATGTTTTGAGGATATGGAATGGTTTATCAGCAGATAACATCCATCATTTTGCATAATAAGGATTGCGTGATTATGACAGATACTTAAACCACAAAGCGGTCATCCCGAAAAGAGATGACCGCTTTGTTATAGAAATAAATAATGTATTAAATAAACTTGATGGTTAAAACCGTAGTTTCAGCAACCATGTTAGCCACAAACAAACACCTTTTGTCGTCGGTTTAGCCAATATTTTAGGGTTATGGATAGCAGAAGAATTGGGAGCAATCACTACAAAAAGATCGTCTGTTGCTCGCACTTTCACTAAGCCAGTGGTGTATTAAGCGTGCGTTATTTCAGGCCCAATACTAGTTATCTTCCAGTTTGTTTCAGTTATATCAATTTTACGTTTGTTAATCCTTTTCGGTTAGGTTGTTTTCAAAGTGGCTACAAACGTAGATTGAAACGATTCTTGCAACAATGCAACAGGAATATAATCTTCTATAGACTTTGGCGTTTTGTAAAATCTCATAATCAATCCGTCATAAACATAAAACATTCCTTCTGCAGCTGCTAATGTGGCTTCATCCAAGGTGGTTAGTCTGGTATCGATAGTGGTTATTTGTCCGTTTTGTTTGGAACGAGAACTTTTCAAATCCGCTAAAAAAGTAGAAACCTCTGTCTTCACGCTAGCCAATGCCATATCAGTTCCAATGCTAGTAATAAGTGCTTCTAAAGCAATAATTCTGCTAGCTATACCGCTTTGAAAAGGGGTGCGATGTTTAGGAAACAATGATTTATAGGCACTTGTGTTGCGGTTGTAAATAGCCTGGATGTCTATATCCCAATTACCAATTTTAGTAGTTAGTTCTTCTACCAATTGTTGAACACCTATTGTTTTACCTGGATTACTCGATTTTATTGTATTCCAAGCCGCAAAGGATTTATCATACATAGAGGCAGTATCTGGAGTCGGATGGCAGTAAAACAAACTCATTTATATAGCATCAGGAATCTGAGAGCAGTAAAAAAACTTTTATAAAGGTAATAATAAATAAAGTTGACGATTTAAATATATAGTTTAGTAGATACTTGTAGACTAGTAGAAGAAGGAAGAGGAGGTGGATTAATAAGAAAATTCATAATATTGACTGAATACAATAAAGTTACATCAGTGTATTTGTAAAGATTATCATTTAGAAAAATAATATCCTTTGATTAATTTAATCTTTCAGTAGTAGGAATATAATTTGCCATTAATAACAGAATAGACAATTCAAGATTTTGCTTTTTGAAACCAAGGAAGTGCCAATCCCACATTTGGAAAAATCTAAGCTTTCATTACCAATTGAACTACATACAGAATTGTTCTGCGAAATTAGAACAATTGAAAGTTAGCTTGATTCTCCTAAACCTAAAAAAGTAATTCTAACTATCTCATTAAAACCAATAAAACATGTTTTAGATGATTTTGATGACAGGGTTTTGCCATTATCAATTAAAAACATAATCGACCAATTGGTTAACTATAAACTATAGCTCATAAATTAAAATTCTGAAAATAGTTATCACACTATTCTAAAATTTTGTAACATTCTGCTTGCGTCTATCAATCAACAATCTTAACAAAAAATGTAAGCAAGCGACGCAACAATATATTAAAAGGTAAATGAAAGCAGTACACAAAAGCGTGTTATTAGCTTTGGCAATTCTGTATAATTAATCATCCATAGTGCTTGCTTTCTGTTTAATTACTTTTTTCTTAAAGATGTTGGTCAGTAATTTGAAGTATTATTACTATGAGGTTATCTGATTGATTAATTCTTGAATTGACAAGACAACTTTGACTGATTACTGATTGTAGTAATCAATTTTCTTTGAATAACATATCAAACGAAAGAACATTAGTTCCTAATTTCATTTCCTTTAAGCAAAAACACACGTAGGAAGTATTAAATAATCCTTAGCATTAACAAGCAAAAAAACTATTTTCGCCGCCGCTAAAAAAGATAATAATGAATAAAGGACCGGTTTCTCAATTTATAGAACACCACTATCGTCATTTTAATGCTGCTGCTCTGGTTGATGCTGCAAAAGGCTACGAAACACATCTTACAGAAGGTGGCAAAATGATGGTTACCCTTGCTGGTGCCATGAGTACAGCAGAATTAGGTATTTCTTTTGCAGAAATGATTCGTCAAGGAAAAGTTGACATCATCAGTTGCACAGGTGCAAACCTAGAAGAAGATGTAATGAACCTAGTGGCACATAGCCATTACAAGCGTGTTCCAAACTATCGTGACCTTACGCCACAAGACGAATGGGATTTGTTGGAAAATCATTACAACCGTGTAACCGATACCTGCATCCCAGAAGAAGAGGCTTTCCGCCGTTTGCAAAAGCACTTAGTTAAACAGTGGAAAGATGCCGAAGCAAAAGGAGAACGTTTTTTTCCTCACGAATTTTTATATAAAACAGTACAAAGTGGAGAGCTAGAACAATATTATGAGATTGATCCTAAAAACAGTTGGATATTGGCTGCTGCCGAAAAGAATATTCCTATCATCGTTCCAGGTTGGGAAGATAGTACTACTGGAAACATCTTTGCTAGCTACGTAATTAAAGGAGAATTGAAAGCTAGTACCGTTAAGAATGGCATTGAATATATGGTGTTTTTAACGGAATGGTATAGGGCTAATAGCGGAGGAAAGGGTGTAGGTTTCTTCCAAATAGGAGGAGGTATAGCAGGCGATTTTCCTATTTGCGTTGTGCCTATGATGTACCAAGATTTAGAATGGCATGATGTACCTTTTTGGAGTTATTTCTGTCAGATAAGCGATAGTACAACTTCTTATGGTTCTTATAGTGGTGCTGTACCCAATGAAAAAATAACTTGGGGCAAACTAGACATACATACCCCTAAATTTATTGTGGAAAGTGATGCTACCATAGTTGCACCATTGATATTTGCTTGGATTCTTGGATGGTAATTGATGGACAAAACTATCAATTCAATGAAGTTTAGATAAGTGAAATTCTACATACAAAGGCAGGTTTCGTTTTAAGCGAAACTTGCCTTAACTAAACGGAATCAATTTTCAATTACTTGTTTCTAAAGCCTACTCCACTTGCCTACTCTCCCAATATCTAGTTCTTATATTTTATAACCAGCTTCCTTTCAGAAGATTCTTTTATCCTAAAACGATTATCTATCCGATACCCTACCACCCAAACAATCCTTTTATCGCTTTCTACAACCCAAACCCTTTCTTTTTCTGTTTTAGATAGCTTTTGATCAATAAAAAACTTACTTAGCTTCTTCTTTTGCAACATTCCTAACGGATAAAAGTAATCTCCTTGCTTGTAAGGGCGCAATAGCAACGGATACTTTATTTCGTCGGCATTTATAGTGGCAATCGTAGCTTCTGTAGGAAGGGTATTTCTATCCTTATCACTTATTTCAAACGATAATTCTCCGCCAGCATACACTATCTTCTTTGTTCCTTCTACTATAATGATATTGGTTGCCTCTTCTGTTTGTAAGGGCGCAATTATCAGCCAATTTCTATTGATAATTAACCGATGACTCGCCGATGCCATAAAACTTCCATTATCAGCATCCAATAGTTTTAATACTTCGTCGGTTTGTGTGGCAGAAAAGCCAATGTCTTTAATCAATTCAAAAACTATTGTCTTTAATGGTGTTTGTTTCTTCAGTTTAAGGATGGGAATATGCTGTTCATTCCCTTTTAACTCTACCAATTTCAACTTTGTCTGCGCTATAGATGCGTTATAAATCAATTCTATTTCTTTAAATCGTTCAATGTTCCCCAGAAGGTTGTCATCAACCTGCGGATAAATAGTCTTCATTAATGGAACCACCTGATGTCGCACAAAATTCCTGGAGTATTTATCCGATGCATTGCTACTATCTTCTACCCAAGCAATGTTTTCTTGTTTGGCATACGCAATAATCTCTTCTCTTATAGCAAACAATAGCGGCCTGATAACATTTCCCTGCTTTGGTAGTATTCCATGCAATCCATTTATCCCTGTTCCCCTAAAAAAGTTTAGTAAAAGGGTTTCTATGTTATCATCGGCCTGGTGAGCAGTAGCTAACCCCCATCCCCTAAAGGGGGGTAAGGACGCCGCTTCGGTTAACGGTTGACGGTTAACGATAAGCGATTGAAACCACCCATACCTCAACTCTCTTGCAGCAACTTGTATGGAACATTTGTTTTCTTCGGCATAAGTCTTTGTATCAAAGTGTTTTACCAATACTTCCTTACCATATTTACCTCCCAAGCTCCTTACAAAGTCTTCATCCCGCGTACTTTCATCTCCTCTAAGCCTGAAATTGCAGTGGGCAATCACAAAATCGAAGCCTGCTTTATGGCATAAGTCAACTAATACCACACTATCCACCCCGCCACTCACCGCCAATACAAGTTTTGTTTGATGAACATCAATATTCAACTCTCGTCTATAGTAATCTTTGAATTTATTTATCAGGCTCATTTGAGTTGTAAATTATTTCTATTGAGTAATACGTTGTAAGTTTTACGTTAAACGTATTAAACTGGACTTATTTGAAGTGAAGAAAGTATTTCATAGAAAAAATCAAACAAACACAAATAGATAATTCTATACAAATCATCCATGTTACTAAATGCCTTTTAGATTTCCTTATAGCATCATGTATATTTTCTGCTGTTTTATTCAAATCATCTTTAGTTGCAAAAGCTGTCCTTTTTTCCTTACCCTTTTTTCCTAAACTAACTTTTGTCATTGTACGAGTTTATTTTTTGTCTACTAAACGTATAACGTAATACTTACAACCTACAACTTCTTCCTTACTATTTGTTCACTTTTGCCCAAGTGTCTTTCAGCGTTACTGTTCTATTAAACACCAATTTATCCTTAGTACTTTCTTTATCCAGACAGAAATACCCTTTCCGTATAAATTGATGCCTTTCTTGTAGCGTTGCCTCACCCAATGATGGCTCGCCATAAGCTATTGGTAGTATTTGCAAAGATTCCTTATTCATGTATTCCTTAAAATCTCCCTCAGCAGCCCCCACATTCTCTTCGGTAAAGAGTCTATCGTACAAACGAACTTCTATTGGCAGCGCAGTAGCCACACTTACCCAATGCAAGGTTCCCTTTACATTAATACCACTAGTATCGCTACCACTTTTACTTTCAGGAATGTACGAACAGTTCAGTTGAACAATGTTTCCAGCTTCATCCTTCACTACTTCATCGCATTTAATGATGTAGGCACTCTTCAAGCGCACCATTTGGCCCGGTGCCAACCTGAAATACTTTTTAGGAGCCACCTCCATAAAGTCTTCGCGCTCTATATAAATCTCTTTGCTAAACGGAACATTGCGTTCGCCCCCATTCTCATCTTCAGGATTGTTTTCACTCAGCAAATTTTCCTCGCCCAATTCGTAATTCGTAATCACCACCTTCAAAGGATCGAACACTACCATCCTTCTTTGCGCTATTTTGTTCAAATGTTCCCTCACACAAAACTCCAAAAGGCTAAAATCTATCAGATTCTCCCTTTTAGCAATGCCAATCTTGTCGCAAAATTCTCTAAGGCTATCAGGCGTAAACCCCCTGCGCCTCATTCCGCTGATAGTTGGCATCCTTGGGTCGTCCCAACTTGTCACATGGCCTTCATTCACCAGTTGCAAAAGTTTTCTTTTGCTCATCACGGTGTAAGTCATGTTCAACCTAGCAAATTCGTATTGTTTAGATGGATAAATTCCCAGCTTTTCTATGCACCAGTCGTACATTGGTCTGTGCGGAATGAATTCCAGTGTACAAATGGAGTGCGTTATCTTCTCTATCGAGTCACTTTGCCCATGTGCAAAGTCATACATAGGATATATACACCATTTATCGCCAGTGCGGTGATGATGCGCATGTTTTATCCTATAAATAATTGGATCGCGAAGCAACATATTTGTACTTGCCATATCAATCTTGGCACGTAGCACCTTTTCGCCGTCCTTATACTTTCCTGCACGCATATCTGCAAACAGGGCTAGGTTTTCGGCCACCGTTCTGCTTCTATATTCATTATTAATGCCTGGTTGCGTAGGCGTTCCTTTTTGAATGGCAATTTCTTCACTCGTACTATCATCTACATAAGCCAAGTCTTTCTCAATCAAATCAACAGCAAACGCATACAATTGCTCAAAATAATCTGAAGCATATAACTCCTGCGCCCAACCATTTCCTGTACCCTCTAATAACCATTTTATGTCCTCTTTTATGCTGTCTACATACTCCGTATCTTCCGTAACGGGGTTGGTATCATCAAAACGAAGGTTGGTAGCGCCGCCATATTTCTTAGCCAACCCAAAATTTAGACAAATACTCTTTGCATGACCAATGTGCAGGTATCCATTAGGCTCGGGAGGAAACCTTGTAAGGATGGTTTCATGCTTTCCACTCGCCAAATCAGCTTCTACAATCTCTTCAATAAAATTCAAACTCTTTTCTTCGCTCATTATGTTCTGTTATTTTCTATCAACTGCTACAAATGTAAGTGTTGGCATTGTGTTATGTTGCTTTCTAACGTAAAGTGAAGGGATTATTGGATTGAAAACACAAAATCCAAGACCATTTATTCCCAATAAACGACCTTGGATTGAGAAAAAACGATCGTTTTCTCTGAATAAACGACCGTATTCGCCAAATAAACGACCTTGGATTGAAGGAAAACGACCGTTTATTTGGAATTAAAGACCTTGAATTTGCCAGTATTAAGCGTAGATTACTTAGGCTAATGTTATAATTTCTTTTTAATGCGGCTTTCTATGTAAAATTGTACCTATTAACATGGATAAGTTACGTATTCTCCCCTTCATTATTTGTTTCCTTGCGTTTTGCCTCTCCATTGAGGCAAAGGCGCAAAACGTTTGCCTCTCAATCAACCCTATCGATGTATCTAATAGCAATATTTCCGATTCGTTGCACCTTAAAACAACGTTTACCACCCTGCTTCAATGCCGACAATATGTGCAACAGATGCCAGGTTTGCTGCAAGCACAAGGATTCCTTTCTGCTTCAATAGATAGCTTGCACGAACAAAAAGATTCGGTACACCTTTTTCTTTTTGTGGGCAAAAAATATTCGTGGAATACTATTCATATTAAAGAGGCTGACAAGGATTTGCTGGCACACTTAAACATTTATGAGGATTGGTTTAAAGCTAAACCTATTGATGTGTTGCTGATAAACACAATGCAAAATAAACTGTTGGATTACTTTTTAACTAATGGCTATCCTTTTGCCACTATTAGCTTTGATAGTGTGCATTTAAAAAACTATGTGGTTGATGCACAACTAAACATAAAAACAGGCATCCCGTACAAACTTGATAGCATTAGGATACTGGGTAATTCAAAGATTGATTTGGGCTTTTTGTATCGTTATCTAGACATTTATCCCGACGATTTTTTTGATAATTCTAAATTGAACCGAATAAACCAGCTTTTGCAACAACTTACTTATTTGCAACAGTCGAGGGATTGGAGCATTACTATGCTAGCAGGGAGCTATGTGCTGAACCTGTATCTGCAACCTAAAAAGAGTAACCAGATAAATGTAATTGCAGGATTTTTGCCTGCAAACTCGCAAACTGGGGGAAAACTTTTGCTAACAGGCAGTGCCGATGTAAACTTAAAGAACACATTTGGCAAAGGAGAAACCATTGGGCTTAATTGGCAACAATTGCAATCATCGTCACCCCGATTAAATCTTATCTATCAAAAGCCTTACATCTTTGATACCCGTTATGGATTAGATTTTTCATTCGATTTATACAAGAAAGATTCTTCTTATTTGAACCTTACCACCAAACTTGGTTTTCAGTACCTGACCACACCAAAGCAAACGGGCACTATTGCATTGCAATTGTTTTCTACAAATTTATTGTCGATTGATACGCTTGGTGTTATTGCCAATAAACGACTGCCAGACATTGCCGATGTGCGGAATACAAGTATTGTTATAGAACATAGGATTGATAAAACCAACTACCGCCCCAACCCTTTGCGAGGTAGTGTGTACAATATCAGCTTGGCTGTGGGCAATAAAAAGATAAAAAAGAATTCGTCCATCACACAGATTAAAGACCCCACTTTTAAATATTCATCACTGTACGATACGGTGCAATTGAATAGCTATCAGCTAAGACTGAAAGCAGATTATGCACATTATTTTAACATAGGAAAGTACTCTGTTATAAAAACTGCGATTACTGGTGCTTGGCAAGAAAGTCCTAACTATTTTACCAATGAATTGTATCAGATAGGTGGTTACAAACTACTGCGTGGCTTTAATGAGGAAAGTATTTATGCCGATAAATTTTCGGTAGCCACGTTTGAATATCGATATTTATTAGGATTAAATTCTTATTTCAATACATTTACGGATGTTGGATTCACACATAATTCTGTAACACGAATCAATAATAATTTTATTGGCGGAGGAATCGGTTTAGCCTTCGAGGCAAAGCAAGGCATCATAAACATCAGCCTAGCAGTTGGCAAAAGAAACGATTTACCTTTTAATATAAACGAAGCAAAGATTCATATTGGGTTCGTGAGTTTGTTTTGATTGCTAAAACATTACTAGTTTCTTTACTCGCCAAACAACCAAAGATTCTACAAAGACAAACAGCTAATCAATGTGTTCTATGTAGAATCCTTGGAGTTCTTAGAAGTAAAATATTTTTGAATGGTAAAGATTTTGACATAGAATTCGATACGTTTTGCATTATTGCGCATCTTTTTTCCCTTTCTTATATCGGGCAATTACATCAACCACACTTTGGTTTTGCAAAATGGAAGGCAATAGTTCCATAAACTTTCTTATAAGTTTAGGGGCTATTTCCATTCCAGCCTCTAGTTGCAACAAAGCTTCTTTTTGCCTACCCAATAAAAACAAAGAAGCACTATAATAGAAAATAAAAATGGGTTTATTCGTTTTTTCTTTTGCCACGAGGCTTTGATCGACGGCATCTTCTAGCATTTCAGCTTCAATCAAACACCTGATCAAAGCTTGCCAACAAGAAGCATTTTTGGGACGACTGCTAACTGCATTACCAAAGTACTGAATAGCATCCTTACTGCGTTCCAACATTAGCAAACATTCTCCCATTGCTAGGTTTAGCTCCGCCGCATTTCTGTTTATGCCCATAGCTACTTCTAAATGGCGCATTGCTGACTGCCATTGCTTTTCGAGCATGTAGGTAACTGCAACTTTGTAGTGTAATTTGGCATCATCAGGATTAAGGTGTGTTGCTCTTTTATAATTCTGCCTTGCTTGTGCGTATTTTCCCATTCTGTGATAGCAATGACCAATGGCTTCATAAATTACATCTTCAGGACGTGCTAATTCTAACACTTTTTCCAATGCTTCGATGGCTTCTTTATATTTACGTAACCGCAAATAAGCGTCTCCCATATTTCTATAAGCATAATCAAATTTCTCTTCAATTACGATAGCATATTGATAGGCATCAATTGCTTTTTCATATAATTTCAAACCCTGATAGGCAGCCCCTAGGTTAAACCAAGCAATTTCATTATACGGATACTCTTCTATGATAGCTTGGTGTAAACGAATACTTTCTTCATTTCGACCTGTGAAATCTGTCCAGAAACATATTTTGTAAAGGGCTTCTTCATTATTAGGTTCTTGTTCAAGGATTAATTTCAGACAGTCGAACACTTTTTCAAACTCTTCGTAGTCATCATAAACATCAGTCAATTGAAACAAAAGCTCAAGTCTGTCTTCTCCACCAAAATGATGCAAAGCAGTTTCCAATAAATCAACTGCTTTTTGTTGTTGATCTAAAGCCAGATAAGTATCTGTTTTAAGAATATATAAATCAATGTTTGAGGAGTCGTAGAGTTCAGCTACTTCTAATACTTCAAGTGCTTCTTCATAATTACGATTAGCCAAAAGAATGTCGGCTTTTCTTATCATCAATTGACTAGAGTATGGAAATTGCTCCAAACCTACTTCGGCTGCTTGCAGGGCTTCTGCCAAATTATCCTTGTCGTCATAATAATCAATTATTCTGTCAAAGTCATCTTCTTCAATGAACGAATGACTGCGACCGCCCTTGAGGTTTTGATATTGCCTCAACAACTCCTTTATTTCTTCCTTGTCCTCATGATAAGAATGTTCCTTCATAATAAATGGTTAATTAAATGTAGGAGATATAGTTTATTACAAATTAAATGTAGGCAATTTCTTTTATCAACGATTGTTGAAAAGTAAATATTCACTTTAAAATCGAGTCATTATTTTAATGATTTTAGTAAAAACCACACAATTAGCTTGAAAATAAAAGGCTTTACCGATAAAATTTGGGATATATTTAAGAAATATCTTTAAATTTGCCTGTATGAAAAAAGTAAAGGACATAAAAAAAGTCTCGATTGCATTAATTCTGATAATGTTTGTGAAGCTTGCCTTCGCCTCTATCACTTTTACTGGCATTAGCGATGAGAAGTCTAGAGGAAGTAAGTATTCCTTAAAGAACTTCAGTAACTTCCGCCATACATTCTCTTTAAATTCGTTAAAATACCGTTTGCATTATACAGGTTCTGATATTTTGTCTCAAAACCAAATATCCCCTATAGGGACTCAGATGAACTCAATGATGCGTTACGACAGAGGAAACACTACTTACATTATGCCTTTCAACTACAAAGTAAAAGTTCCTAAGTTTAAAACACCGTCTCCAGTTCAATAAGTTTAGATTTTCATAAAAAAAAAGGGCAAGTAATTAAAATTTACTTGCCCTTTTTTTTTTACTATTTTGCTATTAAAAAGTAGCCACAGTCCAACTTCGTGTAAAAGACTCACCAATAGCAAGTTTATTAATACCTTCTTTTTCAGACAAAAGGCTAGTAGTAGTTTCTACATCGCCTAATCCGCACCAAGGTTCAATACAAACAAAGTTTGCATCTTTTGCATTCCAGATACCCATGTAAGGAAAATTCTCGAAACTATATTTAATACCGTTAGTACTCTTTTTACACAGAATAGATATTTCAGTTGAGTTTAGTTCTTTAAATATTAATGCATCCTTATAAAATAACTCCTTTTTAAGTGGAAGTTCTTTCGTATTGTTAAAGAACGGTTCAGCAGTATTTGAGATTAATCCATCAGCTAAAATTGGATAAACACCTGCATCTTCGTCCTCATTGAAAGCTAAATAATAATCTGTAAAATCTTCCCCTTCGATTAAAGGCACTCTGAAAGCAGGGTGTGCACCAACAGAAAACAAAAGCTCTTCATTTCCTTTATTTTCTATTAAATAGGTATTCTTCAACTCTCCTCCACTAACAGAATAAGTGATTGAGAACTTAAATTGAAATGGATATTGCTTTAAAGTTTCCTCGGAAGTTTGCAAAACAAGCTTAACACAACTTTCACTCTGACTTTCTACTTCAAACTCAGATTCTCTTGCAAAACCATGTCTATTAAAGAAATAAGTATTGCCGTTGTGTTTATAGCTTCCATCTTTCAACCCTCCAATAACTGGAAACAATACTGGGCTTGTCTTTGGCCAAAAGGCAGGGTTTGCATCCCATAAATATTCAAGACCAGTTTGCTTATTGTAAATGTTTTGCAATTCAGCTCCCATTGTGGCAATAGAAACACTTAGTGTTTCGTTAGAAATCGTTATCATATATTTATTTTTAATTTTAGAGGGTTAAGATGCTTCTTCAGCCAATTTTTCATCAACACTATTAGCTAAGAACCTTGCACTCATTTTTCGCATTGGGTTTGCCCTAGCATCTTTGTAGCCTTGTCTGTTTCTGAATATATCTATCGCTTCGAAGATTGATACCAAGAATGAACTTGCATCCGCTTTATCTCTACCTGCAATATCGAATGCAGTTCCGTGATCTGGACTAGTGCGAACAACAGGAAGACCAGCAGTATAGTTTACACCTTCACCAAATGCTAGCGATTTAAAAGGTATCAATCCTTGATCGTGATACATAGCTAATACACCATCAAACTTTTCATACGAACCACGAGCAAAGAATGCATCAGCACTAAATGGCCCAAAAACAAGCATATTATGTTTTGCATCTTTTATGGCGAACTTAATAACAGTTTCTTCCTCATTGCCAATTAATCCTTCATCGCCAGCATGCGGATTAAGCCCTAACACAGCAATCTTAGGTTTATCTATGCCAAAGTCTTTCTGTAAGCTTTGGTGCATGATTTTTATCTTGCTTAAAATTTTCTCTTTAGTAATATTCTTTGATATTTCTGCAACAGGCACATGCTCGGTAACTAATCCTACCCGCATGTTTTCGGCAACCATAAACATCAGCACATCATTTACCGCAAAGAACTCTTTAAAGTAAGGTGTATGTCCACTATGTTTAAAATCGTCGGACTGTATGTTCTTTTTGTGAATTGGCGCAGTAATTAACGCATTGATAGAACCATCTTTTAAGGCAGTAGTAGCTTGTTGCAATGAGATTAGCGCATACTTGCCACCTGTTTCAGTCAATTCTCCAGGAGTAATGTTTACATCTTCTTCCCAACAGTTCACCACGTTTACTTGCTTGTGATTTAGCCTGTTTAGTTCTTTTGTGCTATGGAAGTTAAAGTTAATTTGAGGTAAAGTTTTCTTGTAGAAGTTAATACACTTATTGTTGCAAAACACCACAGGTACGCATAAATCTAAGACTCTATTATCGCTAAGGGCTTTTATAATTAGTTCTATTCCAATTCCATTCAAATCTCCGCTAGTAAAACCAATGATTGGTTTATGTATATCACTATTCATACTTCTAAAAAGTTTGTCGGTAAATGTAGTAATAATGAATGATTAGTAGAACCTAACCAATCATAGAAATATTTTTAAGTGAAATAATGGAAAGAATATTTTAAAAAATACAACTTATTACTTCAATCATGGTTTGTCACGACGAGCTAGTTATAAAGCATCTTAATTAACTCATGGATTGAATGCCGACCACTCTGTAATATTATAACATGAGGTTAGATTTAGTTGAAAGTGGTTAGTAATACAATGTTGCACCTAACCACTAACAAATAATAATAATTATAAACTCCTCACTATTCCTAATTCCAATCCACGCAATTCTGCTAATCCACGCAAACGGCCGATGCCCGAATAGCCTGGGTTTGTCTTCTTTTTAAGGTCATCCAACATCTGATGTCCATGATCGGGGCGCATGGCAATGGATACATTTCGTTTTTTCATTACCGCTACCAATTCTTTTACCACAGCATACATATCTACATCGCCTTCAAGGTGATTGTCTTCGTAAAAATCTCCGAATTCATTTCTTTTAGTACTGCGCAGGTGAACGAAGTTTATCCTGTCGCCAAACTGTTTTACCATGGCTGGTAAATCATTATCTGGACGAACGCCAAACGAACCCGTACAGAAACACAAACCATTATTTAGCGATGGAACGGCTGCAAACAAAGCCTCAGCATCTGCTGCCGTGCTAACTATTCTTGGCAAACCAAGGATGCTGTAGGGAGGATCGTCGGGATGAATTACCATCTTAACATTTGCCGCATCGGCAACAGGAATTACTTCTTTCAAAAAATAAATCAAATGTTCTCTTAGTTTATTAGCATCAATACCATCATAAGCATCTAAAGCCAACTGAAACTTTTCGAGCGTAAAGCTCTCTTCGCTTCCGGGCAATCCTGCTATAATGTTTCGTTGCAACAATGTTTTTTCTTCATCCGTCATGGCGGTAAATCTTGCTTCAGCACGCGCTAATTCTTCGGGAGTATAATCTTTCTCAGCTCCTTTTCTTTTCAACTGAAAAACATCAAATGCCACAAAAGCAGCCTTCTCAAAACGAAGAGCCTTACTACCATCTTGCACGGTGTAGGCAAGGTCGGTTCTTGTCCAATCTAGTACAGGCATAAAGTTGTAGGTAACTACATTAACCCCACAAGCACTAAGGTTTTTGATGGAAGCTTTATAGTTTTCTATATAGTCTTTGTAGTTGCCCGTTTGTGTTTTGATGCCCTCATGTACCGGCACACTTTCTACCACACTCCAAGCAAGTCCTACTGATTCTATCTCAGCCTTTCTTTTTGTTATTTCTTCAATAGTCCACACTTGTCCGTTCGGGATGTGGTGCAATGCAGTCACTACGCCTGTGCAACCAGCTTGTTTAATATCCCATAAACTCACTGGATCGTTTGGACCATACCAACGCATCGTTTGTTCCATCATGTTAGCCTTATTTGTGCTCATAGTTTTCTATTTATAATTATTTCATTTGACCAAAATCTACTTTTATTCCTTCCAATATTATTGAATATCTTCTAAAACCTGTTGCCGCAAGCCTTCCAGCAACTGCCGCAGCTCTTCCAGCAACTGCCGCAAGCCTTCCAGCAACTGCCGCAGCCCTTCCAGCAACTGCCGCAGCTCTTCTAGCAACTGCCGCAGCTCTTCCAGCAACCGCCGCAGCCCTTCCAGCAACTGCCGCAGCTCTTGCGGCAACTGCCGCAGCCCTTGCGGCAAGTCTTATTTTAAGGCAATTAAGCCTCTGAAATACCTAAAATGCTATTGCAAAGAACTGTTTTATTCAATTACAAACTGCTTCTTCACCCTAATATCCTCGCTCGAACTACCAATCAACACCTGAAACTTACCGGGTTCTACCACTTCTTTCATGTTCTTATCTAGCAAAGAAATATCTTTTGGGCTCAAGGTAAAATGAACTGTTTTTGTTTCATTGGGTGCTAGTGTAATCCTTTCAAAACCCCTCAACTGAGATTCGTAAACGGTAACACTACTTGTTTCTTGTTTAAAATACAATTGTACTACTTCATCACCTTTTCTGCTACCGGTATTGGTAACATCTACCGAAATTTCTATATTCCCTTTCGGTGTTTGCTTTTCGGGGGTAACCACCAGATTGCTATATTTAAAAGTGGTGTAGCTCAATCCATAACCAAAAGGATACAATGCTCCAAATACATTGGTTTTACCAAATCCATTAGGTCCATCACCAGGCTGACCAGCATGAGAACTAGGTTTGAAAGGAAAGTTTAACTCAATTTGTCCCACAGATTTTGGGAATGTCATAGACAATTTACCGCCTGGATTATTGTCCCCAAACAAGGTTTCGGCAATGGCATTACCGCCCTCAGCACCCGGACACCAAGCCTCGATGATGGCTGGCAAATATTTGTTCGGCCAATTAATGGTTAGTGGCTGACCGTTGATAAGTACTGCAACTACCGGCTTGCCAGTAGCGTATAATGCTTGCAATAGTTGCAATTGTCTGCCAGTTAAATCGAGGTTAGTACGGCTTCTGCTTTCGCCAAACTGATCTTCTGTTTCGCCCACTACTGCAATAATAACGTCTGATAATTTTGCTTTTTCTACTGCCTCATCAATGCCTTTTTGTTCATCGGCAGTAATAGGGGTAGGGTACAATTCGCTTTCTGGCCAGTCTTTATCATAAGCATCGCAACCTTTTGCATATTGCACATTAGCCGCATTGCCCAAGTAGTTTTTAAGTCCTTCCAACACAGAAACAATCTTCACATTGTAAGGCCCATAACGGCTTATGGAAGTTTGCGTATCCTTTGCAAGCGGACCAGTAACCAATATGTTTTTAATATTATTTTTATCTAATGGAAGCAAGTGGTTTTCATTTTTCAATAACACCAATACTTCCTTTGATATTTGTTTAGAGAACGCTTTGGCATCTGCATTATACACTACTTCATCTGCTTTTTTAGGATCAACATAAGGATGATCGAAAAGACCCATCCTAAACTTAACACTCAACACTTCACTCACCCTCTTGTCGATGGTGTTCATGCTCAACCGCCCTTCTTTTACTAGCTTTCTTGCTGGCAAAATGAAGGTTTCTGGTTGCTCAAAGTTGGTACGTACATTAAGCCCTGCCTCCAACGAAAGTCTAACCGCATCGGCACTATCTTTAGCTACATGGTGTTTGGTAAACAGAAACTCCACTGCATCACTATCGCTAACAATGTAGCCGGTAAAGCCAAACTTCTCTCTTAGTAGTTCTGTCAAGAAATAATAACTACCCGTAACTGCCATCCCATCCCAGTCGTTATAGCTGCTCATTACCCCCATTGGGTGCGCTTCCTTAATAATTCTTTCGTAAGGATAGAGGTACATATTAAACAATTCTCTCGGCGAAATATGTGGATCCGTGCGGGCATTACCATCACGACCACCTTTCGGAATGCTATAGGCACAATAGTGTTTTAGCGTAGATGCCACACCCTCACTTTGCACGCCAAGCACCATACTTTTACCCAATTCTGCAATTAGAAAAGGGTCTTCGCCATAAGTTTCCACCACTCTACCCCAACGAGGATCGCGAGATAAATCGAGTATTGGCGTGTACACATTAGTATAGCCCAATGCCTTCGCTTCCCTACCTACTATGTGACCCGCTTTTAGTATCAAGTTCTTATCCCAAGTGCATCCCATGGCAATAGGCGCGGGCAGGGCAGTCGCTTTTTCATTTTCTAAGCCATGAATGCCTTCATCAGTAAAATCTACGGGGATACCTAAATGAGTCTCTTCAATAAACCATTTCTGAATAGTATTGATAGCTTCTGCATGACGACTGTAAGGAAAGGAATATTTAGTATAGGTTTTAGGACGACCAGTACAGGAAGTGAGTTGCTCATCAATATTGGCAATACCATCTTTCCATATTTTTTGTTTCCAACCCGGCGTAGGCAATTCATCTTTCAACACCCTTCCATAACCATACAATGTTGCCAATTGACAGGTCTTTTCATCGAGATTCATTTGCGAAAGTAAATCCGCCACCCTCTTCTCAACTGGTTGCGAAGGATCTTCGAAAACGTCTTTCTTGCCGTTTTTATTGAAGTCTGTCCAACCATTCTTATAGATGGAAGAGTTGTCTACCTGAGCAAATGGAGAAGTAGAAAACAATAAAGTAAACAAAGGGAGAACCGCTAGTAGTTTAGGGCGAAAAATCATAGAGGGCAATTGAGCTGTTAGTAACCCAACAAAAATCAGAAATAAACGCAAATGTTTGCGGACTATCTACGAAAACGTTTGTAGTGAATAATAGGATGAATGAGCTGAATAATTGCTGTAAAAACAATCGGTTATGTTTTCTTCACAATCCATTTGCCGTCGTTTGGGTTATTCACCAACAATTGATAGAAAATGTAGTAATTACTCATTAATGCACCTCCAAATTTTGTGTAGTTTAAGGATGCCTCAATAGGCTGGCAGGGAACAATGCTGTAAAAGTATTATCAAGTGTAGGAATCCTTAATAATTCAATAACTAAAGCAATGAACAAAATATTGGCAAGCTATCTTAAAGAATCCATTTGTGATGACACGTACGGTAACAGCGAGTAAGTTCAGTACTTAGATTTGTAGTGAGGCATCTGAAGTAAATTGATTTTTCGATAGATGGAAGGCTGAAAAAAGGCAAAGTCAGCTCTATTTTACATAAAGTCAGCTCTCTTTTACTAATTCTGGTAAAGATTAGTATCAATCTCTACCAGACTGCACCTACTCTTGTCTGGTTTTGATGAAACTAGGAAAGAATGATACCAATCTCTCCCAGACTACACCTATTCTTGTTCGGTTTTGGTGAATCTGGGGGAGTTTAGTAACAATCTAATCTGAATTAGGATTAGAATAATTAAGAGTGAGAGTATTAATCCTAAGAATCCTTAAATCCTAATTCATACAAAATTATTCTACAAACAATTGTCATGCTATAATACCTTCCCCTTTGTTTCTTTGCAACCAATATGAAAGTAGATTATATAATTGTAGGGCAAGGCGTTTCGGGTACTTTTTTAAGTTGGAACTTGATTAAAGCAGGTAAAAAGGTTTTAGTGATTGATGATTCGCAACCGTTCTCCGCTTCTAAAGTGGCTAGTGGAGTGATTAATCCAGTGACGGGAAGACGTATCGTAACCACTTGGATGATTGACACCCTATTACCCTTTGCTTTTGAAGCATATTCTGCGATAGGAAAACATTTAGGCATTGAAATTATTACCCAGAAGAATATTCTCGACTTTCATCCCACCCCACAAATGAAACTCGCCTTCGAGGAAAGACAACCTATCGAAAACAAATACCTTCGGTTTCCTGAAAATGAAGATTACTATCGTCAATACTTCGAAATCCCTTTTGGCACAGGAGAAATAAATCCTTGCTTTCTGATAGACTTGCATTTGTTAATTGCTGGTTGGCACAATGAATTAAAAGCACAAGATAGTGTACTAGAAGAAGTTTGTAATTTCTCTGATTTATCTTTTACTGAAACTCAATCTATTGTTTATAATGGTATTACTGCCGACAGAATAATTTTTTGTGATGGCACAAAAGGATTTGATAACCCCTATTTCAAATTGCTTCCTTATGCAAAAAATAAAGGCGAGGCAGTGATTGTGGAAATAAAGGGATTGCCCAGAACAAATATTTATAAACATGGCCTTAGCCTTGTGCCTTGGAAAGAAGATTTATGGTGGGTGGGTTCAACTTACGAATGGAATTTTAAAGACTTACTTCCTTCGCAAGCTTTTAGGGAAAAAGTGGAATTATTGCTAAAACATTGGTTGAAACTACCTTTTAATATTATGGATCACATTGCTACCGAAAGACCTGCCAATCTGGAAAGACGACCCTTTGTGGGCTTTCATCCTAAACATCCATCCGTTGGGATATTGAATGGCATGGGAACCAAAGGTTGTTCACTAGCTCCTTATTTTGCCCATCAATTAGTAGAAAATATGTTGAAAAATGAACCGATAAATCCTCTTGCAGACATAAAAAGATTCACTAGGATATTGAGTAGATAGTGGATAAACATTAATTAAGGAAAGCTTTTGCGTTGAAAATAGGTTTCTACCTTTTTTACTTCTGCCTCGTCTAATCCTGCTGCTTTAAGGTGTTTTGATTTGGCTTCAGACAATTCCTTTAATCGCTTTTGCTTTAAGGGCTCCGTAAGCTTTTTATCTTGAGAAACTTGTTTCACCTTTGCTTGATAATCTTTCTGGATTACAGAAACTGAATCAAACTTAGATTCTGCAAGCTTTAAATCATCTTTAATTTGAAGGCGAATTATGTCAGTTTTTTGTAAACTATTACCGGCTACAAAAGTTGCTTCTGGTGTTTGTGCAGACAAAGTTGTCCCTTTTAAAACCAAGACAAATGTTAGCGAGGCAAGTATTAGTATATTCTTCATTATTATTGCTACCGTTTGGGAGATGTGCAAAATAAAAGATATTGCATGTACAAACAACCTTAATTATTGATTAAACTTATATTAGACTGCTTCCTCGATTTATCTAATATTCTCTTCTCGGTTTTCTCTGTGCATCAATGGCATTTTTTATTGATTTACGGAAGCAAAGTTGCCACAGATAGCACATAAAGAAATAAGGATTAGAAAGTATGCTTCTCCTATTGCATACTTTCTAATCCTTGTATTTCCGTTTCGTTGATTGAGAAATTATTAGCTACAACCCATACTGTTACCACAGTTTAAGCATTTGTAGCAAGTTCCGCTGCGAATGGTGATATGCCCACACGTATTACAACTTGGTGCATCACTCTGCATACTTTTAGAAGCCGCATTCACCGCATCTAATCCATTACTAACTTCCATTTTAGCAGTAACTGACTTTTGAGGTTGCAACGTTGGAGCAATTCTAATAGCACTTAGTTCTGGCTTTCCCATAAAAGAAACCTCCGTAACATCATTGTTGCTTATCTCTGGTTTATTCAACACATGCACTAAGTCTGTTCTATCTAAATAATCGAATGCTAAGGCACGGAAAACAAAATCTACCAAAGAAGTAGTTGTTTTAATATTCGGATGATCTACCATGCCGGCAGGTTCGAATTTAGTGAAAACAAATTTCTCTACAAACTCCTCCAAAGGCACACCATATTGCAAACCAACAGACACGGCAATGGCAAAACAATTCATTAAGCTGCGGAGGGTAGAACCTTCTTTGGCCAAATCAATAAAGATTTCGCCCAATGTCCCATCGGCATATTCGCCAGTTCTAAGGAATAATACCTGACCATTGATCTTTGCTTTCTGTGTATATCCTTTACGTTTAGCAGGAAGTTTTTTGCGTTCAACTATCATGGATAACTCACGTTTCAACTTCGTATCCGTTGAAGCAGCCATCCGTTTAGTAATTTCTCCTAATAAATCTTCTACAGATAAAGAAGCAAGGTCAACCATGTTGGTTTCAAGTTGCTGGTTGCTAGTTAATGGTTCTTGGTTACTGGTATCTAGTAATTTGGAACTTGAATCTTCTTCTTTATCCTCTTTCTTTTTCTTGTCAGACTTATTGCTCAATGGTTGAGATAGTTTAGAGCCATCACGATACAAAGCATTTGCCTTTAGTCCTAGTTCCCAACTCATTTTATAACAATCAGCTATTTCTTCAACCGTTGCTTCATGGGGAAGATTGATGGTTTTAGAAATAGCTCCACTTAGAAAAGGTTGACAAGCTGCCATCATGCGGATATGCCCATGTGCATGAATGAAACGTTCACCTTTTTTGCCGCATTTATTGGCACAATCGAACACTGCCAAATCTTTATCTTTCAAATAAGGAGCTCCTTCCACCGTCATCGATCCACAAACATAATCGTTAGCAGCATCAATTTCTTCGTCTGTAAAACCAAGTCCTTCCAACATATTAAAGCTCCAATCACTGAATTGTTCTTCAGTAAAACCAAGACGTTTCAGGCAATCATCACCTAAACTGTACCTATTAAACACAAAACCTATCTCGAAAGCAGCCTTAGCAGCAGCATTTAGTTTAGCAATTTCATCAGGCAAAAAACCTTTAGCGGCCAATGTAGCTGGATTGATGAACGGAGCACCTTCGAAAGAGCCTGCACCTACTGCATATTTTTCAATTGCATCAATTTCTACCTGACTATAGCCCAGTGTTTTCATGGCATTTGGCACTGCACCGTTAATAATTTTAAAATATCCGCCACCACTCAATTTCTTGAACTTAACTAAAGCAAAATCAGGCTCAACACCCGTAGTGTCGCAATCCATCACCAAACCAATGGTACCAGTTGGGGCAATTACGGTAGTTTGTGCATTACGATAGCCATATTTTTCGCCCAATTGCACTGCATCATCCCATGCTTTGGTAGCAGCTTTCAATAATGGGGCTGGACAATACTTTGCATTGATACCAATTGGTTTTATTTCCAATCCATCATAAGCATCGCTGGCATCATAAGCAGCAGCGCGGTGATTTCTCATCACACGCAGCATGTCTTTTTTATTTTCTTCGTATTTATCAAAGGCTCCAAGGAAAGAAGCCATCTCAGCAGATGTTTTATAAGCTGTACCCGTCATTACAGCAGTAATAGAACCAGCAATTGCCCTTGCTTCTTCGCTATCATAAGGAATACCACTAATCATTAATATAGTACCTAAGTTAGCAAAGCCTAAACCAAGTGTTCTATAGTCATAGGATAACTGAGCTACCTCCTTTGAAGGGAATTGAGCCATCAAAACAGAAATTTCTAACACTACAGTCCACAAACGACTTATATATTCAAGCCCTTCAATATCTAATTTATTGATGCCTTCGTCAAAGAATTTTCTAAGATTAATAGACGCCAAATTACAGGCAGTATTATCCAAGAACATATACTCGCTACAAGGATTCGAAGCATTGATTCTTCCACCTTGTGGGCAGGTATGCCATTCGTTGATAGTGGTATCGTATTGTGTTCCAGGATCCGCACAAGCCCAAGCCGCTTGAGAGATCTGATTCCACACATCTCTTGCTGGTATTTTCTTCATTACCCTGCCATCGGTTCTTGCTTTAAGTTCCCAATCACCATCTTGTTCTAAAAGCTTAAAGAATTCATTAGGAATACGAAGGGAATTATTAGAGTTTTGCCCAGATACTGTTCCATAAGCTTCTCCTTCATAGCTGTTTTCATATCCACCTGCAACCAAAGCGGCTACTTTCTTTTCCTCATTAGCTTTCCAGCTAATAAATTCCATTATTTCTGGATGATCCAAATCTAAGCACACCATCTTAGCGGCTCTGCGAGTAGTGCCACCACTTTTAATAGCTCCTGCTGCTCTATCACCAATTTTCAAAAAGCTCATTAACCCACTCGAAGTTCCACCGCCACTTAGCTTTTCACCAGCACCACGAACTTGAGAATAATTGGTGCCAACACCACTACCATACTTAAAAATTCTTGCTTCGCGAACCCACAAATCCATGATGCCACCATCATTTACCAAATCATCACTTACACTCAATATGAAACAAGCATGTGGTTGAGGACGTTCATAAGCGTTAGTTGACTTTTTTAATGCGCCATCATTAGGATCAACATAATAGTGTCCTTGCGGCTTTCCTGTAATACCATAACTCTCATGCAAACCAGTATTGAACCATTGAGGGCTATTAGGCACGCAACTTTGATTCAATATGCTATACACCAATTCTTCATAAAACACCTGCCCATCTTTCTTTGTTGCAAAATAGCCATAGCGTTCACCCCATACACGCCAACAATTTGCCATTCTGTGCGCCACTTGCTTAACAGAAGTTTCTCTTCCCAAAGAACCATCTGCTTGTGGAACACCCGCTTTACGAAAATATTTTTGAGCAAGAATGTCGGTAGCAATTTGGCTCCATTGTTTAGGTACTTCTACATTGTTCATTTCAAAAACCTTCTCTCCTGATGGGTTTTTGATAACACTATCACGGTAATCATATTCAAATAAATCGAAAGGACTTGAACCTTCTTTAGTGAAGCGACGGGTAAATTTTAACCCTTTTGTAGATGAACTTGTGGGCATAAGAGGTATTTTTTTGTTCAATGAAGCAACCACTAAATAGTTGCAATTTTATCAAGCAGCAAACGAAAATATTCTTAGAATCTTATAAAACAACGCCCCAAATTTCAACATCGTGTGGATAATAGAAGGCCTAAAATTCCTAATCCTTACTGGCATTGAATCTTGATAAATTAATATTTATTTTTACAATATATCCATGTTGAAATAAATAAACTTTCAATATTAAACGCCAATCATGCGTATTAAAAATCTGAATGAAAGCGTTTTCGGTAGCCTATTTTTTAGTAGGATTTTAAATTATCTAACAAATAAATTTGTTGATTAAACTTTTTCAAAAAAAAGCCTCTTTATTTTGGAAAGGTTTCAGTTGTCATATTTGTTAAAGCCTGAAAATTGCTGCTATTTTTACACCCTTCAATGAAACAGTTTAGGTAACTAGAATTGTTTATCATCATTCATTTAATCTTACACTAACGATGCAATTGCTAAAGAATTGTCTTACACTTATCACTTTGTTTATTTTTTTATGTGCTTCTGCACAAAAACATCCCATAGTTTATTGCACAAAGAGTGATATTATTTTCATCAAGAGCAAATTGAACGATAATGAATTAATAAAGAAATCATATAGTGACATAAAAGCTAGTGTAGATTTCTGGATTGATAAAGACGTGGATGTTCCTTTTCCTAAAGACCCTGCTGGCGGATATACGCATGAAAAGCACAAAGACAACTACACCCTCATGTTTAATAGCTCTATGCTTTATCAGTTAACTGGTGAAGAAAAATATGCAGACTTAGTAAAGAAGTTATTTATTAAATATGCAGCCCTAAATCCCACACTAAAGAATCATCCTGAAGCCAAGAGTAAATATCCAGGTCACATCTTTCATCAAGCACTAAATGATGCAAACTGGTTGGTGTATGCTGGTTTAGCTTTTGATGGCATATACAACTATTTAACAGCATCTGAAAGAAAAAAAATTGCGGATGGAGCATTAAAACCAGAAGTTGATTTCTTTACTGGCGAGCTGAAAGATTGGTTTGCCCTAATTCACAACCATGCAGTTTGGGCTTGTGCCGGCGTAGGCATAGCGGGCATAGCAACTGATAATGATGATTGGGTTGACAAAGCTTTATATGGTGGAAATAAGGATAGGAAGTCTGGTTTTGTCGCAAATATCGATGGTTTGTTTTCTCCAGAAGGATTCTATACCGAAGGTCCTTATTACACTCGTTATTCTCTTTTGCCTTTTTTCCTGTTTGCTAATTCATTGCAACATTATAAACCTGAACTCAAGATATTTAACAGAAAAAACAATGTTCTTCGAAAATCACTATACAATGCACTACAACAAACAAACTTGGACGGCAGTTTTTTTTGCTATAATGATGCGTTGAAAGACAAAACATTTATCACTAACGAAATTGTAGAAGCCGTTGACATTGCTAGAGAAGTTTTTGGCGAAGACAAAAATTTACTTCCTGTGGTTGTTCAGCAAAAAAGAGTAACTCTAAGCAGGGGTGGAATTAGCCTTGCAGAAGAAATCTCACGCAATAAAAACATCCCTCGTTATTATCCTTATCAATCAATTGAGTTTACTGATGGCGCCAATGGTGATGAAGGTGGTGTGAGTATTCTTCGATCTGGAGCAAACGAAAAACTTACTTCTTTAATATTTAAATACACAGGACATGGTTTATCGCATGGGCATTTTGACAAACTAAACATCAACCTATTTGATGAAGGCAATGAGATAATAACAGACTATGGCGCAGTGAGATTTGTTAACATTGAGCAGAAATATGGCGGCAGGTATTTACCCGAAACTAAAACATACTCCTCTCAAACCATCGCCCACAACACGATTGTGGCTGACGAAAAAAGTCATTTCAATGCCGTTGAAGATGCAAGCCAAGCGCATCATTCCAACAAACTATTTAGCAGCATCGGTGGCAATGTTCAAGTAGTTAGTGCATTAGACACAAATGCTTATCAGGATATAAAACTGCATAGAACTATCTACATGCTACAATTACCCAATAACCCAAAACCTTTGACCGTAGATATTTTTAGGGCAGTTTCTGCCACACAACACCAATTCGATTTGCCTTTTCAGTACTCAGGAACATTGATGAGTACCTCTTTTCCCTACAAAACATTTGGCACTAACCAAACAACAATGGGTAAAAAGTTTGGCTATCAACACCTATGGAAAGAGGCAGAAGGTAAGTACAACAATCCATTAGCTCAGTTTACTTTTTTAAATGATAAAACATACTATAGTATTTCATCCCTATCGGATGATAGTACACAGTTCTACTTTACAAGGATTGGCGCCAATGACCCCAACTTTAACCTACGAAGAGAGCCTGCCTACTTGATTAGGAAGAAAGGGAATAATCAAACATTTATCAACGTATTAGAAATTCATGGCGGCTATAATTCAGTAACTGAAACCTCTACAAATGCTTATTCATCTGTTAAAAAGATTACTCTTTTAAGAAATGATCCCGAATATTCCGTTGCAGAAGTTATGATTGGCGAGAAGCCTTTATTGCTTATTCAATGTAATAGCAATTATAAATCTGCTGAAAAGCACAACATAATCATTAATAACAAAGCACTTCAATTTGCAGGCCCTTTCGTTGTATTGTATGATGGCAAAGAGTTGTAGGCTTTTAAACACTGAGGCCTAGTTAGTAGTAAAAGCAGTATAGATTAAGCAAGAAAAAGTTTACTTAAATAAAACAGTAAATATATTCACTTGGTTCTAGCATTGATTCACCTGAGTGACCGAATGATTCACCTGAGTGACTGACATATTCAGTTGAATGTATCGGTCACTCAGGTGAATATGTCAGTAAAAAATCTGAATAAAAAACTTGTAAAAGCTTTTTACCCATTTATTCAGGTGAGTCCTTCGGTGATTCAGGTGAAGGACTGAAGGACTCACCTGAATAAATCAACCAAAATAAAGATTTCAAGAAAAACTGAACCTAGTAATAAAATAGAAGAGGAAAGTGGAATAGGGTTAATTTGTTGACTATGCAAACAACCATCTTCCCTTCAGACTCAACCTACCAAACAATAGGACTTCAAATGATTTTATCATTGAAGCAATTTCCTTTAGTTTCGCCGCTTAATTAATAAAAAAATAAACATGTCTTTAGTAGTTGTAGGGTCTATGGCTTTCGACCAAATTGAAACGCCATTTGGAAAAACAGATAAAATTATTGGCGGTGCAGGAACTTTCATCGCTTGGTGTGCTAGCAATTTTGCTGGTGTTAAACAAATCTCTGTGGTTGGTGGTGATTTCCCCCAATCTGAATTGGATATTTTAACTGCACGTGGTGTGGCTTTAGAAGGTGTTCAGATTAAGAAAGATGAGAAAACTTTCTTCTGGAGTGGACGCTATCACATGGATATGAATACCCGCGACACTTTGGTAACTGAACTAAATGTGTTAGGAGATTTTAAACCTGTAGTGCCTGAAAGTTACCAAGATTGTGAGTTTTTGATGCTGGGCAATCTTGCTCCTTCTGTACAAAGCAGCGTGATTGAGCAGTTGAAAAAGAAACCAAAACTGATTGTAATGGATACCATGAATTTTTGGATGGACATTGCACTAGACGACTTGAAACATACCCTTAGCCTTGTTGATGTGTTGATGGTAAATGATAGCGAAGCACGCCAATTGAGCGGCGACTATTCTTTGGTTCGTGCTGCTCAAAAAATTTCAGCAATGGGGCCAAAGTTTATCATCATTAAAAAAGGAGAACATGGAGCATTATTGTTCCATAACGACCAAGTGTTCTCTGCACCAGCCTTACCACTGGAAGAAGTATTTGACCCAACAGGAGCGGGAGATACGTTTGCGGGTGGCTTCATTGCTCATTTAGCAAAAACAAAAGATATTAGTTTCGACAACATGAAAACGGCCATCATTGTGGGAAGTGCAATGGCAAGTTTTGCAGTTGAGAAATTTGGTACAGAACGTTTAAGAACTCTTAGCCAAGAAGAAATACACCAAAGAATTCATCAATTTGTGGAACTTTCTTCTTTTGACATCAAGCTAGTATAATTGGTTTTTAGTAGCACGAAAAGGCTGAAGTCTCCTAAATTAGATTGACTTTTTTGTCCAAAATCAGCGTTAAGTAGACACCTTTTCGTGTTACAGAAACAATCATTCATCTTCTTTTCTATCAAATATTGAGCTTCTGAAAAGAACCTCTGGAGGTTTTTGCCAAAATCTGAAGAAACTAGGTAGAACATTCAATGGTTCTACCTAGTTTCTTTTAACTTTCATTAAGTGAACCATCAATCCCCTTTACTTTTAGTAAAAAAATTTGCTGAATAGTTCCCTCCTATTAAACATCTTACTACTTCATTGCTATTTTACTTACACTTACTACTCAGGATATTTATTACAAGGTTCACAAAAAAACAAAGGATATCAAGGTTTAGTGTCTAAACTGGCGATTATTTACTATGGAAACATCCCCCCACTATTTTATTTTCAAACACCTTTATAGGCTCGTTACAAACTTAAAAAGTTGGTAACTATTCAGGGGGTATTTAACCACAACTGTCACTAAGGCTTTCACCAAGAACACAAGGATTGTGTTGTATTATCTCTTCAGAACTACTATTGGGGGACTCTAAACTTTAGTGTCCTTGTTTTTTACTTGTGTACTTCGTGGTAAATACCCCCTGAACTGTTACAAAAGTTGAAAGTAATAAATCTAAAAAGACACATCAATGAAGTATAAAAATTCAAATTATTTTTTGTTAGATCCCTAAGGAGAAAGATTTATAAGAAAATTAGCTGAATATGAAAACAAAAAAGCTAAATAATTAAAGTGAAGTTGGATATAGGAAATTTCAACATTCTACTACAAACACGCCTATTTGTATACATAGATTTGTCTGAATATTTTTTAACGCTAACCCCCCACTTATGTCATTGCATTATAAAACTATTATTACGTCTGCGTTTTTTTGTGGAATAGTTGCCATCTCAACTATTACGGCTCCATTTACTAGTATGTTTGGCAAGAACTACCTCCCAGATAAAGACTTCATTTGTTGTAAAAAGAATCAACTTAAAATGTATCATTACTACACGCTAAATATTTTCTGGATAGTTGTAGACAATGGATATACAGAAGAAAAAATGGATGATATCAATGCAAAGGGATGTACGATTGCTTGCAAAAATTAAAGCAGGCTTCACTTTGTCCCGACTTACTTTTTGTTCAAAGGATCGCTTTTCAAAACGACATTGACACACAACCTAAAATGTAAAAACTGGTTGATTACGTATTTCAAATACACACTTAGGATGATGAGTTTAGATTTTGAATCCTTGAAAATTTGAAAAAGATGTTTGATATAAACTATACTGATTAAAGGGAATAACAAAGTAATATTTGCTTTAAAAATCAACCTTAGTAGGTTATTGATAAGTGTGATTGCAACACTATAATTTACAACTAATTGGCATGTTTTTTAATACTTATCGAAATGCAATTAATTATTAAAATTATGCGAAACTTCATTCTAACGTTGCTGCTAATATTCACGCTTACACTCATTTCGCATTCAGCACATGCACAACTAAAAGCTGATTTTACTGTAGACAAAAGTTCGGGTTGCAGTGGGCTTAAAGTGTCATTTACAAACACAACTGTTGGGGCATCGGCATCTGCAATTTACAATTGGAGTTTTGGGAATACCAATTCAATTTCTACTACAGATCCCAATGCACCAATAGCTGCTATTTACAATAATCCACAAACTTATACGGCGACGTTAACAGTTACCGATGGAAGTGTAACCGATATAAAAACTCAAACAATTGTAGTGTATTCAAATCCAACTGCCAACTTTATTGTAAGCGATAGTGTGGGTTGCACTCCATTAAAGGTAATTTTTACAAGTACCTCAATCGCAGGAAGTGGCTTGCTCAATTCATTCTTTTGGGATTTTGGTGATGGAACAACCGATAACGGAGATAGCACAAAAAAAACAGTTTCCCATTTTTATAGTGTGAGTGGAAAATATACTGTCAAGCTTATTGTTCAATCAACTACTGGGTGTGATGTATCGAGCTTGGGCAAAACAGACTTTATTAATGCACAATTAACACCTAAAGCAAACTACACTAGAAGTAAATCTTATTTATGTAAAACAGGAGATTCTATCACTTTTACTAGTACCTCAAAAGATACTGACCTTGCAAAATATGTATGGAAGTTTGGAGATAAATCTAGTTCAACTATCGATAATCCAACGCATACCTACAATTCAGTTGGTAGTTTTCATGATTCATTGATTGTTCAGAATGCAAACGGCTGCACAGACACTGCTAGCTTGCCAACGCCGCTTTTTGTTGGTCAATTTCAAACAAATTTTACTTATTCAGGATTATGTACAAAGGCAAATGTTTTGTTTACAAATACTAGCTCTCCTACACCTGATTCATCCGTATGGAAATTTAGTAATAACCCAAACACGATCAGCGGCTTAACTGCAACCAATCTTTTTGATGCAGTTGGTAGCTATCAGGTAATGCTTACAAACTATTATGGCTCATGCAATTCATCATCAAATAAGACAATTACAGTATTACCTACTTTACAACTTGCTGGCTTTGAAAGCACCATTACGCCAGGCTGTGGAGGAAAAACCCTGCTAATTGCAAAAGATACTTCCATTGGAAGCACTTGGACTTGGATTATTAGCGGAGGTGTTAAAGATACCCTAACAAAAAATCCTGCTTCATTTTCATTACAAAGCGACAAAACCTATACAATTAATCTATACAGCAAACAAACTAATGGATGCACTGCCACGGTTAGTAAAACAATTACACTTCCAAGTACACTAATAAAAATTGAAACTAAATCTAATGACAGTCTGAGTAATACATCTGGTTGTGCAGGTCTTAAGGTAGACTTTTCATCAAACCCTTCGGTTGGAATAAAAAGTTTTAATTGGGATTTAGGTGATGGAAACACTTCTACCGACACATTCCCATCTCATACGTATAATACGATTGGAAAATTCCCCGTTAAACTTTCTTATGAAACAACTGATGGGTGTAATGATACTGTTTGGCTTCGTTACATTCAGACTTTCTCCAAACCAGTTCCTCGTTTTACAACTAAAGACACAATTCACTGTGGAGGAAGAGTTTTTTTTAATGACCTAACACCTTCCCCTGTTGATTACTGGACTTGGAGTTTTAGTGATAGCGGCAGAATTAGCCATGAAAAAAATCCTTATCATAATTTTAAAGACACTGGCTATTTTGATGTAAAACTAATTGCCTATAATGGCACTTGCTTTGACTCAGTAACATACCATAAATATGTTTACATATTACCTCCTTTTGCAAATGACACCGCTTTTTATTCTTGTGATGGAGTAAGAAATACATTAAAATTTAAGTTTGGTTACCGTTTTGTTGAAACTGCATTTATGGATTTCGGGGATAGCTCTGCAATTCTTCCATTAAATTCTACCATCCGTTCTGTGCCACATGTATATCCCAAAACAGGGGTTTATCTAACTAAACTAACCTCAACTTATGGTCAATGTAAGGTGACAGATACGTTGTTTGTTTCCATACTAACTAAACAAAATCCTCAAATTAGCACTAGCGATTCAGTTGTTTGTGTTAATGACTCTGTTAAAGTAACTATTGCCAATAATTCTTTGCAAGCCAATCCTTCAAGATATGGCATTCAGGATAATTATAACATCTACAGATGGCAAACCGATGATACAAGTACTTTTAAAGGAATGTTTCTACCTCAACCTGATTGGTTTATTAGTGATTATTTTGGTTATTTAAGTGGAATGAAGTTAGGGAAAGATAGCTTTAGGGTAATTCTTCAATCTTCGAACTATGGATGTTTGGATACTTCAAATTTTATTCATGTAACAGTAAAGGGTCCAGTAGCTAATTACTCCATTCAGGATACTAAAAACTGTTTTAAACTACCCATCACTTTTAATGATTTATCCAAACCCACTTTTGGTATTCCAATTGTGAAATGGATTTGGGGTTTTGGAGATGCTGTTTTCGATACCTCCTCTACAAATGCAAGTGTTAATCATATTTATAACAATCCTGGTCCTTATCCAACTTCATTAAAAGTAATTGACTCCGCAGGTTGTTATGCAGAGAAAACTGGTGTGGATAGTGCTTTTCCAAAAGGTCCCAAAGCAGACTTTAATTGGAATCCAAAATTTGTGGTAGTGAATACATCTGCAAACTTTATAAACAACACAAATACTTATGAGGCAACCAATGTTAATTATAGTTGGTCATTTACCAGTAATGGCGGCTATTCTACTTCCAAAATATCTGATATTAACATATTTTATCCATCCGCAATAACCGATACCGTAACGCTAATTGCAACCGATGCTAATGACAAAACATGTACTGACAAAGTTGTTAAAGTAGTTCCGATAAAAAAGGTCTTTGCAATGTTTAATTACACTACCGAATACCTTAATGGCAAAAACAATAATTGTCCTCCACTTCGTGCAACTTTCACTAGTCAGTCTGTGAATGCAGATAGTATTCAGTGGAGCTTTGGAGACGGAACTTCTGGCAGTGGCATTACTGCAAACAAAGTAGCAACACATTATTATAACCTTGCAGGAAGCTACATTATTACTTTATACGCTTACAAAAGCAGTCAACTATTAGACTCAATCTCAGATACATTGATTATTAAAGGTGCTTTTGCAAAATTGAGTTCAAATGTTTTAAAAGGATGTGTGCCTACTAAAGTTGACTTTACTATCACCGAATCAAATTCACTTTCTTACACGTGGGATTTTGGAGATGGAGCTGTTGATACACTTTCAAAAGATACTTTTAAATCGCATCTATACAAAATTCCAAATCTGTATACACCTCATGTTACACTTGTTGACATAAATGGATGTACAAGTTATTTTCCTTTTCCATACAGAATACTTATTGACACGTTAAATACTTCGTTTGCACCAAACATTACCCCTATTTGCGACTCGGGCATTGTTTCTTTTGTTCCCAAAACAAAGTGCTTATCGGTAGACTCCCTTCAAGCAACTTTGGCGTATCATTGGGATTTAGGAACAGGCGAAGCAAAAGACACATCAAACTCGGCTACACCAAGTTTTTTCTATAGAATTGGTAAATACCCAGTTACGCAAACAGTTACTTCCTTTGCCGGTTGTGTTGCAAGTTTTACAGATACCATTTCCGTAGTTCGCTCTGCAAGAGGTGCTATTAGTGGCCCAAATACAATTTGTGGCAGCCTTCCTGCAACATTTTCTGGAACAGTGGAAAACAAAACAGATAGTGTTGTTTGGCTTTGGAAGTTTGGTAATGGAGCAGTTTCAACTCTGCAAAATCCTAATGCTGTCTATTTCACCACAGGAAAAGATTCTATTTTGTATGATACGGTGCTTTTAATTACGCAACTAAACAACTGTTATGATACTACAAAAGCACCTTTGATAGTTTATCCTAAACCATTTATAGAATTGAAAATTGATACCAACAAAATTTGTATTGGACTAAAAGACAGACTCGTAGCTCATGATGGAAATAAATTTGATTGGACTCCGAAAGAAAAATTAATCAATGATTCCACCATGTCTGTTCAGCCAACAGATACCACTACCTATTTTGTAACCGTTACTAACGAGTACAATTGCTCCAGTAAAGATTCTAGCACCATAAAAGTGGTGAAGCATTTACCTGTCATTCCCCTTTATGACACATTTGTTTGCAAAGGGAAGTCTATTCAGCTTCCAGTTTTTGGTGCAGATTCTTATAGGTGGTTGTCAGATATAAATACCATTAAAGCTGGTGATTTAACAAGTTCAAGTCCTACTGTTACACCCATTGTTTCTCCGACCATTTATGCAGTAGAAAGAAAAAATGAGTGCTTCGTTGATACACCTAAAATAAAAGTTAATGTAGAAAATTATCCAACCGTCTCCACTCGCGACACCTTTACACTGCTCACTGGCTCTGTGGTTCAGTTGCAATCCATTGTATCGCCTGATGTAGTTTCTTATCAATGGTCACCTTCAGACTATCTAAGTTGTACCGATTGTGCTACACCTGTTTGTACGCCACGGTCTGATATTACTTACACAGTAGTTACTGCTAATAAGTATGGCTGTACAGCTACCACCAACCTAAAAATATCTTTATTGTGCTCTAATACACTGTTTATGCCATCTGCATTTACGCCATCTGCAAACATCAATAATGTGTTCTATCCATTAGGACGTGGTGTTAAGGTGGTAACGCATTTTGTTGTGTTTGATAGACTAGGAAATAAGATTTTTGAAAAGAATAATTTTAATATTAATGATAAAGGAGCTGGTTGGAATGGTACTATTTATGGCATTCAAGCACCCAATGGCACGTATGTTTATTCGATAGAAGCAGTCTGTGATACTGGCGAAACATTACCATTACGAAAAGGAACAGTAGTATTGATTAGATAGAAAAGTTGTAGTTTTTATTTATCCCACTATTTTGTTGGAGGAGTGGCTGTGGAGTATAATTGATATTTTTTCCCTAGCACAATGTAGGTGCGATGCGTTAAATGTAAGAGTTCGCCAAACATAAACACCGCAGCAGCTATGCTTAGATTGGTCAAATTTTTAGTGGTAGTGATAGATTCATTCTGTCCAATATTATTCACAAGGTTCAAGACCATATATCCACCTGCCCCAATGGTAAAAAGCGAACCATCGTTAACAACACTTATTCCGTGTTGCTTTTTTGGGAGCGCATAAATGTCATGGATTGCAATTTTGATGACACCATATTTCAGTGTATCCAATGTTGGCATTCCCCAAAAGTTAGCAACTTGCTGAACATTCATTTGTTCCATAAATACAGAATCATCTTTAATGGTTTTAATCCGTCCTTCTATCCATTGCTTTGTGGAAAGCTGGCAGAAAAAATAACTCCCTTTCACGTAAGATTGAATCACCTGATCATTTTTACGAAGAAGCAAGAAATCTCCTTGAGCGGAAGCATCCATCACAAAGCAAACAACGATAAATACAATAAAATTTTTCATAAGCAGGCAAGGTAACTTTTATCCCAATCTTTAATTAAGAATTGAAATAGCAATTCACCGATAAAATGGTTTTAGCCAAACTAATTCAACCCTTTCGTATTTTCTTTGTCATGTAGTTGTAATTTTTTACTAATACTATTGGCTAAAAACCTTTTGTACAATTCAGACTATTATATTTGCATATACAAACATAATTTAACAACATGACACAAGTATATGATATTCTAAAAATAGCACACAGAGCAGGAATTGAACCTACAATGGATGCAATCTATCATAAGGAACAGCAGATTCCTGGTTCTATAAACTACAATATCAATAGATATTTTGCACACCACGAATGGGTTTCTGATGAATCGGGCATGTTGTTGTATCATTTCGACGATATCAATCCAAAGAATAATTATATAGAATTACGTTTCTGCGTTACTGGCAATAAATATTGCTATGACAAAAGTTGTGCAGGCTGCAAAGACCTACCTACAGAATGTAACGGTAAACAAACAACCATCGATGTATTCAATTTCTATTTTTCTTCTACCTTCTTAAGTCAGTTTACTAATAATACTAAGCTGAAAAATAAGAAAGATGAAGTATTAGCTTTTAAATATCCACAACCATTCACTAAATTGTTCCCTATTTGCGGCAAAAAACGCAATGTGTTGGATGCTTTATTAAACCATAGTTATACTGGTGCATTGGAAAATATTTTTATCAATGCTAAAATTCAAGAATTATTGTTGTTTAGCCTTGATTGTTTAATAGAAGAAAAACAAGAAGGTTTTGCTTGTAAGTTTTTAAATGACGATCGCAGTAGAGAAGGTATTTACAAGGCAAGAGAAATATTGTTACAACATATAGGCAACCCAATAACCATTAAAGAATTGAGTAGAAAAGTTGCCATGAATGAATGTTATGTGAAACAAGGATTCAGAGAATTGTTTGGCACAACCATCTTCGATTTTTTCCAACAACAAAGAATGGAACACGGAAAATATCTTTTATACGAAAAAGGGTTAAGCGTAACAGATGTATCAGAGGCATTAGGTTATTCTTCTATCTCTCACTTTTCAGCAGCATTCAAAAAACACACAGGATTAAAACCTTGTGAGTTACTCAAATAATCATTCACACCCCACGTAGTGATGCTTAATGGCGGTTGGAGTTTTAATACTTCAATCGCTGTTTTGTTTTAAACAAGTTCTATTTCTTACAGCACAACTAATCAATTGATTTCTTTGCCGCTTATGTGTAGCACCCCAGATTTTCGAAATCTGAGATGAATCGACTCTAATTCATTCCAGATTTCCGAATGCTAGAGTGAAATGGTTCCGATTCATGCTAGATTTCCGAATTCTAGAGTGAACCGATTCCGATTCATGCTAGATTTCCGAATTCTAGGGTGAACTGACCCCGATTCATACTAGATTTCCAAATTCTAGGATGAAACGAGTCCAATTCATGCTGGATTTTAGAATTATCACTAAGTGTCTGTTTTGAAAGCAGAAAACAAAACAGGAGATTACTAATGAACAATTACAATCTTTTTATGCTCAATTTCGTTTCCATGTTGAATTTGAAGGATATAAATACCAGAAGCAAGGTTCTGTCCATTATATAACTCAGAAAAATAGCCCTGATAAGAAGGATAAGTCTTCATAAAAACTTTATTACCCGCACTATTAACTAATGAAACGGTAAGATTAGTGGCAAAATTAACATAGAAATTTAAGTTGAAAGCTCCCCTATTTGGATTGGAAGAAACAATTGGAATAATGCTTTGGAGCGAAAAATAATTCGATTTCCTTTGGCATCCATAACTGTCCGTTACGATTGTATAAAAGTTACTAGCTGAGTTTTGGGGTTTATAAGTACTGCCAGTTGCACCAGCAATAGCCACACCATCCATGTACCATTGATTTCCTGTGGCAATACTACTTCTCAAACTATCATTCAAAAAACTAACAATAGGTTTGGGTGATGTGTAAACACTTACTGGAATTCTATCCCCCACACAATCTTCCGTTGATAGCTTCATATCATACAGATAATAGTAAAAAGATTTATAAAAGTTAGTATCAGAAGGATATGAGTTGCTAGCACTATTTCCAGTAATAGAAAAAATATTACTAAACGTAAAAGGATAGTTTGAAATAGGCAAATCCCTTGTTCTAAACAATGTGGCATTAGAAGCTGATACGATTATGGAATGTTTTCCTGCTGGCAATTCCATATTAATGTAAAACACCCTACCAGTATCTGAGGCATCATTACCTTCATAAGCACCCGAAACAGGGGAAGGATTAGTAGCGTAAACATCAATTGTTTTAGATCTTAAAGCAGAATAATAGTAAGAACCAGAACTGGTGGCATTAGATATATCGGCTGCTGTAATGGTTACTTTTCCAGGATATTTTGTGTACAATTTTGCACTTTGAAGTATAACTGGAACTGTGGAAGTATAGTTTAAATAATTATTCCCTATTGGCTGATAACCTCCAGAATAGGTACCCTTAGAAGAAGGACCAACATTGCCTACCATGCCCGAACCCACATAAACAATAGAATCAGTTATGGCCGTGCCAAAACTAGCCGAACTGCCAGTGGCAATTGAAGGAGCATTAGCCACTTTATCAAACCATGAATAGTTTGTAGTGGAAACTGGATTAATAACATCCATATTTGTGATGCCATTACAAATGTTTGCTTTCGCATAAAACGGTGTTGCGATAGTAATTTGTTCTGAAAAAATATTATTTGAAGGAAGTTCATCTTTTGGGGCTTGAGCATTCACTGTAATTGAATATTCGGAAGTAGGCAAAAGTTCAATCGGTTGCTGAAAAGTATAGGTAACAGTAGCACCATTACTAATTGACGATGGATAAATCCCAGAAAGAGAGCCAACAACCGTGTTTCCTTTTTTTATAGTAGCCGTTAGCTTTATATTTTCCTGACTATAAGTTCCATTATTTGCCAATTGAATTACCAACAGTTTTTTGCTATCTGGATTATCGCCATTAACAGGCGAAATGATTCCATTAACTGAAATGTCATAATCTGGTTGCAGAATGTTTATCAAATAATCCTGTGTTTCTCCATTAATTTGAGAACCACAAGGAGAAAGGGTATCAGTATGTGTTGTTTCGGCAGCAATGATTCTTAGTAATGTATTCGTGCCAACTGTTAAATTATTCGGAGGCAGAATGGTAGCCGTAAAAGTATTAGTAACACCTGCTACAAAGCCCTTTGCCACAAGTTCCCCACTATCAGTGAAGCTTCCGTTTCCGTTGTAATCAATATAAACATTAATGCTTTTGTAGTGTGCAAGCCCATCACAACTACTTAATTTTATTGAAATAGGCATAGCTTTATTGGGTTTAATGGTGGCAACATTAGCAGTGAAGTCATTATATGAGCCACAACCAGAAGTTTTTATGTTTTTAATTTCACCAAAAGCAACTGAATCTATTGATGCACCAACAGAAGTTGAAGAAGGCATGGTACAATAAGCTTTGCCGCCTACACCACTAATAATTAATGAATAGGCTTGCGTGCTATCCTTTAATGTTCCTTTATGAGATACGGTTATGGTGTAAACCTGCCCAGGAACAACACTATCAATTTCAATCTTTTCAACATTGTCTCGATAATTATCCCCTTTTGTGGCAGCTGCATCAGGAAATTTTGGATTCAAAATCCAAGGAAAATAAGTGACCCCATTTTTGGTAATTCTAATATCCAAATCATTAACTAACTCAATGTTTGTATTGTTTAATATATTAGTTGTTACTACACTTCCTGCTGGGTCAGTCCAACAAATGGTTGCCGTAAGTGGAGTTTTTCCAGAAGCAATAACATTTACTGAATATGAATGTCCATTATTAAGCACATTTTCAAAAAGTAAATGAGGGCTTGTTTGCGCATTTCCACTTGTCACAGCGGCTTTAATTACCTCTGCTCCTTTTGCCACGTTTAGTAGTCCCCAACCAAATCTATAATCTGGCCCTGCATCTGTTCCTGCTTCCTTTGCCGTATGAATGGCCAAACCTTTCAGTGTTGCTGCACGCATAAAAGTCCCATTCATCAACCTAGCATAAAATTCTTGCAACAGCATTAAAGAACCAGTAACATTTGGGGTAGCCATCGATGTTCCACTCAGAGAAGCGTAAGCACTATCATTAGCAGCACTACAAGAAAGGACATTAACACCATCCGCCACTAAATCTGGTTTAATTCGCCCATCATCTGTTGGCCCCCAACTACTAAAGGATGTCATTACCACATCATTTGCCGATTTATAACCATTGGCAATGCCATTAACGGCTCCAACAGTAAGAATATTTTTAGCATTTCCAGTTGTTCCAATAGATTTATAACTATCATTATCTGAAATACCTGAAACCCTTATGGTTTGCTTTCTATTTCCATAGGTATCATAATAATAATAAGATCCACCTAATGAAGGGCCATTACTTGTTCTGTTATTGCCAGAGGCTTTAACTATTAAATAATAGGGCGCATTAAAGGCAATGTTATCATAAGAAGCTGAAGCATCATTATAATATCCGAATTTAAAATCGGATGTTTCACCTTCACTTCCTTCGTAAAACCAATTCCCATTTCCATCCATATACCATCCACAAACAGCTCCATAAGAATGGTTGGAGAGTAAAAGATTTTGTGCTGCGGATGTTATAGTGGTTACGTCATCATTAAAAAGATAAGCCTGAATGTTGGGCAATTTGTAGCACATTCCCTTAGCAGAGGGGTTAATGCCAGTTGCCATCATGGTACCTGTTACGTGTGTAGCATGAATTGAACCTTCATCTGTATTGCTTGCCCATCCTTGTTTTTGCTCAATTCTTCCTTTCAATTCCTTATGGGTCGAAAGCACACCACCACCATCCCAAATACCTAATTTATCTTTTAGATAGTTTGATGATCCAGACAACGAAAAACCATTACTTCCATTTGGCCAAAGCTCACTAGCACCTGTGGTAGCAGCGGCAATTAGATTATCGAAAGTGGTGTAATAAATAGGATGATTCAATTCATCAACACCTACAAGTCTAGAAATGCCATGCCCCTTATTGGTCATAACAGTATCCCAATGGTACAATCTGGCTAAAGTAAATGCCTTTTTAATGTTTGAATCATGTTTGGCAAAAGAGGCGACAGCAGCCCGCTCAAGTTCTTTAATATTGGTTCTTACTTGTGCTGAAATATTTGTAGTTGTGATTAGCATCAAGAGCAAAACAGAAATAAATAGTTTTTTCATTTTCTTATAGATAAAATAGAATGACATCAGGTTAACAAAATTGAATCTCCAAAGTAAAGATTAAATTATCATTCAATTAAAAATAATGTTACTATTCAAAAGCTTTACCGCAAAGGGTACTTTGAGAAAAACAAAACCACAAGGATATCTATTATTCTTGAAACTATCACTCATAGAAATCTAGCAAAAAAATGAGCAATATTCACTGTTGTGTCTTTTCACCTTATTAGGTTTGTTCCATCCTAAAAGCAAAAAGGCCATCCTGAAACAGGATGACCTTTTTTATAAAATCAAGAGCAAAGGCTAATTACTTAGCTTTTCCTTCTCCTTCTTCTAGTTTAGCTCTAATGTCGGCCAAAGCACTCAAATCGCCAAGTGTAGTTTTTTCTACTTTAGCTTGAATTGCTTTCACTTCTTTTTGAGTTTTTTCAGCTTCTGTACGAGCTTCTTTCTTAGCAGACTCTTTTACTTCAGCTTGAGCTTGTTCCCAAACACGGCTATGACTCAACAAAATGCGTTTGTCGTTTCTGTCGAATTCAATTACAACGAATTGTAAAGTTTCTTCAGCAACAACTGCTTTACCATCTTCTTTTGTCAAATGACGTGAAGGAGCAAATCCTTCCATACCATATTGCAATTGAACCAAAGCACCCTTGTCGTCTCTACGAGTAACAGTACCTTCATGTGTAGTACCTACTCCGAAAGTATCTTCCAAAGTACCCCAAGGATCTTCTTCCAATTGTTTGTGACCTAATTGAAGTTTACGGTTATCCTTATCGATACCCATAATCATGATGTCAATGTTTTGACCAACCTTAACGTAATCGCTAGGGTGATTTAAACGCTTCAACCAGCTAAGGTCACTGATGTGAATCATGCCACCAATGCCTGGTTCCAATTCAACAAATACACCATAAGGAGTGATATTTTTCACCAAACCTTGATGTTTGCTTTCTACAGCATATTTGTTTTCGATAGTATCCCAAGGATCGCTAGTCATTTGTTTGATAGATAAGCTCATCTTACGAGTATCCTTATCTAAAGTAACAACTCTAGAATCATGTTCGTCACCTAGTTTAAAGAATTCTTTAGCATTTACTGGTGTATTTGCCCAAGTGATTTCACTTACGTGAACCAATCCTTCAACACCTGGTTGAACTTCTAAGAAAGCACCATAATCTTCAATGTTAACTACTTTACCACGAACAACAGATCCTTCGATAAGTCCTTCTGGCAATACATCCCAAGGATGCGGAGTTAATTGTTTTAAACCTAAGCTGATACGTTTTTTATCATCATCAAAGTCTAATACAACCACATTTACTTTTTGGTCAATCTTCAATACATCGCTAGGATGAGAGATTCTACCCCATGAAATATCGGTGATATATAACAAACCATCCAATCCGCCCAAGTCCATGAACGCACCAAAGTCTGTAAGGTTTTTAACAACACCTTCCAATACTTGGCCTTTTTCAAGTTTGCTCATGATGTTTACACGTTGAGCTTCAATGTCGCTTTCTATCAATGCTTTGTGAGATACAACGGCATTCTTAATTGTTTCGTTAATCTTAACAACCTTAAATTCCATTGTTTTACCAACAAACTGATCGTAATCTGCAACAGGCTTAACATCAATTTGAGAACCTGGCAAGAATGTTTCCATACCAAAGATGTCAACAATCAAACCGCCCTTAGTTTTGCTAGTAACATAACCACTAACCACTTCACCCGTTTTGTTAAGCTCAACAATACGTTGCCAAGCACGGAAGTTTTTAGCACTTTTACGGCTCAATGTAAGGTTACCGTTTTTGTCTTCTTTTTCTACAACCATTACCTCAACGGTATCACCTACTTGTAGACCTTGAACATCACGGAATTCGTTCAAAGAAATCAATCCATCGCTTTTAAAGCCAATGTTTACTACAACGTCTGTTTTAGTAACACCCACAACCAAGCCATTCATGATTTCGCCATCTTCAATCTGTACAAAAGTGCCTTCATACACTTTGTCGTACTTTTCTTTTTCAGCCTTAGCGTAAAGACTAACATTACGTTTGTCTACGCTCCAGTCAAAATCATCATGCGGTGTAGCAATAACTTCTTCAACTGGTTGGTAAGCTACTACTTTAACAGGAGCAACTTCCGCAACTACTTCTACTACAGGTTCGTCTGCAATAACAGGAGTTTCTTCAGCAACTGGTGCTGGTGTTTCTTCTGCAACTTCAACAGTTGCTGTTTCCTCAGGTGCGTTTGTTGTTGCAGTGGTAACTTCTTCAGACACTGATTGTGCTGATTCGTTTTCCTGAGCATCTGCATTTAGTTGTTTAACAAATAAATTCATGATAAATAACCCGACTTTTTTTATTTCGGGCTGCGAAGGTAAGGTAGCGAGATTAATTTTTGTTTATGAAAATTTTTAGTACTTATCAAGGGGATTTTCACCAATAAGTACAATAGGAAAGAATGTGGATTATCATCTGTTTGGAATTAACAATTGGCACTTTAATCGTTAGTTTACTTTGTTTTATTCTATTGCACTTTTTTGTAACACAACTAAGTTGCAATGAAAAGATTTTATACTTTCTAACTTACTTTTTTCTAACCACTGCAACCGCTTCTATCTCTATCAGTTTATCACTATCAGCCAATGATTGAACACCTAGTAGTGTGCTTGCGGGCATAGTTTGTTCTCCCAATACCTCTTTTCTTATTCCTCTAAATATTGCCACTTTGTCGGCATTCATGTTTACGATATAGGTATTCATTTTCACAATATCCTTCATTGAAGCACCTGCCGAGTCTAGTTCTTCTTTTATATGGTTATAAGTAGATCTTGTTTGAGAAGCCAAATCTGTCCCCTCTCCCGTTAATCCTGATAGATAAATAGTTTTAGAATGATGAACAGTAACCACAATTGCCTTGGTGTATCCTTTGCCAGGATGAATGAACTCCTTCGTGAAGCCACCTTTCATTTTATGGCTACAGCAAGCCGATAAAAGCAAAACCATGACTCCCAGTAAACAATTTTTCCCTTTCATATATTTTTTTATAAGAAGTTTAAAGTCAAGCGTCAAAAATATAATGCCTTTCTAACTTCTGACTTACGTCTTTCGACTTACGACTTACGACTTTCAACTTTTCACTTACGACTTTCAACTTACTTAGCTATTTCCCAAACCTTAAAGTTTCTGTAGGCAAAGTGTGTCCATTGCATCTGCCTGAAACCAATTTTTCCTTCGCCTAGTATTGGTCCGTATTTTTTGCCATCATCCACCCAATCAATTATTTTTCTTCCATCCACAAACATCTTTACTGATGCACCATTCTTAATTATTTTTAAATGATTTACACCCGTGTAGCTAATCGGAATACCCGGTTCGCTTGATTCTATCAAATGAAAACCTGCATTCTTCCGCAAGTTGGCAATCAATCTTCCCGGCTTATCCCTACCGTTGGCATAATAGGAAACATGGTAACAATTCATGGCACCACGTATGTAATCTTCAAAATCGCCTGTGGTTCTTTTGGGCATCGAAGAATCAAAAATGTCTTCTCCATGCAATCCCTTGGCACAAAAGAAAATGATACACAAGCCCGCATCTATTTTATAATTCTGTGCATCCCATTCAGCAATAAAATTGGCAGGAAAATCTTTCGGACACCAATAAACATGATGACTTTCTTCGTTTGGAGAGTACATGTGCATCCATCCATCCTTAAATTCCACATTGGCTTTTCCTTCTAGTGCCCAGCCTTTCAGGTCTTTTTCGCTCGACATTTTGTTCGAGTACACCAATTTTCCTTTGGCTATATCCTGTGCAAATGCCGAGGTAGTAAATAACAATGCCGCCCAAATAAGTATTCTTTTCATCTTCTATTTTGTTTCGTGTGCTTTAAAATAATTAATCATTTTGCCTTCCAATTCTTTCGAGATGGCCGCATATTTTGCATCCTTGTAAACATTTGTCGTTTCTAGAGGATCTACTTTATAGTCATACAATTCTGTCCCAATTACCAATTCCTTCTTAAAAGGTTGCGTGCTCCTAAAGCCTTTATCCATCCAAATTGTAAATCGGTAACGGTTATCCCGTATCGAATAACCCATATATTCCGCCTTATCATAACCCAATCTGCCCTTTTCTATTTGTGGTCCACTTCTCGGATATTGGCTTACCGCATATTCTATAACCTTCGCTTTCTTATTTTTCATAATCGGCACTAGGCTTTTTCCATCCACCACTTCAGGTATTTTCACGCCTGCCAATTCGCAAACGGTAGGGAAAATATCAACATGTTCCGTCATCGAAAAGGAACTTCCTGCTTTATAGTCTGGTGCAGCAAATATTAAAGGTGAATGCGTTGCTTGCTCAAAGTTGGTGTGTTTGCACCACAAATTATGGTCGCCCAAATGCCATCCATGATCGCCCCAAAGAACTATAACTGTGTTTTTTGTCAGTCCCAAAGAATCTAATGTATTCAATAAGATTCCCACTTGTGCATCAGTGTACGAAACAGCGGCATAATAGCCATGAATCAATTCTTTTTGTTTCGCCAACGGCAAAGAAATGCCAAAAGGCTTTTGATCGGTGAAAGAAAGTAATTCAGGAATGTCGGTGTATAACCTCATTTCCGAAGCACTATGATAGGCAATATCTACCCCGTTCTTCGATTTTTCCTGAAACTTTGCCACCGGCATTTCTTCCCTATTGTACAAATCCCAATATTTTTTAGGAGATACAAACGGAAGATGCGGCTTATGAAAACCTACTGCAAAAAAGAAAGGTTGCATAGGTGTTTTGCTCAAATTAATCAGCACATCCTTTGCCTTCAAAGCGTTTGCGCCATCTTCGTAGGCATTATCTGGCACATCCAAACATTCAGTTGTGGGGCGCACACGTTCATTAATATATTGTTTTAGCTCCTTTCCTTTCAGCCCTTTTGCTTCAGCTTCCGCCGTAAACTTAGCCGCTTGTTTTTTAGATTCTGCTGATTGATATTCCACATTTACTGGCAATCCTGTTGCTTTATCGTAATACTCATCGGCATTTTTATAGTAAGGAATGCTCCAAGATGGCTTATCCAAATCCTTATCTACGTCTCTCGAATCATAAATTTTTCCTATTCCCTGCGTAGAATATCCTTGGGTAATTAGGTATTGCGGCAAGCTCAAAATATCTGGATTAACGTTGCGCATAGGCGTTTGTAAATCCCAAACCTTGGTATAATCTGGCCTTTTGCCCGTCATCAAACTAGCACGAGTGGGGCCACAAACAGCTTGCTGACAATAATTGCTCATAAAAACAGTCCCCATCTTTGCCAATCGGTCAATGTTTGGGGTCTTAATTATTTTATCGCCATAGCAACCCAAAATAGGTTTCAAATCATCGATGGCAATGAACAGCACATTGGGCTTTTTTTGTTCCTGCGCAATAGTATTTACCGAAACAACCATACCCATTGCAATAACCAATAACCGTTTCATCTTCATTTTTTCTATATTTTACTTTTAAAATCTTGCTACCTAGGTTTCGGATGTCATATTTGAGGTCTCTTTTATCGTATCCGAGGTCTCTTTTGTCGTATCCGAGGTCTCGGTTGTCGCATCCGAGGTCTCGGTTGTCGTATCCGAGGTCTCGGTTGTCGCATCCGAGGTCTCGTTTATCGTATCCGAGGTCTCGGATATAGACATTTTTCTACCAAATCCAGCCTATTATTCTTTAATAAATCTTTTAATCTTAATTCTACCCAACTCATCTTCAACAGAAAGAAAATAAACCCCCGCTTTTAAACCGCTCAAACTGATGGTTAAATTATTGGCAGTTGTGCTTTGCTCAAACACTTTCTTCCCTTCTGCATTTATAATTTTAAGATTTGATTTACCGCCCAATCCTGCAATACTCAAATGACTATTAATAGGATTTGGATAGATACTGATGCCTTTATTTGTTTCTTTTTCTACCAATAAACTATTGCTGTAAGTGATGCTTCCATCAATGCCAACCATCTTTATCCGATAATAAGCCATATTAATAGGCAATAAATCAGCAAAAGAAAAAGAATATTTATTGATTGAAGAAACACTGCCAATAGCCGAAAAGCCATTGCCTGTATTGCTACGCTCGATGATGAATTGCTTAATGCTTGACGAATTTGAAACAGTCCAATCTACTAAAACAGCATTCGATTTTAGGGTAGCACTGATATTTTTTAATTGAATAGGCAAAGATTTTACTACCGTAAGCAACTGCCCATAAACGGGCGCAGCAGTAAAAGCGGTATCTCCTTTTTGAGAAGCATTAATAATGGCAGTACCAACACCCACAACATGAATTTGCCCATTAACAATAGTGGCAACCGACGGATTCATGCTGGTAAAAGTGATGGGCAAAGCAGAACTAGCTGCACAAGTAGGGGTAAAATCGTTGTCACCCAATGCCTTAGTGGCGAGGGTATCGAAAGAAATAAGTTGTGGTGTTTTTTTATAAATCCCAATTCTGTCAGCCAGTTGAGCGTTGAACAAACTAGGAATAAGGGTAATGTGGCGATTGCAAGAACTGGTATCTCCAATAGATTCAATAGCATTTTTATTTCCTTTGTTTGTAATGCCATCGCCACCCTTAGGAAAAGCTACACAACCTATTGCCCAATTGCGCTCATCGCCAGGAATATCTTGAACTGCAATGGAAGGAGCAGTACAATTGTAATAACAAATTTGCGCTCCTCCCCATCCTTGCCCTACTGTGCCACTACCCGAATTAGATCGGTTAATTACTTCTTGGGTGTCATCACTCGTAATGTTATCGAACAAACAGCCAGTACCCCACTTCAGGTGCGGTCCAATAACCATTTGTTGTTTGGTGGCAACGCTATTTACAAACACATTTGGCCCACAATCGCGGCTGCCAATTACATAATCATGGTTGCCATTGCGAGTCCAACAGTTTTTGGTAAGGCATCTTTGACCTTCATAGTGGAAAGAAAAACCAGAAAGACGTGTACACTTTGCATCAATCATTTTGCAACTATCTACGGTAATCCAAGCAGAAGTTGAATTGATTTGTACAGCAGAATAAGCAAAATAATATACATCTACATTTCGTACCCAACCATTCTTAAAATTATCAAATTCTACCGCATCCCATCCATGGTTTTCTGCAGTATCGTTTATATAATTTGAAGTGATACACATATTTTCTACACCACATTGTGATGCCCATTTGGCTTTATAGCGCGAAACTGTTCCTGTAGCATAAGTAGTATCTATCACGTCAACCATCGGTGCATCGAGTGTGATAGAGTTTCCATTTACGGCAGTTACTTTATTAATATAACTCACAATGCCCACTTTGCTTGTCCATCCCCAAAGATCCATTTTTATTAAATTAATCCATGCAGTATTGGGTGTGCGGGTGATTAAGATGGAATCTCCCACCTTAAAATTATTGGTAGCCAACGTAAGTTTTTTACTCCCAATAGGCACATAAGTATCTGTGATATTTACCAACGTAGATTTTACCGGTGAGGTTGTACCGGCTCCATTAAAATTGATAAGGGAATATTGAGTAAGCGAAGAGGCATTGAAACGAGTTCCGGTTATGGTATCTTTTCCTTCGCCCCTTAGTACAATTCCGCTAGTATTAATTTTTATAGAATCACTGATGTTGTATAGACCTGCTTTAAAAAGAATGGCCCCCCTAAAACCATCTGCACCCAAAGGCATGGCAGCCACTTGATTGATGGCGTTTTGAATGTTTGCCAAATTATCTCCTGCCACGGGATAAACCGTTTTCACCACTGCAACAGTAGGAATAGCTACTTCGCTATTCATGTAGCCCACACCACTAAAATCTGGGAGGGTGTTGCCTTTAGCATCAGGAGTATAAGTCAACTTCCCTGTGGTAGTATCAATAGAAACCAACGGTGTAGTTTGAGAAAAGGACATGCTGGCCAAAGTGAAGAAAGCCAATAGAAGCGAAAGTTTTAAAATATGTTTCATTTAATTCTTAGTAATTTTTATGGAAGAGATGCCCGCTACTTCATTTGAAACTTGCAAGGTATAACTACCCGCTTTCAAGTTAGAAATATCAAATGTGTAGTTATTTGATGATACCGTTTTAACCAATAAAGTTTTTCCTAACAGATTTATGATGCGCAAAGTAGATTTCCCACTCAAGCCTTCTACCTTCAATTCATTAGAAACTGGATTAGGATAGATTTTAACTGAATGATTATTTGTAGTGACGAAAACTATTTTGCTATAGAAAAAAGTTCCATCAGCCAATAAAACTTTCACTCTATAATAGGAAAAATTGCTTGGAGAAGCATCCGAAAAAGAATAAAGATTTATTTTGATGGAAGGTAAAGAACCTATCACCGAAAAGCTTTTGCCATTAGAACTTTTCTCTATCTTATAGCTAATAATGCCAACTTCATTCGCCATTTCCCAATTAATTAGTGTGCTATTCGATTTTAGGGTAGCACTGATATTTTTTAATTGAATAGGTAAAGATTTCACCACAGTAAGCAACTGCCCATAAACGGGCGCAGCAGTAAAAGTAGTATCTCCTTTTTGTGAAGCATTAATGATGGCAGTACCAACACCCACAAAATGAATTTGCCCATTAACAATAGTAGCAACCGATGGATTCATGCTGGTAAAAGTGATGGGCAAAGCAGAACTAGCTGCACAAGTAGGGGTAAAATCAGAATCTCCCAATGCCTTAGTGGCGAGGGTATCGAAAGAGATGTTCTGTGCTTTTTTGTTGCCAATATTTAGCCGCTGATTTAACTGCTTCATATACAAACTTGGAATAGAAACGATGGGCTTGTTTTTGGATTCTACAATGCCATAAGGTTCCGTTGCCAAGCCTCCCACATTTGTAATGTTTGCCGTGCAACCAATAGCCCAATTTGTAGCATCGCCTTCTGGATCTTGTAAAATCATGTCTTTTGCTGTACAATTCCAGAACATAATTTGTGCGCCAGCCCAACCATGACCAGAACCATAGCTTTCTCTGTTTTGAATATTCTGACTTCCATTACTCACAATATTATCGTACAAAGTACCTGTGGCCCACCGTTGATGTGGGCCAATATCGGCTTGCTGTTTGGTGGCCTTACTATTATAAAAAACATTGGGGCCAGGATTTCTACTGCCTGTTACAAAATCATGACGGCCATTTCTGGTAAAGCAATTTTTAACCAAACAACGCTGTCCACTAATGTTGAATGAGTAACGTCTCTCGCCAGTAATTTGTGATTTTGGGTCAATCATTTTGCAACTATCTACCGTAATCCAGCTAGCTCCGGCATACATCATCACGTTCGAATAACCAAAATAGTAGGCATCCACATTACGCACCCAACAGTTTTGGGCATTGTCTATATCTACCGCATCCCAAGCATGGTTTTCGGCAGTGTCGGAAGTATAGGCTGAGGTTAGGCACATATTCTCCAAACCACATTGTTGCATTCGGGCAGACTTATATTTTCCCACCAAACATTTAGCGTAGGCAGTATCAATAATGTCTACCATTGGCGCATCGAAAGTGAGGGTATTTCCATTTACAGCAGTTACCTTTCTTTGGTACGAAACACCGTAACCAGTATATACCCAACCCCATTGCGCCATTGTTAACATATTTATCCAGTTAGAATCTGGGATTCTTTGGATTAAAATAGAATCGCCTATTTTAAAATTATTGTTGTTACTAGAAACCGTCAACTGATTACATCCATAAGGAATGTAAGCGTCTGTAGTATATTTTTTTGAACCTGATTGACTAATACCACCTGTTCCTGCAAAACTAAAAAGCGCATATTGTTTAAGCGAAGTAGCATGAAAACGAGTTCCTTTGGTAGTGTCTGTACCCTCTCCTCGCAAAACGATACCACTTGCACTGATTTTTATGGTATCAGAAACAGGATAGAATCCTTTTTTAAAAAGAATTGCTCCTCTAAAACCATCCGCACCAATTGGAAGTTTAGCTACTTCGTTGATTGCATTTTGGATAGTGGCTAAATTATCTCCAGCAACAGGATAAACAGTTTTTACCACTGCAACAGTGGGGATGGCGACCTCTCCATTTTTATAACCTACCCCACTAAAGTCTGGAACAGTATTACCTTTTGCATCAGCTTTATAAGCCAACTTTCCAGTGGAATCTAACGAGACGAGTGTAGAAGTTTGGGCAAAAGAGCAGTTACTTGTTAGCAATAGAATTAGACCCAATGTAAAGGAGAGCGTTTTTTTTATCATTTCTTTTCCATTATTTCTTTAGTAATGTCTGCTACTGCTTTTAACAGCAAAGGGTATGCAGGTTTTGCCATGCCGCCATGATCAAACCCTGTTAATTCTGTAATGGTAGTACGGGTGTGTCCTACCAGTTTCATCATTCGCCACAAGTAGGCCGTTTCTTCGTATCTGCCCAATAATTCTTTTTCTCTATCGCCCGATATCAATATTAATGGAGGTGCATCTGCTCGTACAAAATAGAGCGGCGCATACTTATCAATGATGGGTTGGGTGTTTTTAATGCCTCTTTCTTTTCGAACGGTGTAATGTGTTATTGCTTCCCCACTAAAAGGAATGCACGCTGCAATGGTGTTGGCATCAATGTTATACTTTGCTAGATAACTTTTATCAAGCGTTACCATTAAATCTAGATACCCTCCTGCCGAATGACCTGAAAGGAAAATAAGTTTAGTACTTCCCCCATATTTCTCAATGTTTTTATACACCCATGCCACTGCCGCTGCCGCATCTTCTATGTAAGCAGGGGCATTAACCTTTGGCGACAAACGATATTCTACACCAACTATGGCATATCCTTTATTCATTAATGATTTGGGCAATTGCTTTTCGCCATGCGTCATTCCGCCACCATGAATCCAGACAATTGTTGGAAAATTCTTTAAGTCTTTAGGATAATAAAAGTCTAGCGTACACTGACTTTTTGTGTATTCGTCTTTGTTATTGATGGAATCTGGATAATAGTTAATGTTTTTTTCGGTAATATACTCCTGCGCTTTTGCATTAAAACACAGAAAAATAAGGATAACTAAAAGTGGAGTATATTTTTTCATTGGTAATATTATAATTAAACATAAAAAAAGTAACTGTTCAGGGCGTATTTAACCACAAGGGTCACTAAGGCTTTCACCAAGAACACAAAGGTTGTGTTGTATTATTTTTACAGAACTACCATTGGTTGACTCTAAATCTTAGTGTCCTTAGTATTTTCCTTGTGTACTTCGTGGTAAATACCACTTGAAGAGTTACAAAAAAATGACTAACCCAAGTGAAGCGGGTTAGTCATTCTAAACAAATTATTTATTTACTTGAGAAGCAAAGAACTCAAGCATTTTGCCATACATGTCTTTATAAACACTAGCATATTCTTTTGCATCAGCCACGTTTACTTTTTCTAATGGATCTTTTACGTAGTCGTACATTTCTTTGGCATAAACTTTTTTAGCATCAAAAGGAGATTTGCTGGTAAAATCATTCATCCAAATTGTGAATCTATATTTATCAGTTCGTAAACTATAGCCCATCAATTTTTTAGATTCATAACCCAAACGCTCCATTTCTTCTTTCTTCACACCACGAGGGTATTGGCTGATAGAATATTCCTGAACTTTTGCTTTCTTATCCTTCATTATTGGCACCAAACTCTTTCCATCCAAATAAGTAGGAACAGGAACGCCGGCTAAATCGCAAACTGTAGGGAAAATATCAATGTGTTCTGTTAATGATTTAGTAGCACCACCTTTCAAACCAGGAGCCGCAATAATCAATGGTGCTCTTGTAGCGTTTTCGAAGTTAGTGTGTTTGCACCAAAGGTCATGATCGCCCAAATGCCAACCATGATCGCCCCAGAAAACAATGATGGTATTGTTTAATTGACCTAGTTTTTCTAATTCATCCAACAATACACCCACATTATGGTCTAAGTAAGATACGGCAGCATAATAGCCCTGAATCAATTCTTTTTGTTTTTCTGGTTTCAAACCAATTCTGTTCAATTCTGCTTCCATCGTTACAAAAGGAGGAATATCAGTGTAGTTTCTTAACTCACCAGCAGAGGTATAAGCCACTAAAGGACCATCCTTAGAGTGTTCTTGAAACTCAGCCAAAGGCATTTTGTCTCTGTCGTACATATCCCAATATTTTTTTGGCGCCACAAACGGAAGGTGTGGTTTATGATAGCCTACTGCAAAGAAGAATGGTTTTTTAGAAGCAACCAATTCGTCCAATTTTGCTTTAGCCAGCAATGCATTTGCACCATCTTCATAAGCACCATCGGGTACATCTATACATTCAGTTGATGGACCTTTTCTGCTACCAGAACCTTCATCGTTATCATCCTGCCCTTTTTTCTTTTTAGGTTCATCCCCTTTCTTTACTTTTTCATGCGTTGCAAAATATTCTTTGGTAGAAGCCAACTGATATTGTTCATTAGCAGGCTTGCCTAATCCATTCGCAAAATCTTCGTCCTTTGTAAACATATAAGGCAGACTCCAAGACACCGGATCAATCTTTTGCAAGGCATCACTTGGGTGAAAAATCTTACCAATACCAATTGTTTGGTATCCTTGGGTAATAAGATACTGAGGAAGCGTAACGATGTCGGGGTTCATGTCTCTCATTTGGGTTTTTAAATCCCAAACTTTGGTGTAATCAGGTCTTTTACCCGTCATCAAACTAGCCCTTGTTGGTCCACAAACTGCTTGCTGAACATAGTTGCTCTGAAAAACAGTTCCCATTTTAGCCAATCGGTCAATGTTGGGCGTTTTCACCAATTTGTCGCCAAAGCAACCCAATATTGGTTTCAAATCATCTACTGCAATAAACAGGATGTTCGGTTTTTTCTCTTGCTGTGCAAAAGATTTTACGCATGGAATCAAAAAAACCATTGCTGGAAAGCAAAGCCATTTCTTCATTTTTTTCATTTTAAATTAATAAAAAACCTATTATCAAAAAATATTAGTAAGCAAATAACAGCTTATATCATCATCATTAAAATGACTGTTTATAACCTAAAAAGTCTAAGAAGCAATAAAGTCCTCTCTCATTGGGCTAAACACATCCACTAATTCGCCTTCTTCCAAGCATACTACCCCATGAAAAAGATTGGGTGCTGCATGAAAAACATCACCTTGTTTCAATACCTGTTTTTTACCATCTATCTCCACTTCAAAAATTCCTTTCGAAATATAAGTGAGTTGTGTGTGATAATGATTGTGAACTGTACCAATTCCCCCAGTTTCAAAATACACTTTCACCAACATTATTCTTTTATCGTAAGTCATTATTTTCCTTTTCACCCCTGGTGCCACCACTTCCCATTCCAAGCTTTTGTCTTCCACAAAAGCTGCGGGGTTTTCGTTTGTTACTTTTAAGTTCGTATCCATACACTTTGTTTTATTGTATAATGTGTTTGTTGTTTTCCAGTTATTACTTCCAGAATTCAATTTGCAATCTTCGGAAATTCTTGTTCATTCAAATGAAAAGTAACCCCACCCGAATAAAACAAAAAAACAGACCTGCTAAAATTGTTTCTTAACTGTGAACTGCTGGATAATTTTTTTCTTACTTACGGCGCAGAAGGCTTCAATAACAACAAGCATTAACGTTTTATCAGTGCTTTATTATTAAGTAGCGTAGTTTTTGCCATAAAAAAATTCATTTTTTACAAAAAAACTGTTTTTAATAATAAACATTGTAAAAATAACAGGTTAAAATCAGGTCGTTTACGCCAAATATCAATTATATTATCTAAATATTATTACATTTTATTGAATAATATTCAATCATAAAGCCAATTGATTAAATATTTTTTAAAACCAACACGTGATACCGTTCCCGGAATCGTTGCCGGCATATTAGTTTTGATAATCAAAAAAAGCAATTACTTTTATCAAATTATTAGTTAAAATAAGATTGCTAACATGGAAAGACAAGCTACAATAAAAGATATAGCACGCACACTTAACATTTCAACTTCCACCGTTTCTAGGGCACTAAGAAACACACATGATGTAAAAATTGAAACACGAAAAGCTGTAATGGAACTTGCCGAACAGCTCAATTACCAACCTAATCAGCTTGCACTACATTTATTAAAGAAACAGACGCACACCATTGGGGTTATCATCCCAAATCTCGATTATGTGGTTTCCACAATGGTGAAAGGCATCGACGAAATGGCTCTGGAAGCAGGATATACCGTTATGGTTTGCCAAAGTAATGAGAGTTATGGTAGAGAAATTGTGAACACTAAAAGATTAATGGATAGCTTGGTGGATGGTTTTATCATTTCTCAATCGGGGGAAACTAATATGATCGATCATTTTAAGAAGCTACAAGAAAAGAAGAAGCCCATGGTTCTTTTTGATCGGATTGCTTCGGGAATGAAAGCGCCAAAAGTGCGGATTGATAACGAAGAAGCTGGCTATTTGGCCACCAAACATTTAATAGAACAAGGGTATAAAAAAATTGCCATCCTTTGTGGACCTGAAAGCCTAGAGCTTAGTAATAACAGAAAAGAAGGCTACCTAAAAGCATTGAAAGAGCATGGAATGAAGGTGGATAAGAACCTGATTATTTATTGCGACTTTAATCAGGACTATGCCTATTTTGCCACAAAAGAACTTTTGGTAATGCGCAGTCGCCCCGATGCCATTTTTGCCATAGCCGATAAGATGGCTATTGGTGCCATGCTGGCCATTAAGGAAAAGAAACTAACAATGCCAAACGATATTGGCCTAGTGGGCATGAATAATGACCCCACCACTAGGCTTGTTACCCCAACTATTTCTTCGGTTGAGATGCCCGCATTCGAGTTGGGAAAAACTGCTGCTAAAATGTTTATCGAAATGATGAACAGCGATAAGGATATGACTAATGAAGAAATAGTACTTCGCCCTAAACTGATAATAAGAGAGTCTTCTACTAAAATGATTAATACTTCGAAGTAATTCGATACTGGTTTCAGGTTACTAGATACTAGTTTCAGGATACTAGATGCAGGTTTCAGGTTACTGGAAGCTGGTTTCAGGATACTAGATGCAGGTTTCAGGTTACTAGATACTGGTTTCAGGATACTAGATACTGGTTTCAGGATACTAGATACTGGTTTCAGGTTACTAGATACTAGTTTCAGGTTACTAGATACTGGTTTCAGGATACTAGATACTGGTTTCAGGTTACTAGATACTAGTTTCAGGTTACTAGATACTGGTTTCAGGTTACTAGATACTGGTTTCTGGTTTCTGGATACTGGTTTCAGGATACTAGATACTGGTTTCAGGTTACTGGAAGCTGGTTTCAGGTTTCTGGATACTGGTTTCAGGATACTAGATACTGGTTTCAGGTTACTGGATACTGGTTTTAGGATAATAGATGCTGGTTTCAGGTTTCTGGATACTGGTTTCAGGTTACTGGATTTGTGTTACAAATTAATTGAAACTAGTACTTGTAATCAGCAACTAGCAACCAGAAACCTGAAACTAGTAACTTGTATCCTGCAACTAGTAACTTGTATCCAGCAACTAGTAACCTGTATCTTGCAACCAGCAACCATTCTTTTCTTATTGCCCCCACGCACATAGTCTATCCAAAAGGATATAAAGGATAAAGGGACTGTCTCAATGTAATGAAACAGTCCCTTTTCTTATCAATCAAAAACAAATATCCCTACTTAATAAACGGAAAACGTATAACTTAAAACGTACAACGTAAACCCTCTACTAGTTTACGATACCATAAAATACGGTAGCAGCATTTCCTTCCTCCTTGCGGGTATTGATGTAGCGTGAATAGCCTACAAAGTGTTTACCATATCTGGTTTCTGGGAAAGCAACATTGCCACCTAAATTATTAAGAACTACCGTTTGCGTACAATCTATTTCCTCTGGAGGGGTTGCACCTTCAGCATAAAACCCAAACCTAGTTATAACACCATTCTGACCATCTGGGGCTGTAGTATATGCAAGATGAATAACCAATCTGCCCACCTTTGTTTCCACTACTACTGGCCCACTACCAGCTTGGGGTGCCGATGTGCGTGTGCCGCTATCATTTACCACACCACAGCGTGTTCTGTCACCATCAGTCATCAATGCATTTCCCTTCATCCTATCTATTCCCATGGTTCTTATCAAAGGTTCCAGCACAGCCCGTGCCTTATTGGTGTTATCAATATCTATCTGCGTATGCGCTTTGGGGATGGACGAAATGGCATAATAACCATTAAAAATTCCAAGCTTTGCCAGCAGGGTAGTTACCTCCAAAAGAATCAGTAGCCACAATACTTGATTTGTGTGGGCTTCCGAACAAAAATTGTCAGCAAAAACTTTAAAATCTCCCATTGGATGCGGTATCCAATCATGATTCTTTGACATAAAATAATAATTTAGAAAGTAAAATAAATTGTTTAAAAAATAAAAATGGGTAACAATTCCGTCCTTGCAAGATGTTCCAGAACTCCTAGGGATTGTTCCAGAACTTCTAGGGATTGTTCCAAAACTTATAGGGGATGTTCCAGATCTTCTGGGGGATGTTCCAGAACCTTCGGGGGATGTTCCAGATCTTCTGGGGATTGTTCCAGAACTTCTGGGGATTGTTCCAAAACTTCTAGGGATTGTTCCAAAACTTCTAGGGAAGCCCTTTTTGTGGTAATATTCGTTCAGAAGAAGGTTTTGAACGATGAGAAAAGCTTTATGATGTTTCCTAAAGCAATCTCTTGAAATTCGATGTGTCTAGTTGTCCTGATATTTCAAACAACCATAAACCATGAGGATAATTATACTTGTAATGCTTGCCGACTTACACAGCTAAACACCGTTTTTGTTATCTATATTAAAATTAGGGGGTAGCGAACTATAAATCGTTATAATCATCAAATAAGGTTATACACATAGTTGCGGATGATGGATTTTTAAAAGATCTATACCTGACTATATTCGATATAATTTGAAGTTAGGGTATAATTTATTTCTTCTAAATAAAAAACTTTCAAACAGTCTATACATCTTAATGATGTACAAATCCTTTAAAAGAAGTAGTATTGTAAGGTAATGGTAAAGAGTATGGGGACTTTTGGTAATGAGAAACATAAAATAATGCAAGGAGATGCCTTGGAGATGTTGAATTTTGTGGAAGACGAATCCGTAGATTTAATTTTTGCTGACCCTCCCTATAATATAGGTAAAAATTTTAGTGGACACTTAGATAAATGGTCTTCTGAGGAGGCTTATTTGAATTGGTGTTATCAATGGTTGGATTTATGTATTAAAAAATTAAAGCCTAATGGTAGTTTTTATGTAATGACTGCCACCCAGTTTATGCCATATTTTGATATTTATCTTAGAAATAAACTAACAATTTTATCACGGTTGGTTTGGTATTACGATAGTTCGGGCGTTCAGGCCAAAAAATATTATGGTTCAATGTATGAGCCAATCCTGTATTGTGTTAAAGATAAAAACAACTACACCTTTAATACTAATGATATATTAGTTGAGGCAAAAACTGGTGCAAAAAGGAAATTAATTGATTATAGAAAAGCTGTTCCTACGGTTTATAATGCCGAAAAAGTGCCAGGCAATGTTTGGGAATTTGCGAGGGTGCGTTACAGGATGGATGAATATGAAAATCATCCCACGCAAAAGCCCATTGCCTTATTAGATAGGATAATAAAAGCGAGTTCAAATGTAGGCGATCTGGTAATGGATCCTTTTTCTGGAACTTTCACAACTTGCTTTGTAGCAAAAGAACTTGATAGAAGGTGTATTGGAATAGAATTGCAGGACGAATACGTTAAAATTGGTTTGAGGAGGTTGCAATTAGCAACGGAGTTTAAAGGAGAAAAATTAGAGAAAGAAATAAGAACTTTTGAAACTGAAAAGTTAGCCATAACAATGAACTCACTGTAGCTTAATAAACAAAATGGAGAATACATTCACAAACAATATTAGAAGTATTCTCCTTAAGAATTTTGGGGATACTAGTGTAACAATATTTGAGAAAAGCCAATTAATTCAATACATAAATGAAAAGACCCGCTCTGCCAATAAAGGGTCAAAATCAAGGTCTAGTTTTGCAAATTTGTATGCAATATATGTGATAATAGAAGATTATTTGGCAAATGGGTTTAATAAAACTGATGGTTATCCTAAATATGAAGGTTCATTGTTTAATAAACTTTCAAAAAGATTTAAGAAATTGCCATTTGGAAGAAAGCTACAAAACCATGCTTTGAATAACAGGATGAATGCCGAGTTTCAAAAGTATTTTCCTAGTACTGATTTTATTCCAATACTCCGAAATCTGGAAACTAATCGTTATTGGATAAATGAAAATTTGCTCAAAGTAAAAGTTGAGAACGAGGAGTTCAACCTTGCAGAAGCTATAATTGAGATTATTGATGAATATTCTAAAACAAAACAAGATTCTTTTCAACGTTTTGTAAAGAGTTGCGAAGAGCTTCAAGTAATTGGCAAGACTTCTCCTGAAAGTGTTGAAAGTTTTGTATTTGGGCTGCTTGAGTTTAAAGTCGATGCACGATTGTTTGAGATAGTAAGTTATGCAATACTGAAGTATTATTATGATAATCAGATGATTATCTGGGGGTATGAAATTGATAAGCTCAATGTTGAGAAACTAAGGCTGTATAAAACTGGAAGAACTAATGCAAATGATGGCGGAATAGATTTTGTAATGAAGCCACTTGGAAGGTTCTTTCAAGTAACTGAAACTTTAGACTTCAAAAAATACTTCTTAGATATTGATAAAATTCAGAAATACCCAATAACATTTGTTGTAAAATCTGACGAAGGAATTGATGATTTAAAAAAGAAAATCAGGGATAATGCAGCCAAATCTTATTCGATTGATTCAATAATTGAAAAATACATGGGATGTATCGAGGAAATAATAAACATTCCAATACTGAAAAGTCATTTTGTTTCCGCAATTAAATTGGGACATCTCACAAATATTCTTGATGAAATATTAATTCAAAGTAAAGTAGAGTTTAATTATGTAAGCCTTGAAGAAGATGAAGAGGAGTAAACTCTTTTAATTCATTAATCTAGCTAAATTATTTAAAAAAAATCAATCACCAATTGGTTTAAATCTTGTGAAAAAAAACGAAAGGGCGGCTTTAATCTTGAACCTTATATTGTTTTTTAGGTATGGTAAAAGATGGCAACGGAAAAGTGGGTGATTCTGAAGCAAAAGAGTCTTTTGCTTTTAAAGAATGCGAGTATATATAAGTAGAAATAAGCTAAAATTTAAAATAATCGGCTATAGATTAATGCGGCATTATCTGAGATTATGACTCATTTGAGGTGATTTTCTACTCCATATAATTTACTAGTGTGGTAATTGCGTTTTATCACTTGTAAAATATCCATTATAAATTACTAACTTTGCGCTCCTTTTTTAGGTTGAATACTGCTTTTAGGTAAAGCAATACGCAACAATAGTTTCATACTTTTTGTTCCTCTATAATGAATAAGCAAGAACAGGTTTTACAAGACGTAGTAATAAAATTTGCAGGTGATAGTGGTGATGGTATGCAGCTTACTGGGCAACAGTTTACCAATAATACTGCTTTGCTAGGTATAGATTTAGCAACTTTTCCAGATTTTCCTGCCGAAATACGTGCCCCAATAGGTACTGTGCCCGGTGTGAGTGGATTTCAGGTTCACTTTTCTTCAAACAAAGTTTATACCCCTGGAGACTCTTGCGATGTGCTTGTGGCAATGAATGCTGCTGCACTGAAGGTGAACCTAAAGGGCTTGAAGAAGGCAGGAAAAATTATTGCAAACATTGATGGTTTTGATAGTAAAAATCTTCGTTTGGCAAACTATCCCGATGGTGTAAACCCGTTGGAAGATGGTAGCTTAGAAGGTTATGAATTGATAAAAGTAGATGTTACAAAGCTTACTCGTGAAGCTGTAAAAGAGTTTACTGAACTAGGCACCAAGGAAAGAGACCGTGCAAAAAACATGTTTGTACTTGGTTTTATTTATTGGATGTATAACCGTGATTTGGTTAGTACCATTGATTTCTTGGAAGAGAAATTTGGTAAAAAAGAAAATATCCTTCAAAGTAATATCAAGGTTCTACAAGCGGGATATAACTATGGTGACACTACCGAAACCTTTAGCACTCGCTACACCGTAGAAAAAGCCAAGATGGCTCCAGGACTTTACAGGAGCATAATGGGCAATCAATCTTTGGCTTATGGTTTAATTGCTGCGGGTGAAAAGAGTGGATTGCCTCTCTTTTTAGGAACTTATCCTATTACACCTGCTTCCGACATTTTGCACGAACTTAGTAAATATAAAACATTCGGTATTCGCACGTTTCAAGCCGAAGACGAAATTGCTGCCATCACTTCTGCCATCGGAGCTAGTTATGGCGGTCAACTGGGTATCACTACTACTAGTGGGCCTGGTATGGCATTGAAAACAGAAGCCATGGGACTAGCGGTGATGCTTGAGATTCCGTTGGTAATAGTAAATATTCAGCGTGGTGGGCCATCTACTGGTTTGCCTACCAAAACGGAACAAAGTGATTTGTTGCAAGCTTACTATGGTAGAAATGGAGAATGCCCAATGCCTGTAATAGCTTCTTCTACGCCAAGCGATTGTTTTGATGTGGCTTTTGAAGCTTGTCGTATTTCGGTGCAACACATGACGCCTGTGATACTTTTGAGCGATGGATACATTGCAAATGGGGCAGAGCCTTGGAAATTTCCTACAAGTGCAGACCTTCCTACCATTGAAGTTAAATTTAAAGGAAGCCCCGAAGAAGGTGAAGAGAAATTTATGCCTTACAGAAGGGATGAAAAGCTAGTTAGGCCTTGGGCTATTCCAGGAACTAAGGGGTTGGAGCATAGATTGGGAGGTTTGGAAAAACAAGATATTACGGGTAATATCAGTTACGATTCCGACAATCACCAACACATGGTGAAGACTAGGCAAGCTAAGGTTGATTTGATTGCAAACTATATTCCTCTGCAAACTATAGATAGCGGCCCTGAAAAAGGTAAGGTATTGGTGCTAGGTTGGGGTAGTACTTATGGTGCAATAAAGAGTGCTGTGATTGAATTGCAAGCACAAGGTCATGCAGTTAGCCATGCGCATATTCGTTATTTGCGTCCTTTCCCTAAAAACTTGGGAGACATCATCAAAAATTTCGATAAGGTTTTGATTCCTGAGATTAATAATGGCCAATTGGTGAAAATTATTAGAGATGTTTATTTTGTGGATGCACAACCTTACAACAAGATAATGGGTATTCCTATCACTAAGCAAGAATTGATAGATACTATTGAAAAGATGTTATAAATTAATTTCGATTGTGCGATAAGGAATATATAAAACTATCTTATGGAAAATTAATTTATCGAAAAACAAATAAAATAAAGCAAAAAGGCAGTAAGAACTCTTTCTTATTGCCTTTTTTATGCGAACAATTAGTGTAAATAATTATTATTCTAACATAATTTCAGATCGGAAAACATAAAGAAACCCAACTAAACAATACAAGCTATTAGCATGTTTAGCATTTGGATGTAATACCCCATAATAACTATAACTATGCTTATTCTGAGTTATTTCTTTAGTGAAATAAATTGGGAGTATTGGCTTTGGAATCATTAGAACTATACATTTGTAATTCTTAAAATAAGATAATGGAAGGAAAGAACATAAAAAGAGGTGTCATCTTAATGAACCTAGGCTCGCCAGATTCAACAGCTACAAAAGATGTACGCAAATATTTAGCAGAATTCTTAATGGATGGAAAAGTGATAGACATTCCTTATTTGGTTCGTTTACTTTTAGTGCGTGGCATTATTGTTCCTTTCAGAGCCCCCAAAAGTGCCGAAGCTTACCGCACTATCTGGTGGAAGGAAGGGTCTCCACTAATTCAGCTTACAAAACAATTACAAACTGCTGTTCAACACACAATGGATGAGCCAGTTGAAATAGCTATGCGCTATGGAAACCCTACGCCTAAGTATGCTTATGATAAACTTTTAAAAGAAAATCCGTCAATTGAAGAGGTTGTTTTAATGCCTTTATATCCTCATTTTGCCATGAGTAGCTACGAGACGGCAGTGGACTATATGAAAGAAGTGCATGCCAAACAAGGATATAAGTTTAGCTTAACTACCATTAAACCATACTATAATAACCCAGATTACATTCATGCTTTTGCAGAACACATCCGCCCTTTTTTAGCAAAGGATTATGATCATATTTTGTTTAGCTATCATGGAATACCTGAAAGACATCTTCAAAAATCGGATCCTACACAACAACACTGCTTAAAGATTAATGATTGTTGCAACGTTGATTCTGTGGCCCACGAAACCTGCTATCGTCATCAATGTTTAACCACTACAAGGCTAACTGCAGAAGCACTACAACTGCCTAAGGAGAAATATAGTTACTCTTTTCAATCAAGATTAGGGAGAGACCCTTGGCTTAAACCTTATACTGATTTCAGATTGAAGGATATGCCCAAGGAAGGGATTAAGAAGTTACTTATTATATGTCCTGCATTTGTTAGTGATTGTTTAGAAACGCTAGAAGAAATTGCCATTCGTGGTAAGGAAGACTTCATGGAAGCCGGTGGCGAAAGTTACGAAATGATTCCATGCCTTAATACAGACCCATTGTGGGTTTCGGCTGTAAGCAAATGGGTGAAGGAAGTGATTTAATAGATAGCTATGGCTATTTATATTGTTTAAAATACTGTTATTCTGTTTTGGATAAGCTGTTTCTGCATTTTTTTAACTAAAACGAAAAATCAGTTCAATAATTAATTATCAAGGAACAGGGTCGTGGCCATGGCCTCCCCAAGGATGGCAACTAATTATGCGTTTAATTGCCAACCAGAGTCCTTTTAAAGGGCCATACTTTTGCAAGGCTTCAACAGCATAGTGCGAACAGGTTGGCGTGTATCTACATTTTGGACCCAGGATTGGAGAAATTACATATTGATAAAACCTTATCAATAGGATGAATGGAAAATTAAATATTTTGGTTAGTAGCCTCACTTAATGTGGTGATTAGTTTGTCAATAATAAGTGGCATCTTTCTTTTCAGCAAAGCATGTTCTGGTAATCCCTTATCTATATACATAAAAAAGACCACTAACTGCTTACCATCTACATTTAAAAAATTGTGCAAAGGATGTTTATTCATTCGATAGTATTCTTTCACTAATCTTTTAATTCGGTTTCTGTCAACAGCTTTTTTGAATTTTTTGCTGCTAGCACTAACACCAATTTTAAGTGGAAAATCCATAGGTTCATCCACAAACATATAAACCACTTTTATAGGAAAAACCAAGAAAGTGCCTCCAGTTGTAAAAAGCTTTTCAATTAGCTTTCTGCTTTTGAGCATTTCATTTCGAGAGAGATTGTATGATGGAGATTCTTCCAATTAAATCTTGATTGAGTTGATAAAACAAAAAAAGACCGCTTCCAAAAAAGGAAACAGTCTTTATAATGAATTGATAATAATCTATCTGTAATTATTTTAAACCCTTTTCGCTGGAAACAGTAAGATATTTACGGCCTTTTGCTCTACGGCTTGCCAGTACTTTACGCCCATTAGCTGATTGCATACGCTTACGGAAACCATGAACCGTTTTACGACGCTTTTTATGTGGTTGAAATGTTTGTTTCATGTTTTAAAAATTTTAATAACCCAATAATAATATTCAACTTAATAGTAGTCACCATCACCACTATTTGCGAAAGGACGGCAAAAGTAGGGGATTATGAATAATGTTGCCCGAAAATTATTGGCATTTTTAGATTTTCATTGAAAAATATTTTAATAAAAATAAGAATTAACTATTGGAAGAGATTTCAAGTAAATACAACCATCTGTTTTTAATGGTTTTTCCATAAAAGTTATGATTTGAGGATATTGAGCAGCCCTATTTTTATCTCCTGTATCGACAGACGAAGTAAGCATCACTACCGAAACATTATGAGCGAAAGGCATTGGTTGAATAGCATCCAAAAACTCCCAACCATTCATAACTGGCATATTTATATCCAATAATATAAGATAATGTTTGTCTTCAGTGAAATCATTTTCTAAAAATTCAAAAGCATCCTTTCCATTGCTAAATGTTAAAGGATTCTCGCACAGATTGCTTCTTACAGCTATCACCCTGTGCAATAGTGTAATCATTTTGTCATCGTCTACTATTAATACATTTAAGCTCATTCTTCAATTTGGTTTTGTACGTTTTCGGTCTTTTCTACGATTTGTCTAATAATTTTATCCAGTTCTACAGCAGAAGATGAAATATTTTCAATCAGAGAAACACTATCAACTTCGCTTACCATTCCAAGTTCCAAAAGTAAATTCGCCAATCCCAAAATGCGAGCTAAAGGGGCACGGACTACATGTGATTGCATCCAAGCAATTTCTCTTAAACGCTTATTTTGTTCTTCAATTGACTGCAAATAACTTTTTCTATCGCTAACATCGCATTGGATATATATCCAATGTGTAAAACCACCTTTTGCATCAGACACAGGCGAAACAGAAATATTTGCCCAATACTTTCTTCCATCTTTTTTAAAGTTGGATAATACAAGATTACAACTTTGCCAATTCCTTAATGAATCGTCAAGTTTATGCAATTCCTCATCATCAAGCTCAGAACCCAAAAACTTCTTTGGATTTGCACCAATTACCTCATTCATTGCATAACCTGTCATCTTTATGAACGCTTCATTTGCATAAATAATTTCATTGTCTCCATTAATTCCTACATGTGCATCAGCAACTAAAATAGCATCGGTAGCATTAGAAATAACCGATTCTAGCAAGCGCAATTTTGCTTCTTCCGCTTTCTTTTTAGTAATATCTTGCATTGCCCCAATCATCCGTACTGGTTTATTATTTATATCTAGCAATAAATAACCTCTATCCAACACATATTTATAAGTTCCATTTGCACATCTAAATCTATATTCTAATTGAAAAACAGGGATTCTATTTTTAAAATTTGTCGTGAGTGTTTTTATCAAATTGCCATAATCATCTGGATGCACTTTGTCACGCCACCAAGCTTCTGTATTTTGTACTTCATTTTCACCATATCCAAAAACTCTTTGGATTCCCTGATTTGAAACGACTCTTTTCTTTGCAATGTTCCAATCCCAAATAGTATCACTTGTTGCCTTTGCTAATATTTCATAACGTTCATTACTGTGAATAAGTTTACGTTCAATCCTTTTTCGTTCAATGCTGTAAGTAATACTTTTTCGTAGTTGCGCTATCGAAAGGTCGTCTTTTATCAAATAATCAGACACACCAAGAGATAGTGTTTCAACGCCAAACTTTTCATCAGCATAGCCAGTCAAAACAATTACAGGAATAAAATTAACAAAAGCCATAATATCATTCACCAATTCTTTTCCACTATTATCTGGCAATGAAAGATCCAAAAAAATTGCATCAAAGTTTTGCTCATTAATTAAAATATCCCTTGCCTCCGTAAATGTGATAGCTGTCTTTATGGTTATGTTGCCCAAAATATCGATAAGATACTCTTTTAATAAAAAAGCATCCCCCAAATTATCCTCGATTATAAGTAGATTCTCTATTTTAGGGATCGACATTTTATTATTTTAATATTTCTTAACTGGATTCAAAACAACAATAATGGATGGACTTTCATTAACGTAATAAAACATATTATTACCTCACTTCTTTAAAAAATACTTATATGTTTTTCGTAGCTTTTTAATTTAAACATCTCTCCAATTAATTATTAAGCAATTCTTAAATAATTAGCTCAACTTCAATATTAATGCAATGAAAAATCCTTTACGCACCCCCTGAGATAAGTGCTTTTACAACCATCTTATATAAAACGTATAAAATTATAAATTTATTGTACTGAACTAGTATATTAACTAAAAAATCATTAGTATTACTACAAAAGTACCCTCCCTCAAATAGTTAAAATTGTTCCTAATTAAAATTCTTAATTCAAACTTTGGTAGCTTTTAATTTAATTCGTGGCATGAAAAGATTTATCCCATTATTGATAGTGGTTGCCCTTACGAGTTGTTCATCTAAAAAAAAGACCCCTGATGTTTCTAAAATAAATATTGAATTAAAAACCATAAGGTTCGAAAAAGATTTATTCTCTATCGATACTAACAATATGGGCGCAGGACTACAAACCCTTTACTCAAAACAAGGTAATTTCTCGAAGGACTTCTTTTTTAACATACTAGGAATTCCACAACATCCTGATAGTGTGCTTCATGATGCAATGCTTTTTATAGCTTCATATAAAAGCATTTATGATGCCTCGACTAAACCTTTTTCAGATTTCCAGCCCATTGAAGATAAGGTGAAAGAAGGTTTGAAGTTTGTTCATTATTATTTTCCTCAATACCCTTTGCCTAATAGACTTATCACCTTTATTGGCCCACTTAATAGTTATGCTGGCATCATCACGCCCGATAATGGCATTGCAATAGGAATACAATTATATATGGGCAAAAACTTTCCAGTTTATCAATCCGATGAAATACTAAACCTTTATCCGGCTTATGTTTCTAGAAAGTTTGAGCCTGCATACATTCACGTGAACTGTATGAAAAACATTGTTGATGATTTATTTGCTAGTTTTCAACCTAAAAAAACAAGTACACAATTGATTGAGAAGATGATTGATGAAGGAAAAAAGCAGTATGTGCTTGATGCCTTTTTGCCAAATACGCCCGACACTTTAAAGTTAGGTTACACAAAAGAACAACTAAATAACTGCCTAATTTCCGAAAAAACAATATGGGGATATTTTCTTGAAAGCGATTTACTATATCAAAATGATCCTACACTAATTAACCCTTACGTAAATGATGGCCCCAAAACAAGTGAACTAGGAGAAGGATCGCCAGGAAACATCGGGCTTTTTGTAGGATGGCAGATAGTGAAAAAGTATATGGAAAAAAATGAAAAAAATACACTACAGCAATTGATAGCTACTCCTGCTAAACAAATTTTTGAGGAAGCAAGGTATAAGCCACACTAAGTAATCATTATCTAGTTATATTTCGAAGGAGCAATCATTTCAAAAGCTGGTATCTGCACTTTAAATTTCATTTTATTGTTTTGGTTTTCCATGGTGTAAGTTCCGTACATCTTACCCATTTCTGTGCGCAAGTTGCATCCACTAGAATACTGAAACTGTTCACCAGCTTCAATGTAAGGCTGCAAACCAACAACTCCATCACCTTGTACCTCACGGTTTTCGCCAGTGCTATCAAATATATACCAGTGACGAGTTAGTAGTTTAATGGCAAAGGTGTTATGATTTTCAATCGTGATTCGATAAGCAAACATGTACTCACTACCCAAAGGATTACTGTATTCAGACTGATAAAAGACTTCCACAGTAACTGATACACCTGATGAAATTTTAGTAACCATTTGCCCAAATATTTTTGCTAAAGATAAAAGGAAAATATTCCGAATACTTACGAAGAAGAAAAAGTTTTATTAAACCTACTAAACAAAACAAGTGCAAGAAACATAAACACTAAGAAATACAATTTGTTATTTTATGTCAATTTACTTTTGTGCAGCCTCATTCAAACAATTGTTATTGTTGTAAACGTGTATCATTTTTTCAATGTCTTGTTATAATATCACATTTTTTGTGTGAAAAAGTATAACTCTCGTACCTTATATTTGACCCTTTATAAGTAGTTTACATTGACCCTTTCATTAAAGTGCGGATGATTTATAACCCTTTACATGACATTAAATGTGAATGTACTAACAGAAATTCAACCCATTGCACTAGCAAGCCATGGGTTTTTATTCCCAAATTGATTTTGCGTTCTTTCGGTAGATTCAATATTTAATTAATTAAGATACTATGATTTTTAATTCTGTAGTTTTTGCAATTTTCTACATTGTTGTTACTGCACTCTATTTTATACTCAACCACAAATACCGTTGGATGCTTTTGCTGGCTGCAAGTTGCTATTTCTACATGGCTTTTGTGCCGGTTTACATCCTTATTCTTGGCTTCACAATCGTGATAGATTATTACGCTGGCATCTATTTGGAAAAGACGCTTGATGCCAAAAAGCGAAAACAACTACTTCTTTGTAGTTTGGCTGCCAACATTGGGGTGTTAGTTTTTTTTAAATACTACAATTTCCTAAATACCAATCTTTCTATTCTTTTTAACAATTTCAACGCCCAAACCCCCCTCCCCTTCCTCACCATTTTGTTGCCTATTGGGTTGTCCTTTCACACTTTTCAAGCAATGAGCTACACAATAGAAGTATATAGAGGCAATCAAAAAGCAGAAAAGCACTTTGGCATTTATAGTCTTTATGTAATGTTTTATCCCCAATTAGTTGCAGGCCCCATTGAACGTCCTCAGAATATTCTGCATCAAATGCACGAAAATCATCCATTCGATTATGGCAATATGGTGGATGGATTGAAACAAATGCTTTGGGGCTTCTTTAAAAAACTGGTGGTAGCAGATAGGTTATCTATTTATGTTAGTTCCATTTTTGACCATGCCGAAGTGCACAATGGTAGCTCCATTGCCATTGCTTGTTTGTTTTTTTCGGTACAGATTTATTGCGACTTTTCGGGCTATTCAGACATTGCAATTGGTAGTGCTAAAACAATGGGTTTCGATTTAATGACCAACTTTAGACGGCCATATTTTGCAAAATCTATCAATGAGTTCTGGAGCAGATGGCACATATCACTTTCCACCTGGTTTCGCGATTATCTATACATCCCGATGGGTGGAAACCGTGTATCCAAATTTAAACTTTATAGAAATATATTCATCGTATTTCTAGTAAGCGGCATTTGGCACGGTGCTAATTACACCTTTATTGTTTGGGGCGCGTTGCATGCAGTTTTTAATATCATAGGCGTAATGGTTACCCCTATTACAAAGGATATGCACCTAAAATTGCATGTAAATAAAAAAATTACCGACATCGTTCGTCAGCTTTTCATAATTGTGTTGGTCACTTTTGCTTGGATATTTTTCCGTGCTACTTCCATGGAAAATGCCTTTACAATCATTAAAAATTTAAAAACTATTGGGGAACATCCATTTTTAGGGGAGAGCATTAGCAACTTCGGGCATTGTGTTCTGGCAATTGTATTGTTATTCCTTATAGAATATAAAAAAGAATACTTGTCAGAGAAATTCAATTTTTTCCAGCATCCAAACATTTTCATCAGATGGGGCTCTATCATTTCAATGATCGCAGCCATCTTAATTTTTGGTGTATTTAATGGTGGTCAATTTATTTATTTTCAATTCTAATCAATCCAACCCTTATGTCTCAGTTTTTAAAAAGATTTTTGCTTTTCATATTGGTACTTATTGTTACTGACCAAATTATCGGCTTTTGCTTACGCCAACTATATTTCAGTCAGCATAAAGGTCAATTTGCACAAACAACTTATGCTATTGACAGTGCTAACCAAGACATACTAATTTTTGGTAGTTCTAGAGCTGTTCGCCATTATTCCACCTCAATTTTATCGAATACTTATGGCAAATCCTGCTATAACGTAGGAAGGGATGGTCAGCAGATTCCTTATTATGTGGCAGTGCAAGACGTTATTTTTGGCAGAAAGAAACCATCCATGGTTATTTTAGACATTAACACTTGGGAATTTAGCATAAACCCTTCTCGCTACGAAAAACTGTCTATTTTGTTACCCTATTGCCACAAGCATCCCGAATTAGTTAAATATGTAGAATTAGATAATCCTTTTGAAAGATACAAGTTGTTAAGTGCTATTTACCCCTATAATTCATCGCTTTTTATTGCCGCTAATAATAAAATATTTGAAAACAAAATCCCTTCGGATGATAAGGGTTATGACCCGATAATCAGAAAAATGAATCAGGCTGGCATCACATATACTAAAAAGATTATTGCACAAGCTAAGATTGATAACGAGAAGAAACAGCCAAAAATTGATAGCTTGTCTTATAGTTTATATAGACAGTTTCTTCAAAAATGTGTTGATGCGCACATTGCCACTTATGTTGTAATTTCTCCCACAATTGTTCCCGAAACACCCAATGAAAGGAAGGACAAGTTATTATCAATCACTAAAGAGTTCCCAGCAGTTACTTTTCTAGATTTTAGCAGTAGCCCGAACTACAATGATCATTTTGAAAAATTTGCAGATATTTTTCACTTGAATAAAGAAGGGTCAGAGGAGTTTACGAAAGAACTATTGGTCAAGATAGGCAAGTTGCCACAATAGTGCCATTCTTCAAATTTTAATCTAACTATTTAGAAATTTGATTCTTATTTTTAAGTAATTATTTAGTTACCAGAGTGATATTTACAAAAGAAGGCCTCGCAAAAAGAGAAGCCTCCTTAATGTTCCTTTAATGTTTAGATTGAACATTGTATTCAACTAATAACTAACCATTAACTTCTACAATTGCTTTCTTGATGGCTGCGGCAAGTTTTGCGCCTTTATCATGAATTTGTTCCTCAGTCCAGGACAAACTAATTGCAGTAGAAACACAACGACTCATAATTGCATCGCTTGCACTAAAATCTTGTGTTTGCAATTTTTGCAATGCAGTTTTTTGTTGCTCACTAATGTTGTTTAGCGTATGAACATGTTTAAGGTGTTGCCACTTTTTAATGTAATGCCAGTTGTTATTGAACCAATAGAAGTTGCCAGCCAAAATGCCTTGTTTTTTTAGTTCTTCAATTAATGCTTGCATCAAAGTTTCAGAAGGTAAAAACCAACTAATAAAACTATAGCTGTCGCCTTCAACATCTGGAACAACCCTAAAAGTCACTTCAGGAATCTGCTCTAAATAGCTTTTAAGAATTAGATTATTTTTCTTTTGAATAGATAAAATCTTGTCTAGTTTACCTATTTGTGCCAAACCAAGTGCCGCATGAAGTTCACTAATTCGATAGTTGTAACCAATAAAAGGATGAAGATCTGCCCCCCTGTCCACACCAAGATGGTCATGCCCATGATCGGTATATCCATCACATTTTACATATACGTCCTTATTGTTTGTCATCACAACGCCACCTTCGCCACAAGTAATTGTTTTCACAAAATCGAAGCTAAATGTACCAGCATCACCAATTGTACCCAAAGCTTTGCCATTATAAGTTCCGCCAATAGCTTGGCAAGCATCTTCAAGCAAAATCAGGTTATGCTCATTGCAAATGGCTTTCAACGCATCCAAATCGGCCATGCTTCCACACATGTGTACAGGCATTACGCATTTAGTTTTCGAGGTAATGGCAGCCCTTACAGAGGCAGGATTAAGGGTAAGGGTTTCGTCAATATCAACCATAATTGGGATGGCTCCTACACTCAAAACAGCCTCGAAGCTAGCCACAAACGTGAACGCAGGCATAATGATTTCGTCGCCATATCCAATACCTAAAGCAGCCATTGCAGTGGTCAGAGCAGCCGTGCCACTGCTTGCCAGCTGAGCATATTCGCAACCAAAGGTTTCGGTTATTTTCTTTTCTAATTCAATAGACTTAAACACACCTTTTCGAGGCCCATCGAACCCATAACGCATAATAATGCCTGTTTCCATAACGTCATTTATGTGTTTTCTTTCTTCTTCTCCAAATATTTCAAACCCTGGCATACTGTATAATTTGTACTTGTTATTAATTTACTATTCTATTATTACGTTTATTCTTTCTCTTTGTTTTCCTCTTCTTCTACTAAAACTTTATCAAGATGCCTTTCAAACATCTCTAATTTTGTCTTGGCATTTTGTATTTCAACAATGTGGCTAGCAGTTTTGGTTTCTTCTGTGGCTAACCATATCAAAACCATACTTATATAGTCTTGCATGTCTTTACCCGCAAACTCTCTTTTGTATTCTACAATTTTTTGGTTAATAATTTTGATGGTACTTCGCAAAACCTCCTCGTCTTCGGGAGCAACTTTTAGGCGATAAGTTCTATCACCAATGGCAATATTGACGGGAATTAAATGACTATCTTCCATTATATTTATTTGTGGGTGAAAAGTTTTCTGATGAAAAACTAAGGAGTTTAACCACAAAAGGTCACAAGGAATAAACCAGGGACACAAAGGATTAGCGTCCGAATTTGTAACTTTTGTTGTACTAAGTTGAAGACTGATAAGGAATATAATCAAAATAAATTAAGCACCTTCTAGTTCAAAGCAGTGTCTTTTTTACTTATTACTTCCAATTTATTACTTTCAACTTCCTTATTCTTTAGGCATACCATTCAACAACATCATGCATCTATCTATTTCCTTTATGTAAGTATTTATTCGTGCATTCAATTGTTCTTTTTCATCTTCCGAAAATGCACCCTTACTAAATTGAAGCGCATCCACCTTTTCCTGTAATCCTTTCAGCAAATCTTCTTTTGCTTTTAGATGAATATCTTTTTTTGCCAATTCCTTTTTCAGCCGAGCATTCTCTTTCTGCAACTGATCGTATTGCTTTAAAACACGCATCAGTTTCTGCTGAAATTGTACTAATTGACCACTTAATATATTCATCTTTTTATTTGATAATTGGTAATTAAAAAACTAAAAATTGGTAATTTATAATTGTGAGTGATCAATTATAAACTTTCAACTATCAAATACCAATCGCTAATTTATTTTCTTATTTCTGCTTTCAATTCATTTTCAAATGAACTAATAATCTTGCTCATCATGGCATCCGTTTCTTTATCTGTAAGTGTTTTTTCTTCATCTAAGAAAGTAAAGTTCACAGCCATCGATTTCTTTCCAACACCTAATTTATCACTTTCAAAAACATCAAACAAGCGCATTGATTGCAATTTAGTTAAATTAGCTTTCTTCAACACAGTCTCGAGTGTGTTGAATGTGGTGTTTTTATCCACTACCAATGCCAAATCTCTTTGCACGGCAGGGAACTTAGACACTTCCTTATAAACAATCTTATTTTTTTCTACAAGTTGAAGTAAGTTGGTGAAATTAACATCCACAAAATAAACTGCTTGCTTAATGCTGAATGCCTTTAAGGTTGCAGCATTCACTATGGTTATTGTTGCTATTTGCTGTTTAGAAACAGAAACAGAAATAAAATCGCTGCCTTCCTCCTTAGTAAATTTTATTTTGTCCAGTCCACAAAGATTTATGATGGCTTGTGCCACACCTTTTGCCCTGTAAAAATCGAAAGACTTTGATTTTTCTTGCCAAGTATCTTCATGATTATCGCCAGTGATGTAAACAGCCAAATGCTCATCCTCACGATAAGAACCTACACCTTTGGTATGATAAGTTTTGCCATATTCGAATAACTGTAGGTTATTATTTTTTCTATTATTATTATAGGCAATACACTCCAACCCTGTTTCCAACATAGAAGGACGCAACACATCCAAATCGGCACTCAGGTTGTTCATCATCTTCACGGTATCAGCAAGTGTTTCTTGATTAAAATATTTACTATTGGTGATAGAGTTAGTAACAATTTCATTAAATCCTTGTCCTGCCAAATAGCTTGCAATCTTCTCTTTTAATGATTCTTTAAAGCCCAATGAATTGATGGAAGGCGAAATAGTAATAGTTGTTGGGATGCCAATATTATCCAGTCCATCAATACGAATAATCTCTTCCACTAGGTCGGCAGGAAGGCTAATGTCTGGTTTGCTAAACGGAACGGTAACCGATATTTCATCAATCCCTTCTCGGTTAATCTCGAATCCTAAGGCTACCAAAATCTTTTTAACCGTATCAGGATGATAGTTTTTACCACTTAGTTTCTTTAAATATTGATATTTTAACGACACCAATGTTTTCTCTTTTGGAGAAGGATAAACATCAACAATGTCGCTACTTATTGTTCCACCAGCCACTTCCTTAATCAATAAGGCAGCTCGTTTCAACACATTAATGGCATTAGATATGTCAACGCCTTTTTCGAATCTTGTGGCAGCATCTGTGCGAAGCCCATGCTTTAAAGATGTTTTTCTTATACCTGAAGAAGCAAACACGGCACTCTCTAAAAAGATGTTTGAAGTTGCAGAAGAAACGCCACTATGCAATCCACCGAATACACCTGCAATGCACATAGGTTCTTTATTGCCATTGCATATCAATAAGTCTTCGGCAAACAGCTTTCTTTCCTTTTCGTCAAGTGTAGTAAACAAGGTTTCGGCTGCTGCTTGTTTTACAACAATACTTTTGCCTTCAATTTTATCTACATCAAAGGCGTGCAATGGTTGTCCGGTTTCATTCAGGATGAAATTGGTAATGTCCACCACGTTATTAATGCTTCTTTGACCAATAGCTTTCAATTTATTTTTCAACCAATCTGGTGATTCCTTCACCTCAATACCACTAATGCTAACACCAGCATAACGAGGGCATGCAGTAGTATCCTCAATAGAAACTGGAATGATGAGGTTTTTATTTTCTACTTTAAATGAATTATTGAACGGGCTTTTCACCTTGGCTTCACCCGAAAAATGATGCGTCAAATAAGCACAAACATCCTTTGCCACACCAAGGTGACTCATGGCATCCATTCGGTTAGGCGTTAATCCTATTTCGTAGATGATGTCGTTGTATGGTTTAAAATATTCTGCTGCTGGCATACCCACTTTCACATCAGAAGGCAAAACTAGGATACCTGCATGGCTAGCTCCTAATCCTATTTCATCCTCTGCACAAATCATCCCGAAGCTTTCTTCACCCCTAATTTTCGCCACACGCATTGTTAATGGCTCACCCGATGAAGGATAGATGGTAGTGCCCACCGTTGCCACCACAACTTTTTGCCCAGCAGCCACATTAGCAGCACCGCAAACAATCTTTAGTGGTTCGGCAGCACCCGTATTGACAGAAGTAATTTTTAGTTTATCCGCATTTGGATGTTGAGAGCAGGTAAGTACTTCGCCAATAACTAACCCAGCAAGTCCTCCTTTCACACTCTGATAAGGTTCCATGCTTTCTACTTCTAACCCAATACTAGTAAGAATTTTAGAAAGTTTTTCAGGTTCTATTACTTCAGGCAAGTATTCTTGTAACCAATTGTAGCTAATAGTCATTCGTCAAAATTAAAGAGCTGCAAATATATCAATTTAGGTATTGGTATTTTCATAGCAAAAAACTAAAACCAATGTAAAGATTACAAGCATTATAGCTCCTAACGTTTTACCACTAAATTCTACTTTCTCAGATTAAAACGACTGTAATCCCTCATGAGCTTACCGCTAATTTCAGAAGGAAAAGCGATAAATTTTTATGCCCCCGTTCCAACTCTTAGAAAAATCTAAACTTACTTGAAGCTTATCACAAACATGCAGAATATCAAAATGAGCACTTTCTTTTGTCCTCTTTCTTACATTTATTCAACTGAATCACGCATATATTCACTTGAGTCAGCGAAAGGTTCACCTGAGTCAGTCCACGACTCACCTGAGTCAGGAAAAGATTCACCTGAGTCTGTCGACGACTCACTTGAGTCAGACAAGGACTCAGTTGAGCGAGTCGACGACTCACCTGAGTCAGTCCACGACTCAGGTGAGTCGTGGACTGACTCAGGTGAATAAATGACGCTTTTTGATGCTAAAATTGCTGAAGTAAATGGTGTATTCATTTACAGTAAAGGGTTTTAAGGGTTTTATAGATTTTACTCAGCAGAATTTGGTTTGAGAAATGAGAGAAACTTCCTTCATTTGAAATCAACGGAATTTATCATTCCTTGTGGTCAAATCAATTTTCACAAGTGTAACCAACCTCAATATTTTGTTCTTACAATAAATGGGTTTACCTGTTGGCCTAAAGTTTTTGATAAAAAACGAATGCTTAACTTCAAAATATTACACACAAAAGGTATGAAATCTAATGTGTCAAAGTAGAATTAACTGTGTGCGTAATAATTGAGATTCCATATTTCAATCAAAAAGAAACTTAATGGGTATTAAAAACTCGCAGAATGGTGATAGTGCGTGTATTTGCATCACAAATTGAGGGGTATTCTACCGAGATAATTAGAATTTGGGTTACCCAATATGAAACACGAATCTAATAATTGCTATTCATTTCCGTTTAGTGTGCCAACTAAGACGCTAGGTGTCTGCTAAGGAATCAAGCCCAAAAAAATAAAGCAATATTCAATTCAATAAAATGGTTTTCTTACTTTTTACTTTCACCTTGTAACTTTTAACCCACCTTAAAATCTACAAAGCTTCAAACATCCCTTTGGCAAAAGCATCTAAGCTTGGGTCTCTGGCACCCATTAGTAACAGCACACAATCGTCAGTAAAATGTGGACGTTGGGCAGCAAGAAGAAATCTTCTATCCTCCACAAAATAGGCATTATGGGTATGAAGTCTTATATCAGAAATTAAATCATTAGCACTAATATCTTTTAAAGCAGTGCCACCAGCATAAAATATTTCACTCATCCAAATCTCATCCTGAGGGCGAAGTGCTGCACTGATGGCTTCCACAAAATCTTTCCGTAAAAAACGAGTAGGTCCATAGCCATGTGGCTGAAACCAAGCAATCACCTTTTTAGCAAGCGGTTGCACCCCTACTATTGCCGCAGCAACCTTAGCCGGATTGTGCGCATAATCGTCTATCACCCACACATTATTCTTTTTTCCTAGCACCTGATTGCGCCTATAGATTCCTTTATATTTCGATATAGCCCTACTACACACCTCCAAACTAACGCCTAACTGATTGGCTACAGTCACGGCTGCTAACACATTTTCCATGTTGTGTTTCCCAATGGCCTCAAGCGAAAAAGGAATGTGATTGATGAAGAAATTGATTTGCAAACCCGTTTGCACAAAGCTAGTAGCCTTGTATTTGGCATGTGCATCGGTGGAGCTAAAGTCTTGCATGATGTTTTGGGAGAACGCATTGGTTAATCGTTGCGAAGCATTCACTATAAAAACGTTGCTGTTCCGTTTAAAGGTTTCAAATATTTCTTGTAGTTCACTAATCTCTTTATGGTCTTTATCAATGTTTAATAATACCCCAATTCCAGGATGATAATTAACAATCGATCCATCACTTTCATCGGCTTCTATCACCAATAAATCTCCTTTACCCATTTGTGCATTGCCAATCTTCCCTTGTTCTTGCAACCTCACCAAACCGGCACCACTAATGATACTAGGTGATAAACCAGCAAAATCTAAAATATCGAACAACATGGCCGAAGTGGTGCTTTTTCCACTTGTTCCACCAATAGCAATGCTGCGTTTTTCTTTAACAATTAGGCTAAGAAGTTCAGCCCTTTTCATTATGGGTATTGATAAACTTCGAGCTTTTTGTATTTCCACATTTGTTTCTTCAATGGCTGTAGAAATCACAACAATCTGTGTTAGTTCATCTATTCCACTACCATCTTGCAGAAAACATTGGATTTCTTCAGCAATTAGCTTTTCCTGTGTATCATTTTTTTCTGTGGGATGAAAGTAGCGATCACTACCAGTAATTGTTTTTCCTGCGGCGGAAAGATATTGGGCGATGGCACTCATTCCTGTTCCGGCAACGCCAATGAAATGTATTTTCTGAGTATCTGATAGAGAGGTAATTGCAAGCATAAAACCCTGTTATTAGTAGGCGGTAAAGATATAATAGGCAGTGGAAATGGAAAAGTGAAAAGTATCAAGTAAAGAGCTGATTATAAATTAGAGGTTTTGTAATCATTTTTTTTTATTATTGTAAGAACGGTGAGCGAGGTACTATTCACTTAGAAAACAATAGTTTATAAGAACAAGTTTGTTCCTATCTATTCTTTCAGTTTACAATTACGGTTTATCAAAACAAAGGATATGTAAGATATGGTTAAAGGAAATTATATTGTTTCTATTCAGGTACTTAATCAATATAGGAAGGCTTCATAAAACAAAAACTTTTAAAGACAAAACTAATTCAACGCTTTCTATCAATGGTTTGCCTGTGGGTGCATATCGTGTTCAAGTACATAATGCCGATGATAGAGTGACTGGGATAGGTTTTGTGAAGAAATAAAGAAACCACCCAGCGGCATTCAGCCACACTTTGACAAGAGGAATTATACACAAACTATTTGTGAATTACTTGTATTAAAACCTACCATTGAAGCCATTAACCCAACTGTAAGTGTGTATTTCCCAATATCAAGCTGGTTGAAAGCCACGGTAGTTAAAATGAATTTTACATTAGGATTAATTAAATAAAGTAAACCCCTACTTTTGCAGCCTTTAAAACGGGTCTTACTCGTTAAATAAATAAAACAACAATAATAACTCAGCGTTATGGCGGATTTAAAATTACAAAGGAACTTTGGTATTGCAGCTCACATTGATGCTGGTAAAACCACCACTACCGAGCGTATTCTACGCTACACAGGTATGATTCATAAGATTGGTGAGGTGCATGATGGTGCAGCTACTACCGACTGGATGGAGCAAGAAAAAGAAAGAGGTATCACTATTACTTCTGCGGCAGTTAGTTGCCAGTGGAAATTCCCTACAAACAAGGGTGTTGCCGATGCAAATACTAAAGATTACTACTTTAATATTATCGATACTCCAGGTCACGTGGATTTTACCATCGAGGTAGAACGTTCTATGCGTGTATTGGATGGTTTGATTGCTTTGTTCAGTGCGGTTGATGGTGTTGAGCCTCAGTCTGAAACTGTATGGCGTCAAGCTAATCGTTACAAAGTTCCACGTATCGGTTTCGTTAATAAAATGGATCGTTCTGGTGCGGACTTCTTAATGGTTGTTGCTCAGGTAAAGGAAATGTTGGGTGCTAATGCGGTGCCTTTGCAATTGCCTATCGGTGCAGAAGATGATTTTAAAGGTGTGGTAGATTTGATTACCATGAAGGGTGTTATTTGGGATATGGCAACAGAAGGTATGACCTTCCAAGAAATTCCTGTTCCTGCTGACATGGTTGAAGAAGCTAACGAATGGAGAGCTAAACTAGTAGAAGCTGTTGCTGAATACGATGATAAACTATTAGAGAAATTCTTTGATGATCCTAATAGCATCACCGAAACTGAAATGCACGAAGCTATCCGTAAGGCTACTATCGATTTGAGCATTGTTCCAATGATGTGTGGTTCTTCATTTAAGAATAAGGGTGTACAAACTGCATTGGATGCGGTTTGTCGTTACTTGCCTTCTCCTGTTGATGTTGAAGACATCACAGGTGTAAATCCTGATACTGGCGATACGGTTACCAGAGCTCCAAATGCAAAAGAACCATTCGCAGCATTGGCTTTCAAAATCATGACCGATCCTTTCGTAGGTCGTTTGGCTTTCTTCCGTTGCTACTCTGGTCACTTGGATGCTGGTTCTTATGTATTGAATGTAAGAAGTGGTAAAAAAGAGCGTATCAGCCGTATTATGAAGATGTTTGCTAATAAGCAAAACCCAATAGATTTTATTGAAGCTGGTGATATTGCCGCTGCGGTAGGATTTAAGGAAATTAAGACGGGTGATACTTTGTGTGATGAGAAATATCCTATCACACTAGAGAATATGTTTATTCCAGAACCAGTAATCGCTATTGCTGTTGAGCCTAAAACTCAGGCAGACGTAGAGAAAATGGGTATGGCTATTGCTAAATTGGTAGAAGAAGATCCTACATTGCGTGTAAATACCGATGAAGATACTGGCCAAACCATTTTGCGTGGTATGGGTGAATTGCACCTTGAAATTATCATCGATCGTTTACGTCGTGAGTTTAAGGTAGAAGTTAACCAAGGTGCGCCTCAGGTGGCTTATAAAGAGTGCTTTGGCATTACTGTTACTCACCGTGAAATTTTGAAAAAACAATCTGGTGGTCGTGGTAAGTTCGCTGATATTCAATTTGATCTTGGTCCTGCTGATGAAGAATGGATTAAGGAAAATGAAGGTAAGAGTTTCCAATTTGTGAATGATATTCATGGAGGTTCTGTTCCTAAGGAGTTCCATGCAGCCATTCAAAAAGGTTTCGAAACATCTATGCCTCAAGGTATATTAGCTGGTTACCCAGTTAATAACATGAAGGTTAGAATATTTGATGGTAGCTACCACGATGTAGATAGTGATGCGATGAGCTTTGAACTGTGTGCTAAAAGTGCATTCAGGGAAGCAGGACGCAAAGCAAAACCAACTTTATTGGAGCCTATCATGAAGGTAGAAGTATTAACTCCTGACCAATATATGGGAGATGTAACAGGTGACCTTAACCGTCGTCGTGGTATGTTGGAAGGTATGGATAGCAGAGCTAACTTACAAGTTATCAAGGCTAAAGTTCCATTGAGCGAAATGTTTGGTTATGTAACCCAATTACGTTCATTGTCTTCTGGTCGTGCTTCTAGTACAATGGAGTTTTCTCATTACAACAATGCTCCAAACAATATTGCTGAAGAAGTAGTTGCAAAGAGTAAAGGAAAAGTGAAGATTGAAGAATAATAATTTAATCTATATCAATAAAGAAAAGCCCTCGAGAATTTCGGGGGCTTTTCTTTTGGTTACAGGTTGCTAGTTACCTGGTTCAAGTTTCTAGTGTCCAGAAACCTGTAACCTGTAACTATTTACTTCTTATTTTTACCCCCAACTTAATTAGTACCATGTCGGATAGAAACTTTATAGATTACATACGTATATTTTGTCGCAGTGGGCATGGCGGAGCTGGGCAAACGCACTTTATGCGTAATAAATTAACGGCCAAAGGTGGGCCAGATGGAGGGGATGGAGGAAGAGGCGCGCACATAATTCTTAAGGGAAATGCTAATTTGTGGACATTACTGCACCTTAGATACCATAAAAATGTATTGGCAGAAGATGGCACTAATGGAAGCAAGGGAAATTGTACTGGCAAGGATGGAGATGATATAATACTTGAAGTACCGTTGGGAACCATAGCCAGAGATGAAGAGACGGGAGAGATTGAAGCAGAGGTATTAGACCATGGTCAAGAAATTGTTTGGATAAAGGGTGGACGTGGTGGTTGGGGAAATCAACATTTTGCTACTTCTACAAATCAAGTTCCTGAACACTCACAACCTGGTGAATCAGGTTCGGAGGGCTGGAAGAACTTAGAACTGAAAGTTTTAGCTGATGTTGGGCTGGTGGGTTTTCCGAATGCTGGTAAATCAACATTATTGTCTGTAGTTACAGCGGCAAAACCAAAGATTGCTAATTATGCCTTTACAACTTTAGTTCCTCAATTAGGAATTGTTGAATATCGAGATGGAAAAAGCTTCTGTATTGCAGATTTACCGGGTATAATTGAAGGTGCTGCGGAAGGAAAAGGTTTAGGTCATCGGTTTCTACGCCATATAGAACGTAATTCATGTTTGCTTTTTCTAATTCCAGCTGATAGTAGTAATCATAGAAGGGAATATGAAGTATTAGTAAATGAATTAGAGGAATATAATCCCGAACTTTTGCAAAAGGACTTTATTATTGCTGTCAGTAAAAGCGATATGCTAGATGAAGAATTAAAGCAAGCTATATCTAAAGAGTTGCCTTCGAATGTCCCACATTACTTTATTTCGTCATTAACCAATGCGGGGTTGGTAGAGTTAAAAGATGCACTTTGGAACACATTGAACAACCCGATAGGGTAATTAAAATTGATTTACGTACAAATAATCAATTTTTGGTATAACCCTTTTGAATACAATCAGATTTTGACTAAAAATGTATAATCCAACTAGTTTCATTTGATTATTTATGTTAAACTTCATTTATAACGTTTTGATTTTTTGCCGATTAACAAATAATATGTCCTTTCACTATATTTGTTGCCTATCTCGGTTGAATTGGTATAGGAAAGGTATAATGGATATATGCGTAAAACGGGTTTTAAGTATAAATTAAGGTAGCCATTTTTCATTTTAAAATGAAATGGTTGTTTCATTTATGCCTTAAAACCCGTTTTGTTTTTTTTAATGAGGAGTTAGTTATTAATTTTTTATTCCATTTTCAATAAATAAATGTGAGTGAGATGGCGAAGCCATATAAACTTTAGACTAAAATAAAGTTTATCGCATCAAAATACTATTAATGAAATTTAAATTTTTTGTGTGTATAATGTTTTCAATGGTTCTTGTTACATCTTGTAACTACCAAAAAAAACTACACGAGCAGTTATATCTCAATGATACGCTAGATAGCTCTCATCGGGTTCTGATGAGTTATTCTCCAACAGTAAAGGTGGATGACCGTCTTTTAATAACTGTGGGTTCGTTATATCCCGAAGTTGCACTTCCATACAATTTGCCTACCACAGCTTCCTTAGGTTATTTAGTAGACAAGGATGGTACTATACTTTTTCCACAACTAGGAAAAATTCAAGTTGAAGGGAAAACCCTTGTTGAAATCAGGAGTGATTTATTAGGTCTATTAACAAAATATTTAACTGATCCAGTAGTAACTATTCAGTTTGCAAATGCGAAGGTATTAGTTATGGGAGAGGTAGGGCATCCAGGCCCTATTCCTATACCTGATGGAAAACTTACCATTTTTGATGCAATATCCCTTTCAGGAGATATACCATTTACAGGAAGAAAAGATAATGTTCTTGTTGTAAGAGAAGAGAATGGAGAGCGAAATTTTACTTATGTAAATTTGCAATCACACAATATTTATAAGTCTCCTTTCTTTTACTTAAAGCAAAATGATATGGTGTATGTTGAGCCAACAATGCAGAAAGTAAAGCAACAATCAAATCAATTGTTTTTAACAAATATTGGTTTAATAACAAGTGTAACCAGTGTATTAACCTCTTTGTTTTTCTTGATGACCTACTTAAAGATAGTTAAATGACCTCCACAAATGAACGGTTACAGTCTGTAGAACAAAAAAAGAATGTATTGCAGGATGTTGCACCTCCGGCAAAGCTATCTGGAAAAGAGATAGTTTATAAGTATATCGTGTTCTTACCGTTGTTTATTGTATCTGTAAGCATAGCAATGACGGTTGCATATATAAACATTAGATATAAAGTTCCTATTTATAGCTCATCAATTTCTTTACTGATAAAAGATGACAGGAGTAGTAGAGGTGGAGGTGAAGATTTAATATTAGAAAATTTAACTACTTACAAAAAGCGAACAAATCTTTCCAATGAAATAGAACTGATTAAGTCAACAAGTATGATTGGAAGGGTTGTTAGAATACTTAATCTTAATTGGTCTTATTACAATGAAGGGAACATTAAGAGAATAGAATTGTATGGCAATACTTCAATTCATGCAAATTGGGTAGAATTAAAAGATAGCGCTATAGCTGCAAACTTGATTATTGTTAGGAAAAAAGACTACATATATATTGAGTATGGACCTAATCGTTATAAAAAAATAGTTAGTGGGGACATTGTGGAATATCCATTTGGAAAGATGCGACTTTTTTTTGACCCAAATGAAATCTTAAAAGACAATAAATATATAATTAATTACCAACCTACTCAGTCTGTAGCGGGAACTATTGGAAGAGGGCTACAAATTAGACAACTAAGTAAAGAAACATCTATATTAAGCTTAGCTATTAATATGGAAATTCCCCAAAAAGGAGAAGATATCTTAAATACCCTAGTAAATGTTTATAATGATGTAAATGTAGAAGATAAGAATAAGATTGTAGATAATACAATTAAGTTTATTGACAGGCAGCTAGAAATTATTACACTTGAGTTAGGTAAAATTGAAGATGGTTTACAAAGCTTTGCAAAACAAAATGGTGTTGTTCCGTTGGAAGCTCAGGCATCAATGGAATTTATGAAGACTACTGAACTACAAGATAAAATTGCAACTCAAAATATTAAAATTGATGTTGTTAGTTTTGTAAAAGAATACGTTACATCGCCCAAAAAGAAATATGATAGAATTGTGACTCCCTTTGAAATAACCGATCCAACATTGTCTGGACTAATAACTCAATATAATGCTGCGCAGTTAAATAGGGAAGATTTGATTAAAAAAAGCTCTAATAACCATCCTTATTTAAAAACAATTGAAAATCAAATTGAAAAGTTAAGAGTCAATATTATTGAAAACTTAAATAACCTTACAAAAAATTATCAATCCACCGTTAAGGCCTACGAGAATCAAGAAAATAAGTTTAATTCTAATTTAAGTACTATTCCAGAAAGAGAAAGACAGCGATTAGAAATAATTAGACAACAGGGAATTAAAGAAAAGGAATATTTGTTTTTACTTCAAAAAAGAGATGAGTCAGAAATTACTCGAGCATCTACAATTGGCAACTCTGTTCCTGTAGATCCAGCGGTTAGTGGAGGAAGAGTAAGTCCTGATGTTGGAAATATCTATCGAACAGCGTTTGTGATAGGCTTTTTAATTCCTATTGTTTTCATTTACTTACTTGATTTATTGAATGATAAGATTATTGTTCGAAATGATGTAGCAAGGGTTACTACCGCTCCAATAATTGGGGAAGTTGCTCACCACAGCAGTCAAAACAGAGTACTCGTGGTGAGTAATAAGGATAGAAGTGTTTTGGCTGAGCAATTCAGGATTTTAAGAACAAACATTGGATTTTTATTGGGTCCGAATTTGAAATCACCAGTTTTGTTGGTGTCATCTAGTATTGCAGGTGAGGGCAAAACGTTTTGTTCTATGAACTTAGCCGCAGTTTGGGGCATCGCAGGGAAAAAGACGGTTATTCTTGAACTTGATTTGCGGAAACCGAAAATCGCCAAATCACTAGGCTTAATTAATGAAAAGGGTATTACACATTTTATGTTAGGTCAAGTAAGTGCTGAAGAAATTCCAATTCCAATTCCAAACACTGAAAATTTATATATAGTACCCGCAGGAATTATTCCTCCTAATCCATCGGAAATGATAATGGATCCGAGAATGGGGGAATTTATAACTTACCTTAAATCTGTTTTCGACTTAATTATTATTGACTCTGCTCCAGTAGGGTTGGTTAGTGACTCGAAAATTATTGCTCAATTAGCTGATGCAACAATTTACATAGTTAGACAACGATTTACAGTAAAGAAACAGTTGCCATTTATTAATGAATTGTATACCCAAAATTTGCTTCCTAATATTGGCATATTGGTTAATGATGTTAAAATAGGAGGAATTAACTCTTATTATGGATATGGTTATGGTTACGGATATGGTTATAGCTACAATTACAGCTACAACTATAGATATGGTAGCGATAGAATAACCGTATGGACAAAAATAAAGTCTCTATTCAAGATTTAAACTAACTTAAACTCAATACTAATCCCTCATTATGTGCAGGATTGCTGGCATATTTAATCCTTCTTCAAATAGCTTAAACGAAGATATACTTCGTATGCGTAATGCAATGCATCGGGGGGGGCCAGATGATGCAGGGTTATTTGTAGATGAGAATATTGGATTAGCTCTAGGACATAGAAGATTATCTTTATTGGACTTATCTAGTGCTGGACATCAACCGATGGTTTCAGTTGATGGAGAGGTGTTTATTATTTTTAACGGGGAGATTTATAATTTTATAGAAATAAGAAGTGAACTTGAAGGTGCAGGATATATATTCAATACCAAAACTGACACTGAAGTAATTATTTATGCTTATATTAATTGGGGCGTTAAATGTTTTGAACGTTTCAATGGGATGTTTGCTTTAGCCATTTGGGATGTTAAAAAAAAATTGATAATTTTAGCTAGAGATCACGCTGGCATTAAACCTCTCTACTATCACCACTCTAACCAAAAACTTGTTTTTGCATCTGAAATTAGAGCCTTTAACGCATTAGATACTGATTGGCCAGAAAACAAAGATTGGAGAATTCCTTTTTTAGCCTATGGTCATTTGCCAGAACCATTTACTACTTTACACGACGTACAATTACTTCCAAAAGGCTGCTTTGCAGTAATAAGTTTAAAGAATCTGTCAATTGAAGTTTCTCCGTTTTTTGTATCAACTTACACTAGTTCAGTAACTTCTAGCAAGGTTGCCATTGATTTGATTCGAACCAATGTTGAAAATGCTATAGAACGTCACCTTATCTCGGATGCCCCAATTGGTATTTTTTTAAGTGGAGGAATAGATTCAAGCATTATTACAATATTGGCTTCAAAATTTTCTGATAAAAAAATAAAAACACTTTCTATAGTTTTTGAAGAACAAGATTTTTCAGAAGAGGTTTATCAAAAGATGGTAGTTGAACAAACAAATGTTGAACACCACTCTTTCATAGTAACAAATCAAATGTTTCGGGATGAATTTGAGCAAATTATGGAGGCAATGGATCAACCTTCCATTGATGGCATAAATTCCTACTTCATCTGTAAGTTTGCCAAACAATATGGATTAACTGCTGTATTAAGTGGGTTAGGTGCTGATGAGCTTTTGGGAGGATATGATTCTGCAAAGCGAAGTCAACTACTTAAAAAATTGACACTTCTGCCGTCCTTTATGTTGGGGTTAACTAACTACTTGCCAAACGATAAAATTAAACGCATTTCATATCTCCAAAACAAAACGCTTTTAAATAAGTATTTGTTTTATAGAGGAATATATAACCCAAGAAAAATTTCACTTTTATTAGGTATTAGTTCTCAAAAAGTAAATGAGGTTCTAAAGCAAGTGACTGTGGCTTCTTTAAACAGCAAATCTGAAATTCAGGAAGCTGCTCATTTAGAACAGCATTTATACATGCAAAATCAATTACTGAAAGATACTGACTATATGAGTATGTGGCATGGAATTGAAGTTCGGGTTCCATTTTTAGATAAGAAAGTAATTGAGGCTTGTAACACAATTGCACCTCAAATTAAGTTCTCATTAAACAAAAGACCTAAATATCTATTAATAGAAGCGTTTAAAGATATTCTTCCAACTGCAATATGGAATAGAAAAAAACAAGGATTTACATTCCCGTTTACCCGTTGGATAAATCATGTAGTTCCTTTAAGTAGAAATGAAGTATTCGAAAAAAAATATAAACAACTTAATCAATCATTCATCCATTGGAGTAAGTATTGGACGTTTGTTTTAGCCACCTGCGACACTAAAAAACTGATCTTCTTGCAAAAAAAATTTGATAGGATTTGTTTTTATACCACTAGTACTTTTGCTACTTTGGGTGGAATTGAAAAGTTTAATCGAGCATTTCTGCATGCTTTTTCAGGATTAGAGAAAGAGGCTTTAATAATTGCAGATGCAGCATCAATGTACGATAAAGAAGTAAATGCTGATTACTTTGTTCCTAGTAACTACAGACTATATCAGAAAGATAAAGTATCATTTGTTTGGAAAGAATTAATAAGTGCTGATAAATACCAGCAAGTTGTGCTAGGACATATTAACTTGGCAATGTTCGGCTTATTAATAAAGTTTTTAAATCCATCAACCAAAGTATTTTTGGTTGCCCATGGCATTGAGGTATGGGATGAGCTGACTGGATTTAAAAAACAAATTTTAAATAAGTGTGATAAAATATTAGCAGTTAGTAATTTTACTAAGCAAAAATTAATTGAAGTTAATAACGTTAACCCTAACAAGATTGAAATATTTCATAACACTATTGATCCTTTTTTCAATTATCCTCACCAATTTAGGAAGCCTGATTATTTATTAGAAAGGTATCGAATAGATAAAAACGATAAAATAATTCTCACTTTAACAAGACTCTCTTATACCGAAAAATATAAAGGATATGATAAGGTAATTGCGGTTTTGCCAAAGGTGATTAGAAAATACCCTAATTTAAAATATTTGATAGCTGGAAAACCAGATGATTTAGAAAAAAACAGGTTAGAAAGTTTGATTCAATTATATAAACTAGAAAACCACGTTTTTTTAGCAGGATTTATTGCGGAGGAAGAAGTGACAGATCATTATCAGTTAGCAGATGTGTTTGTGATGCCAAGCAAAAAGGAAGGATTTGGTATTGTATTTATAGAAGCAATGGCTTGTGGATTGCCAGTAATTGCAGGTAATCAGGACGGAAGTGTTGATGCTTTGAAAAATGGAGAATTGGGCATGTTAGTAAACCCTGATAATGAAGATGAAATGATTGCTACCATACTTCAAGTTCTTACGGGAGATAGTTATACTTCATCCGAAAAAGTAGAATTACAGAAAAGGGTGGATGGATATTTTGGATTTCCAGTTTTTTGCCAAAATCTTAAAAATCAATTGATAAATTAATATGAGCATAACTGCAACATCCCAACAGTGGGATATGGAGATAAAACCACACGATAATCTTTTTGACCTTCATCTAAAAGATGTTTGGAATTACCGTGATTTATTGTGGTTATTGGTGCGCCGGGATTTTGTTTCATTTTACAAACAAACCATTTTTGGTCCACTTTGGTTTTTTATTCAACCAATTTTTACCACCATAACTTTTACCATAATATTTAGTAGATTGGCTAAAATTTCTACTGATGATGTGCCAGCTCCTTTATTTTACCTTACTGGAAACATTGCTTGGAATTATTTTTCTGATTGTTTAAATAAAACTTCTACTGTTTTTCGTGATAATGCTGGCATATTTGGTAAAGTTTATTTTCCAAGATTAATTATGCCATTGAGCATAGTGTTTTCGAATCTTATAAAGTTTGGGGTTCAGTTTGTATTGTTCATTTTAATGATGATCTATTTTTCCATTAAAGGAAATAGCATTCACCCAAATCTTTTTGCACTTCTTTTTCCTTTAATACTAGCTTTAATGGCTATTCTTGGTTTAGGAATAGGACTTATTATAACAGCACTTACAACCAAATACCGAGACTTAGTTTTTCTAGTAACATTCGGTGTACAATTATTAATGTATGCTACCCCAATTATCTATCCGCTTTCTGCTGCACCAGCAAAATATAGGGTTTACATTAGTCTAAATCCTTTAAGTGGACTGATTGAAACATTTAGATATGGTTTTACAGGTAAAGGAGAATTTTTTATAGGTGCATTTCTATATAGTGTTATTGCTAGTTTAGTACTTTTTTTAATTGGATTGGTTGTCTTTAATAAGGTTGAGAAAACTTTTGTGGATACCGTATAGAACACATTTTTCCTTTTTTGTGATGCATCAACAATCATTGTTTTATATTCAACAAACTTTGTCGATGTCTCTACAACATTTGTTTTGTTAATACAAATGATGCACAATACAAAACAAAGTTTGTTTATGCCTTTTCAAACATTGTTTTAATAAAACAAGTGCTGTTTATGTATCTCCAGCATTTGTTTTATTAAAACAAATGTAGAAATGATTAAAATAAAAGTGGTTTTAGCTTAAAATACTGCCCTAAAAAGGTTGTCACTGTGTAACACTTCGTGCCTCTTTTGTTTTAGAGGCTAAATACATAATAATGAGCATAGCAATAAAAGCAGAGAACATTGGAAAAGCTTACCAGTTAGGCGAGTTTAGTACAGGTACTATCTCTAGAGACATTGAGCGATGGTGGGCATTGCTTAGAGGAAAAGAAGATCCATTTTTAAAGCTAGGAGAAACGAATGACCGTAGCACCAAAGGAACTAGCAATATAGTTTGGAGTTTGAAAGATATTAACTTCGAAATAAACCAAGGTGATGCTGTTGGTATCATTGGTAAAAATGGTGCAGGAAAAAGTACTTTATTAAAAGTGTTGAGCCGGGTAACCACGCCCACCACTGGCAACATTAAAGTAAAAGGGCGCATAGCAAGCTTACTAGAAGTAGGAACAGGTTTTCATCCTGAGTTAACGGGTAGAGAGAATATATTTTTAAATGGAGCCATTTTAGGAATGCGCAAGCATGAGATTAAGAAACATTTTGATGCCATTGTCGATTTTTCGGGGGTGGAGCGCTATATAGACACCCCTGTTAAAAGATATAGTAGTGGGATGTATGTACGCTTGGCTTTTGCTGTTGCGGCACACCTAGAAAGTGAGATATTGATTGTAGATGAAGTATTAGCAGTAGGCGATGCAGAGTTTCAGAAGAAGTGTCTAGGCAAAATGGGGGAAGTGAGTAAGGGCGAAGGTAGAACTGTATTGTTTGTAAGCCATAATATGGCGGCTGTAAAAGAGCTTTGCACAATTGGAATTCTTTTGAAAAATGGTCAAATACGTAGTCAATCAAATATTAAAGATGTTGTAGAGTCATATATAAGTGATTCACATATTGGGGCTTCATACAAACGAATTGAAAGTAAAAATAATGCTTCTGGACAATTCAATACAATTGCATTTTTTAATGAAGATGGTATTGAATCAAATAATTTTTTAACTGGAACTAAACCATACATAGAGATTAGCTATGTACTGCACAATCAGTTTAAAAACTTTAATGTAGGTATGCTTTTAACTGATATGCTTGAAAATCATATTTACTCAAGTGCAGACACTGATGTTAATGAGGAACTATTATCAACCAAACTTGAAGGTCATTATCGGGTAAAAGTTCCTTTAGAATTATATAATCTTAATACCGGAAACTACAAGATTAAATTTTTAATGGGGGTTATAAATACAGAATTATTTGACAGTGTTGAGTTGGTTTTTTCAATTGAGAACAACAACTTCATAAATACAGGGATTAGATCAGGATTGTTGGTTGCAATTAATAAATGGGACTATGTCATTAACTGATAAAATTCTTTTGTTCATATATACTAAAGTGGATAGAAGAATAAAAAGCTCTTTACTTTTAAAAATAAGAAATTGTTCCGGATATACATTCAAAGTGAAAGAGAATTTTAAATTCGATATAATTAAAAGTCACTTAGAAATTCATTCTGGAAGTCATATAGAAATTGAAAAAGATGTAATTTTTAGGGACTTTTGTAACGTAATGGTTTATCCTAATGCAAAATTAAAACTGGGGAAATATGTTTTCTTTAATAGATATTGCTCTATAAATTGTCTTGGTGAAATAGAAGTTGGCGATTATACAATTTTTGGAGAAGGAGTTAAACTCTATGATCATAATCATTTGTACAATGATGTTAATAAAATAATTCAACAGGAAGGATGTAGTATAGGTAAAATAGTTATAGGTAGAAATTGTTGGGTAGGTGCCAATGTAACTATACTAAATAATGTAACAATTGGTGATAATGTAGTTATTGGGGCAAACAATTTGATTTATAATAGTATTCCATCTGGTGTGGTAATCAAGAATAGAGTTGATCAAATTGTGACAAAAAGATAAATATTCATTTATTAATGAAAGTAGTTCTTACAAATCTATCTAACGAATTATATTCAGAAAGCAGGTTTCGATTAAATCAGAGTGCAATTAAGCACGGAATTGATGATATATACTCTTTTGATTTTTCTGATATAAAAGAAACAGAATTCTTTGATCAAAATAAAGAAATACTTGAATCTCCAAAAGGTTTAGGCTACTGGCTCTGGAAACCGTATTTGGTTTTACAGGCGTTTAATAAAATTGTAGATGGAGATATAGTAATTTACTCAGACTGTGGTATTGAAATTATAGATTCATTAGACCCTCTTTTTCAAATTGCAGAGGATAAATCAATTGTATTATTTGGAAACGCTAACGATTTAAATTTTTCTTGGACGAAGAGAGACTGTTTTGTTTTCATGGATTGTGATTCAGAATATTATTGGTATTCATTACATATAGATGCGGCATTCAGCTTGTTTAAAAAGTGTGAATACTCAATAAATTTTTTAAATGACTGGTTAAGATATGGAAAAAATGCAAACAATATTACTGATTTACCAAATATATGCGGTAAAGAAAATATAAATGGTTTTTTAGAACATAGGTGGGATCAGTCAATTTTATCTCTATTGGCTCATAAATACAAATTAGAGTTGTTTAGAATGCCAACACAATTCGGCAATCATTACAAAACTATAAAATACAGAATTGATGGTGAATTTAATTGCGTAAATCAAATGGATCAAAGTATTGTTTCTTTTTATTCTGGTATTCCTTATTATAATTCATTTTATTTTCAACTTTTAAATCATCATAGGTCTAAAAAAATTACAGAAGAAGTCAATATTGAAGAAGTGACTGTGAAAAAAAATGTTAATCCTATTAATGTTATTCAAATTGCAAAGATTCCATTTAGAATAGTACTAAAACTGACTAATGTGATATTAAAGTTCGGGGGTTTTAAGGTAATTAGATTGTAAGGTTTTAAAATTGTTTTCAATTGTTTTCTATAATAATACCAACATATAATTCAGCCAAGACACTAAAGTATTGTCTAGATAGCATAGAATGTCAGACTTTTCCAAATTTTGAGATTTTAATAATGGATGGTGATTCCTCTGATAGTACTCTAGAAATTGCAAATCAGTACCATGATGAAAGAATAAGAATCTATTCAGAAATAGATAAAGGAATTTATGATGCAATGAACAAAGGAATTAGGGTTGCAAAAGGTGAATGGTTGTATTTTTTGGGGAGTGATGATAAATTTATAAACAATGCTGTTCTTGAGAAGATTGCCAATTTTTTAAAAAGTAATAGTTATGATGTTGTATATGGCAATATAACAAGTACTAGATTTAATGGAGTTTATGGGGGTAAATTTGATGTCCATCGAATTCTTAATCAAAATATTTGTCATCAAGCCATTTTTTTTAATAAAAAAGTTTTTCAAAAAATTGGAGTGTTTAATTTAAAGTTTAAGATCCATGCAGATTGGGATCATAACTTAAAATGGTTTCTTTCAAATAAAGTTAATAAAAGTTATATCGACTTAGTTATTGCAGAATATGCGGATGGAGGATTTAGTTCTAATTATGATGAAGTTTTTAGAAAAGAAAAATTATTGGTATATCTAAAAAATGTAAAAAATCAAATACCAATGAAAACTCGACTTCAATTTTTAATAAATGAGTTTAGGCAAATGAGGATTAGAGAAAACAGAATGCTTTTTTTAAAATATGTCGTAGCAACGCCTCAAATTATATTAGGTGTCTAAAAAAGTCTCAGTAATTATTCCAAACTATAACCATTCTCTATTCCTTAATCAACGAATTGAAAGTGTATTGAATCAAACCTTTCAGGATTTTGAACTCATTATTTTAGATGATTGTAGTACAGATAATAGCAAGGAAGTAATTGAACAATATAGAAACCATCCCAAAGTTTCTGCTATCATTTATAATGAAACCAATAGTGGCAGCACTTTTAAACAATGGCGAAAAGGGATTGAATACGCTAATGGAACGTATATATGGATTGCCGAAAGTGATGATTATTGCCAACCCTCCTTTTTAGAAAAATGCCTACAAGCGTATTCAGCTGATGAATCTGTTGGAATGGTGTTTTGTCAATCCTATAGTGTTAATCAACATAATGAACTAAAGGGAACCTGGCAAAGTCATACAGCTTCAATTACAAATTTCTATTGGAACGAAGACTTTACCGTAAGTGGTAAAATGTTCATAAAAAACTGTATGGTTCTCCAGAATTCTATCCCTAATGCTAGTGCCGTACTTTTTAAAAAGCAGGTGCTGAATTTAGACTTGTTTAACCATACTTTTAAGTTAAATGGAGATTGGTATTTGTATATAATGACCTTATTAAAATCTTCTATTTGTTATATAGCAGAACCTCTAAATAGTTTTAGGATTCATGAGAATAAAGGGAGTATCGGAAATACAAAAAATTATAAAAACATATTAGAATATGCGCAAATTATTTTGCTACTTTATAAGGAATTATGTTTTTCTGATTTTGAAAAGATGGTCATAAAAAATCATTTTTTTTTAATTTTTTTTTACCAAGTTACAAGAAACCGCAAATACATATTTACAAAGAACTTTTTGGAGGCATTTTTATTCGCATGGAAAGTTGACCATATGCTTATTTTCAAATTTTGTAAAGCTTTGTTCAGAAAGTCTATATCTAGTTAATAAATAGCAATTCTAATATGCAAGATATTTTATTTTTTAATTATCTATTCAATTTTTAAATTGAAAATAAAGAAAATAGTTGCGGTTACTATACCAATTTATAAGACAGTTATAGAAGGGTCAGAGTTAATTTCACTTAGCCAATGTATAAAGATATTAGGCAACTATCCAATAGTTTTCTTTGCACCTAAGTCTTTGGACACTTCTTATTATGAATCCTTTTGTTTGAATAAGATTGTCTTTACTGTAGAACGATTTGAAAATGTGTACTTTGAAAACATTGAAGGATATAATAGGCTAATGCTATCTGTAGATTTTTATAAACGGTTTAAACAGTTTAAATACATCCTCCTATATCAATTGGATGCTTTTGTTTTTAGAGATGATCTAACTTATTGGTGTAATCAAAATTATGCTTATCTCGCAGCACCAATTGTTGATATTGATACCCCGGAACATAAGGATGATGGAATGAAAATTCTTGAAAACTATCGGAAGCTGTTAGACTTTATAAATAGGTTGGGCTTTAAACGGGTAGGTTATAAACCTATTGTTAATGGGGGGCTATCACTTAGAAAGGTAGCGTCTTTTATCGTACTATTAACTTTGCTACAGAGGAAAGCGGAACTATGGAAAATATATAAATACAATGAGGATGGGTTCTTTTCTTACTGGTTTAATGTATTTTTTTTTTTTTGGAGAATGCCTACCATTTCTGAGGCATTGATGTTTTCTTGGGAATTGCAACCTCGTGAATGTTTCGCTTTGAACAATAAAAAACTACCTTTGGGGTGTCATGCTTTTGAGAAGTACGACTTTTGTTTCTGGCAACCTTTTATAGAAAAAGAAGGATACACTCTGTAAAAAACGATTTAATAACTTGTAAATGTTTAAAAATTGAAATCTGAGAAGTATAAATATTTTTTATTAGATATAAAAAATGCAATTGATATACTTGTCAATTTTATTTTTAAAATTTCTAAAAGGATTTTTAATCGTTATAAAACGAATAGCGTTCTTGTTGTAAGGCTGGATGCCATTGGTGATTATATACTTTTTAGAAATTTTCTTACAGAGTTAAGAAATGATGCTGCGTTTAGAAACAAGAAAATTACCCTTTTAGGGAATCCTGTATTTAAAGAGATTGCAGAAAAACTAGATTGTAATGTAATTAATAATTTTATATGGGTAAATCCTGATATACTCATAGATCAAGAATTAAGTAAAACTAAACTTAAGATAAAACTAAAATTAAGGATTGCAAATTATGATATTTTAATTCATCCAGTTCACTCCAGAAAATGGGAGATTGATAATTTTTTGTTTTCCATTGGACTAAAATATACTATTACAAGTAGTGGTGATGCTTCTAATTATGATTCTGTAAATCAGCTTCATGAAGCCAATAAACTATATAACAGAATAATTGAGGTTGAAACTTTAGGGGTATTTGAGTTTTTTAGAAATAAATTTTTTTTTGAAGGATTGTTAAATAAAAATCTCCAAACTCAATTAAGTATAGACCCAATAGCTCGAACGGAAACTAAAAGTAATTATATAGTTATTTTCCCTGGAGGACATGCTGAGTATAGAAAGTGGGAAACCAAACAATTTGCTAGTTTTATTGATCAATTAACGGAAAAATATAATGGTAAATATGTTTTTAAAATTGCCGGTGCTTTTTATGAAAAAATAATAGTTGATGAAATAATTAGTTATTCAAAAAATAAAAACTTAATTGAATCACTTGTTGGTAGGACTACATTATTGGATTTGATAAGATTAATTGATGGTGCATTATTGTTAATTTCTAATGAGACAAGTGCCGTTCACATGGCAGCGGCACTTAAATCTAAAGCTGTTTGTATATCTAATGGTAATCATTTTGGAAGATTTAATCCTTACCCTAACGAAATTTCAGATACAATAATCACCCTTTATCCTAATAATGATTTTTATAAAAAAGAATTATATCAAAAACTCGTGGATGAAAATAAAAAACAATCAATTCTAAATATAAATCTTATTACTGTTGACCGTGTTATAGCTAGTTGCATTGAATTACTAGATACTAATAGTTAGGTTATTATAGTGTCTTCTAACTATTTCCTTCAAATGAAAAAATATCCCAAAATATCCATTATAACACCCTCCTTTAATCAAGCGCAATATATTGAGGAAACAATATTGTCGGTGCTTAACCAAGGATACCCTAACCTAGAATATATTATAATAGATGGTGGGAGTACCGATGGCAGCGTAGCAATAATACAGAAATACGAGGAACAATTACATTATTGGGTTAGTGAAAAAGACAATGGTCAAACAGATGCCATCAATAAAGGCTTTTGTTTGGCTAGTGGTGATGTAATAAACTGGCTGAATAGTGACGATTATTTAGAACCTGGGTCGTTGATGGAAATTGGGGAGGCTTTTATAGATACTAATGCCACTGTTTTATCTGGCTATATTAATAACTTTATTGAGAATGCCACCATAAATTGGAAAGAACGGACACAAATAATATCAGAAAATCTGCCCAAAACAATTGCAATTTGTTGCAACAGGCAACCAGGGACTTTCTTTAGAAAAGCTTTACTAAATCCTATTTTTCCTCTACCAGTTCAATTTTCATTTGTGATGGATCAGTATATGTGGATATTGTTTTTAATGGGCAATGGGACTACTGGTTTTAGAGTGACGGATAAAACGTTGGTAAATTTTAGGCGACATGAGCACTCTAAAACAATGACTGAGAATGCCGTTTTTAGAATGGGTTACTCTGGGTTGTTTTTTGATGAGTTAAACTCGATATTCATCCATCTGGATAAGGCTTATGCACCGGTTCTAGAAAAGTATCAATATAAAAAATGGTTTGCTATCCCTTTAAGGCAAGAATTTGACAAGAGGCTTCTTAACAAAGTATTACACTATTATATTCTCAATTTGCTAAAAACGGCTTATTTTAATAATGAGTTTGATTTAATGAAGCAGACTTTGTTAGTTGAAAAGGTGAGAAATAACTTTTTTATAAGTCCATTTTCGGTAATGGAGCTGTATCTGAAAGCCTATTTTCATAAACTTATAAAAATGGTTTCTAAAAGATAATACAACAGCTTTGTAGTAATCAAAATATTATACTCATTACAATCAATTAACTGAATCAAGTGAGAATTGCCTTTTTTTCTTATGAGTACCCCCCCGAAACAGGTGGTGGTGGCATTGGAACTTATTTGGCACAAATGGTATATTATTTACCAAGACATGAACATGTTCCGGTTGTATTTTGTGCAACCGCAAAGAAAGAGGCTTTTTGGGAAAATGAATATGTTTATAGATTGCCGGCTAGCAGTTGGGGTGATTTTAATAAGGAATTACCGAATCATTTTAGAAAGATTCATGAGCAGAATAAATTTGATATTGTAGAAGCAACTGATTTTAGGGCAGGTGGGATTGAAATTCGGTATCAATTTCCTATGTTGCCTTTTGTTGTGCGGGCGCATACCGCTAATTATTTGATTGATATATTCTTATTTGAAAAGTTGACTGGTGTGCCAAGAATACGTTTTATAATTGGAGCCCTAAGGAGGTTTTGTTTGCCATCTTTTCCTACACCACCCAATGAAAATGCCTATTTGATAGAAAAAGAGATTATTGAACAATGTACTTCTTTGTTATCTCCATCAAAAGCCCTTGGGAACATGTATATTAAAATTGGGTGGACTAAAGAATATGAATATGTACCCTTTTTCTATGAACCAAAACAGGACTTATTGAACCTACTACCAAAAAAGGATAAAAACGGAGAGATAAATATAGTTTTCTATGGCAGGCTAGAGATACGAAAAGGAGTACTTGAAATAGCGAAAGCAATACCCATATTATTAAAAAAGCACCCTCTTTTGAAATTTCATTTTTATGGACAACCTGCAAATTCGCCAAAGCATGGATATAATATGGTACAATACCTAGAAAGAAAATTATCTAAGTGTTTAAGTAATGTTTTTTTTAATGGGGCATTTCAATCAACGAATCTTGTAGAGGTATTATCACAAGGTGATGTATTTATTTTTCCAAGCCGTTTTGATAGTTTTGGAATAGCCTGTTGTGAGGCAATGGCAGCAGGGAAAGCAGTAATAGGAAGCAGGAGTGGGGGAATGGCAGAAATAATAGAAGATGGTCTTTCGGGGTTATTAGTAGATCCGAACAACGCTGAGCAAATAGTTGATAAAATATCCCTACTTGTAAACAACCAAAGTATGATTGCCAATATGGGGGAAAATGGTAGAAAGAGAATCTTAAACGAATACTCCGCAGCTAAAACTATACCCTTGATGATTAATACATACAATAAAGCAATCGAAAAAAACAATACTTCTCCTTTTATTAATAGTAAAAGAGTTGAAACAAGTTATTTATAAATGGATATATCTGTAATTATTTGTTCGTATAATCCTACTATTGAGATTTTAAAAAATGTCTTAGAAGTATTGTCTAAGCAAACCCTACAGAACAATAGGTGGGAACTGATAATTGTAGATAATAATAGTTCAAAAAAAATTGAGAACATTATCGATCTATCATGGCATGAAAAAGCCAGGATTGTAATAGAAAAAAAACAAGGACTTGCAATGGCAAGGATAAGGGGGGTGAAAGAGGCCACTTGTGAATCTATTGTTTTTATTGATGACGATAACTTGGCAGGATTGGATTATTTAGAGAAAAGTTTAATGATTTTTTCCACCCATTCTACTATTGGTGTCTTTGGTGGAAAGGCCATACCACATTATTTAAAACACTCGCCAGAAGATTGGTTTAAAAGTTATGTGGGGCTTTTGGGATGCAGAGATTTGGGAGAGAAGGAGATTGTGAGCAACATACTTAATAATGAAGTGAGTGAATATCCAAACTTTTCGCCTATTGGTACGGGGATGTGTATTAGAAAAGAAGTTTTTTTAACCTATTTACGTGAAATAGAAACTGATGTTTTTCGAAAGAATCTAGGTAGGAAAGGTAATAACCTAACCTCTGGAGAGGATAACGATATTGTAATTACAGCACTAAAAAATGGGTGGCAAGTAGGCTATTTTCCACAATTACATATTGACCATATTATACCAGAAAGTCGGACAGAAATTAATTATCTAGCAAGAATGAATTTTGCTCAAAATAAGAGTTGGATAAAGCTGCTAATATTTCATGGTATATGCCCGTGGGAAAGTATTCCTAAATGGAGTGTTCCTTTTAGGAAAATAAAAGCCTATTTTATTTTTAAGCCTTGGAAAACAGATGAAAAGTTTTTAAAGTGGAAAGGAGTTTGTGGACAATATGAGGGATTAGTTGGATAGAAATGGATAAAAAAAGAAATGTTTGTATAGACCTTTTAAGATTTTTTGCAGCTTTTATTGTTGTTTTCTATCATTTGGAATTGGTGTATCCTTGTTTTTGATGAACCTAAGTATTAAAAAGATTGCCGTTATTTTTTTACTTATATCAAACTTAGTTTCAATGTTTATTGCACCCCTCTAATGGTAATTGGGAGTACATGGCAGCAGTTATATTAACAACAGGGATGTTTATGCAAATAAATTTAATACCCTAAGAGAAAGTTTTATTTATAAGTTAGGAGATTTTTCTTATGAAGTCAATCTTTTGCATGTTCCAATAGGTGTTTATGTTGTGGGGGCTTTTAAGGAGCCTGTAATAAACATGAATTTATTAATAAGAATTTGTTTAAATATTTCTCTTTATGCAATTATTCTTATCTTATCAACATACTTATAGAGCTGGATAGAAAAGCCAGCTGTGGTATTGGGTAATAAAGTAACAAAAATTTTTAGTGATTCAGAAAATAGTAGATACACTTTATAGGAACCCACGTAGTAATTGGAATTTATGGCAACGTTTTGGCGGATATTTTGAGTACCAAAAAATGCTATCTGCTCAAAAGGATATGGCAATAGCAGCAGCGAAATTGTTTGTATTTAATGAGAATAATTTTTTGAAAGAGCTGGATGTATGTTTTCTGACAGGTAAAAAATTCTGGTATCAAACCCTATTTTGTGCCTATTCTCTTCAAAAGGTTATACCCAATCCTATTCACTTTACTTTTTATGATGATGGAACATTAGACCAAGTTGCTAATATTAAGGGTCAGATTCCTAATAGTACAGTTATTTACACTTCAGAAATTGAAAGCCGTCTGAGCAGCTATTTACCTCTAGAAAAGTATCCTTACTTGCATCACAAGCGAATTGTGTATAAACATATACGAAAATTAACAGACGTATATGTGGGAACAAGAGGGTGGAGACTGATGTTGGACTCAGATATGTTGTTTACCCACACACCAACTGAAATAGTTGATTGGTTATCGAACCCTACAATGCCTATTTATATGCAAGAGGAAGAGAGTGCCTATGGTTTTCCAAAAGATTACATGGAGGGGCTTTCAAATAGTACAATTCCGGATTGTATTAATGTGGGATGTTTAGGGCTGAATGATAGACTAATTGACTGGGATAAATTAGAATATTGGGCTAAAAATTTAGAAGAAACATTTGGAACTTGTTATTATTTAGAGCAAGCACTATCGGCGATGATTATTGGTAATAATGATTCTTTACGGTTAGACAGAGATCGATATGTAGTATACCCAAAAGCTAGTTTAATTTATGATAATGCAAATCTATTTCATTATGTAGATTTATCTAAAGCTGAATATTTTAGAAACGCTTGGAAAAAAATAGTATAACGCCAGGAAAATGGTTTAGTAACAAAAAAGTTAAAAATATCAGTAATAAATAACTTTATCCGCCTTTTAAGGAAATTATAAAGAATGTAAAATAATAGGAAATTTTTAAAATAATGAAACTACCTCCATTGCCCTCATACCAAAAATATAGAGAAGAATTTTTGAGTAAAGGGGTTTCCATTCCGTTGCGAAAAGTTGTAACTGAAAAAAAAGGACTTCTAGAAACGCTCCCAAAAACACATCGAGTTGGATGGCCATGGATAGAAGAAGTGTCAATAGAGGATTATGAAAGCAATGTAAACTGGCCTAAAATTTCTGTAATCTCCCCCTCCTTTAATCAGGGAAAATATTTTGAAGAGACCATAAGAAGTGTATTGTTACAGAACTATCCTAACTTAGAATACATCATTATTGATGGAGAAAGTAAGGATGAAACGGTAGATATTTTAAATAAATACTCCCCTTGGATTAGTTATTGGGAATGCGAAAAAGATAGAGGACAAAGTCATGCCATCAATAAGGGATTCAGTTTAGCAAGTGGGAAATTGTATTGCTGGATAAATAGTGATGATTATTTTACAAAAGGGGCATTTAAGCAAGCAGCAATAACTTTCTTAAAATCAAAAGCTCAATTTTTATATGGCAATTGCAATAATTTGAAAGATGGGAAATTTTCAATTCATCATACCCCAATAGTTTTTGACAGGTATTTATATATGCCAGGGGTAGCACAACCTTCTGTATTTTGGGATTCAGATATACATCAACCATTATGGGAAGAACTGCATTGTACCCTAGACTTCGAATTATGGATGCGGATTGCAAAAGGTGCAAGAAAAAAATATATAGACAAAGTATTATCTGTTGCTAGGGAACATGCAGAGGCAAAGACGCATACTAAAGATGAAAAATTGAGAATTAGGTGGCAAGAAGACCAAGACAGGCAATGGGAAATTTATGGTCCAATGCCATGGGAGAGACTAAATAAGGAAAGCCAATTGGTTAGAAAAATATTTAAGACCTTTCCAGTATTAAAAAAGCTCTTTTAAAGTGAATTCAGAATTACTGGTTTCTATCATTATTCCCCTTTACAATGCTGAGAGGTATTTAGCTGAAGCCATTGAAAGCGTTTTAGATCAAACCTACAAAAAATTAGAAGTACTTATTGTGAATGATGGAAGTACGGATAATAGTCTGGCAATAGCAAGGTCTTTTGAAAGGGAAAATGTAAAAGTGTATGATCAGCCAAATAGGGGAGCTAGTGCCGCTAGGAATTATGGTTTTCTGCAATCAAAAGGTGAGTTTATAAAATTTTTTGATGCTGACGACTTAATGAACCCTATTATGATTGAAGCTCAGATTAATTTAGCAATAGATAACCCTTATTCAATTGTTTCAGCTAAATGGGGGAGGTTTTATGGTGATGATACAATTACATTTAAATTAAATCCTGAAGAATGTTGGCAAAATATGTTACCAATCGATTGGATTTGCAGTAGTTGGAAAAGTGGGGCATCCATGACTCAACCTGGCATTTTTTTAATTCCAAGAACAATCATTGAGCAGGCTGGTTTATGGGATGAAAGTTTGAGTTTGATTGATGATTTGGAATACTTTACAAAAGCAATACTAAAATGTAAGAACGTAGTCTTCTGCCAAAATGCTGTTCTTTACTACAGATCAGGGCTGAAGAATGCGTTGTCGGGTCAAAAGTCAGAAACGGCTATTTTATCAGCAAAAAAAGCATTAGAAAAAAGTCAAGATTATATTTTAGGTGTAGAAAACTCAGAAAGAACAAGACTAATAATTGCAAATTCATGGCAAACCTTGTTATATAGTTACTTCAATTCTTTAGTCTTTTGTGAAAAAGAAATTGAGTTTAATATAAAGAGACTTGGTGGGAGTAACGTAAGAAAATATAATAATGGAATCGGAAACATTGCAGAGTTTTTTTTGGGATGGAAGAAGGTTGCAAAATTTAAAAAATGGCTTCAGTAAGAGTTTATGTTCCAACTTATAAAAGAAATGAACTATTTGTAAGAGCAATCAATAGCTTGCTTGCCCAAACTTTCACAAATTGGATTGCAGAAATTCATAATGATTGCCCGGATGATAATTTTCCGGAAATATTTATTAAAAGTTTAAACGATGAACGGTTTTTAATCTATTCAAAAAATGAAAATTTAGGTGCAATCAAAATATTTAATCTTTTTTTTAATAACGATATTAAGGAAACTTTTTATTGTTTACTCGAAGACGACAATTGGTGGGAACCTATTTTTCTTGAGTCGATGATAATGGCAATGGAGGACAATATTGGTGCCATCATTGCATTTGCAAACCACTATATATGGGATGAAAGGGTTGGAAATAAGTGGATAAAAAGAAATGAAACAAGATATTCACAATTTAATTCAATCAAGTATGAATGGGTCAAATTTCGCTCATTAAAAAATATTTGTGACTACAGTTTTTCAAATTGTAGTCTATTTATCAGGGCTAATAAATTTGATAACTTCGAAATACCTCTGCAAACAAGAGGTGATTTCATGGAACACGTACGACAGAGAGTTTTTGTTCACCCATTGTTATTTATTTCTAAGCCATTGGTAAATTTTTCTTTAACCCTTGATTCTTACAGGAAAAAGTCCTTGAAAGGCTATCATGAACATGAAGCTATGTTAATTGCTTCATTCTTTAAGTACTGTAATGATAAAGAAAAATTTGGTGAATCTCTGATAAGTGAGTTGCGAAATGGTTTTGGCAATTCAATTAACAGAGCCATCTACGCTGGCATTATAGATACAGATTCTAGATTTTTACTCACAAAAATAAATATCAAAGAATGGATACTATTTTTGTTATATTGCCTAAAACATCTTGGTAATACAATAAATGTTTTTCAGACAAAGAAGAAATACGAGGATTTATGGAACTACCTCTGTGTAAATACTAAAAATAGGTTTGAGGAGGAATGTTAGTGGTAAGAGGTATAAATAAAATACTTGATAGTCACTAACAACTCTTGATGTAAGTTCAAAATTCATTTTATGAATAAAGTCACACTCCAAATTTCATTAGCACCATCCGATTATAAGCATGCAATTCATTTATTGCCGCATCAAATAAAAATATTTTACAATCAGGTTGATGAAATTTTACTAACTTATGATACGCACAAAAGTAAAGGAAGATTTGGACTCAATTGGGAACAGAACAACAAGCTATTATGGGATTACATTACTGAGTTTGCTTCTGATAAGGAAAAAATAAGGGTGATAAAAATTGATTACTCAAAACAAAAGCAAAAAGAAATTGGGAATAAATATTTTAGACTAAACCAAGTTCCAGCCAAAGACTGGAGAGGGGGTCCTTTTTACACCTACTTTTTTGGGTTAAATGAGGCAAAAAATGACTTTGTATTTCACATAGATTCTGATATTTTCTTTGGAGGCAAAAGTCAAACTTGGATTGATGAAGCTTTGAAAACCTATCATTCAGATACAAAAATTTTGTTTATAAGTCCGCTACCCGGCCCTCCACGAGAAGACAGTATATTGATTAATCAAAAATATTTACCTTATAAATCAAAAGAATATTTCTTTGAATTTAAACAAATGAGTACAAGACTTTTTCTTGTAAGCAAACATCGTCTTTTAAAAGATGGTGTACATATTGAAGATTTACTAACTCTTAAACCAAGGGAATTAATTAGAGCTTTTTACAGAAAAAATATGCCTTATAAGCTTCCAGAGCTAATTCTAAGCAATTTTATGGAAAAAAAATCAAAGATTAGAATCGACTTCTTAGGCAACAATGAAGGTCTTTGGTCTTTACATCCACCCTATAGAACCGAAAAATTTTATGAAGATCTCCCAATTTTAATTGAAAGGGTTGAAACAAATAATTTGCCAATAACCCAAAGAGGAAATTATGATATTGTTGATGATTTTTTTGATTGGAGTATAGCGAAGTCTAAGCTAAACATTAAGCAATAATATGAAAAGGGTTTTAATTATTACTCCTTTCCCATTAGCACAAAATCCTAGGGCTTACAAAGAATATAACCTACTAAAAGAAAATAATTTTAATGTTAAGGTTGTTTATGCAGAGAGAGATAAATGGGCATCCTCAATCAGTTTAAATAATGATGACTTTATTCTTGTAGGAGGAAAGTTTGGCTCATATTTTTATCAATTCACAAGAATTTTTTCAAAAATTAGTAAGCCATTTCTACCTTTGGAATTAACCTATAATCGGGCTTCATTTTTTTTGTTTGTTTATGCCTATTTTTATAAAGCAGATTTATACATTGGTCACAATCTAGCAGCATTACCTATTACAGTATTGGCTGCTGAACGAAATAAAGCAAAATCAGGTTTTGATGCAGAAGATTTTCATAGAAATGAAACTTCAGATTCAACAAACGACTCTAGTTATATAATTGCAAAAAAAATTGAAGATAAATATTTATCACGTTGTTCCTATAATGTCGTGGCAAGTCCACTGATTAAACAAGCCTATCAAAAGCTTTATCCTTCAATTAATACTGTTGTTATCAATAATGTTTTTGAGAAAAGATATTTACAGGGTGCAAAAAATGGGCAGAATGATGTGTTGAAGTTGTTTTGGTTTTCTCAAACTATTGGTGAAAAAAGAGGTATAGAAGAAGTAATCGAAGCCTTAAATTTATTGAATAATAAAAAGATAGAGCTTCACTTATTGGGAAAATCAAACAAACAAATCGAAGATTATTTCTTGGGATTAAAATCAACAGATCATATAAATATATATTTCTATAGTCCAATATCTCCAGATCAGATATTTAGTTTTGCATCAAATTTTGATATTGGGCTTGCTTTGGAAGTCGGAAAACCTTTTAATAGGGATATTTGCTTGACGAATAAGATATTCTCTTATTTAACGTCAGGATTAGCAATTGTAGCCTCAGATACAAAAGCACAAACTAAGTTTTTAGCTGATAATTATGGAGTTGGTTTCATTTATCCTACTGGCGATATCGAAAAATTGGCAGAGCTAATCAACAACTTCTTTGTTGATCGTTCATTTTTATACCATACTAAAGCTCAGTCCATTTCTTTAGCTAAAGCAACATTCAATTGGGAAAAAGAATCAAAACTTTTAATGGGTTTAATTAATGAAATCATTAAAAGTTAAGCAAATTAATTTTGAATTTCATTCCTTTTAAATTTCATCAAATCACAAATTAACAAGCTGCAAGCAAATGATAGTCTCCTTTTTATGCTTGGGTCAGGTTGTCTAAACCAATTTTCAATGTAAGAGAGGCTTTTTTAACTGCGAGATTCGCAAAAGATGTTGTCAGAAACAATAAATTCATTGTAAGATGCAATAATGTTATTGTCAGACACGATAATGCTTATGTAATATGCAATAATGTCGATGTCAGATACAATAATGTTTATGTCAGATACAGAATTTCTACAGTAAAATTCAATAATTCCCAAGTAGTAAGCAATAATGTTCAAGTAGTATATTCCTACAAAATAGTTAAGCTTATAAATACAATTTTAGTGTTCCATAAAACAGATTAAACAATTATTCATATTTATGACTAGATTAATAAACTAAAAAGATACTTGAAATTAGCAAGAACGAGACCACAACTAGGGCTAAAAATTACATTTTGAAAAAACTACTCATCATTTCACCTAACTTTCCGCCAATCAATGCTGCCGACATGCACAGAGTGAGGCATAGTGTAGGATATTTTGAAGATTTTGGATGGAAACCAACCGTAGTATCTGTTGTTGAAAAATTTGTTGAAGGGGTTGAAGAACCGTTACTTTTAAAGTCATTGCCCATTGGTTTAAAAATAATAAAAGTAAAAGCGTTTTCATCAAAGTGGACAAGGAAAATAGGTCTGGGTGCATTAGCCTTACGGTCTTTATACTTTTATTTTAAAGAAGTAAATACTATTTTAAAAAAAGAATCATTCAACCTAATTTATTTTTCTACTACACAATTCCCTGTATTGATACTGGGGAGGTATTGGAAATGGAAATATAAAATTCCCTACATAATAGATATGCAAGATCCTTGGCATTCTACTTATTACCAAGACAAACCAAGATCTGAACGACCTAAAAAGTATTGGTTCTCCTATAATCTTAATAAATATTTAGAACCTATTGCAATGAAAGACTGCGATGGTTTAATTAGTGTTTCAGAAGCATACATTCTTGAATTGCGTAATAGGTATCCAAATTTATTAAATAAGCCTAGTAGCGTAATCACATTTGGTGCGTTTGAAAAAGACATGGAACTAGCTAAAACTGTCACTTCAGAGAGGTATCTGCAAGATAAAAATCTTAAATATATACTTTATGTAGGCAGAGGCGGTTTTGATATGCAATCTGCGATAACCCTAATTTTTCAAGCATTTAAAAGTGGTCTCACTGAAAACCCTGAAATTTATAGTCAGTTTAGATTTGTTTTTATTGGAACAAGCTATGCACCCAAAGGACAAGGAAAAAAAACAATTGAACCCATTGCTGAACGAATTGGCTTAGTCAATTATGTTGAAGAATATACTGACAGAGTACCCTACTATGAAGGTCTATCTTTATTACAAAAAGCTGATCTTTTGTTTATTCCTGGCTCGGATGATCCTGCTTATACAGCATCCAAGTTATATCCTTATATTCTATCTAACAAGCCTATGGTTTCAATTTTTCATCCATCAAGCAGTGCAATAGATATTTTAAGGGAAACAAAGTCAGGAGTGGTTTGTACACTTAATGAAGGAATTGAAGAAATGTATAAAAAGTTTGATTCATTACTGAAATCCGTTAATGAAAATTCTTTTCATAGTCAAACGGAATGGAATGCTTTTGAAAAGTATGGTGCAAGAGAAATGACAAAAAGACAAGTGGATTTATTTAACTTGGTAGTAAACTAAATGGCAAAAAAGATAGCAATTGTAACTTCTCACCCAATTCAGTACTATGCACCTTTGTTTAGGTTACTAGCTAAAAAAGTTGAGTTGAAGGTGTTTTATACATGGGGAAAAGAGGCTCTTGTAAAATTTGATCCAGGATTCGGGAAAAAAGTTGAATGGGATATTCCGTTATTGGATGGGTATGATTATCAATACCTCGAAAATGTTTCTAAAGTACCAGGAAGTCATCACTTTAAAGGCATAATAAATCCTAGTATTACGACAGAAATAAGTGATTATAATCCAGACGCGATAATGGTAATAGGTTGGGGATATGATAGTCATTTAAAAGTAATAAGATATTTCAAAGGGAAGAAACCACTTTATTTTAGAGGAGATTCAACGTTACTAGATAATAATAACGAGGGTATTTCAGGGAAATTAAAGAATTTATTAAGACGAATCTTTCTGGCATGGGTGTACAGTCATGTCGATAAAGCTTTTTATGTTGGTGAAGAATCAAAGTTGTACTTTAAATGGGCATTATTAAAAGAGGCTCAATTAGTTTTCTCCCCTCATTCAATTGACAATTCTAGATATGAAATAGATCATACTGAAAAAGCAAATGAACTTAGGAATTCACTTTCAATCTCAAATTCGGATAGAGTTATCTTGTTTGCAGGAAAGTTTGAAAATAAAAAGGATCCACTACTTCTTTTGAATGCATTTATCAACGCTTCAACTCATAGTCTTCATTTATTGTTTATTGGCAATGGTGAATTGGAGGTTAAATTAAAGCAAGTAGCAAATGAATCTTCAAAAGTTTTGTTTATTCATTTCTTAGATTTTCAAAATCAATCTATGATGCCAATATGGCATCAGATGGCAGATGTATTTTGTTTACCTTCAAAAGGACCTGCTGAAACTTGGGGATTGGCAGTTAATGAGGCAATGGCATCAGGAAAGGCAATTATTGTTAGTGACAAAGTAGGTTGTGCAAAAGATTTGGTGAAAAAAAATAGTAACGGTTGGATATTTAAGAGTGAAAATGTTCTGGAGTTGCAACAAATAATTGAGAATTTGCCTGATAAAAATAGATTAAAAGAATTGGGTTTAGGTAGCAAAAAAATTATTCAAAATTGGACAGTCAACAATACTGCCCAGAAAATGATAAACGAATGGGAGGCATTATAATATGAGCAGTGTAAAATATGTATCTCTTTTTCTCCCTTTAATACTGTCTTATGTTTTAGAGCTAGATCCCATAAGCTCATATTTTGCAGCTTGGATTGGTAGTTTTGTATTGTTTTATTTATCTCTAACAGGTTTTATAGCTCCGCTGCCAAATGATTTACCTTTCGCACAACAATTGATGCGTCCTATAATAATTATTCAATTAATTTTTTGTGGATTTAACTTTTGTTCCTCTATTTTCTATTTTCTTGATACATTAGGAATGCAAGACTTTAAGTGGAGGCCAAATTACTATGTAGACATGGTTAAGGTTAATAAAATAGCAGGTGCTCAACGATATTACTTACTAGGCCATATCTCTTTGTTGATTGGTATGTATAGCAGATCTATAAATAAACAAAAACAACTTTATAAAGTAAGGGAAGATTTAAACTGGAGTGCTTTTTTATTGGGATTTACTTTCTTAGCTTTTATCGCTTCTCTTGTTTCCAAATTTGTAGGCGGATTGTCACAATTGTCACAACAGTTTACAAATTTGTGTTTTTTGAGTGGTACTTATGCATTATGCTATGCTATTATAAAAAAAGACAAAAGTCTAATCACAATAGCTGGATTTTTTTATTCTTACTCTTTTATAAATACATTAGTGTCGGGTTTTAAAGAACCCGTCATTATTAGTATTTTGTTAGTGTGCATTTTTATGTATCCGTATTATAAAAAAGCAGTATCATTTCTCGCAATACCACTTATTTATATTTGCTTTTTTATTCTTCCTATTTATGTACAAGCTTTTAGGGATGCTGTGTCTAGTGAAGAAAATAAATCTGCTGAACAAATACGTGACGAAGCTTTAAACACTGCGTTAGAGAGTAAAAAAAGTAACTGGGATTTTTTAACTGGAAGGCTTTCTGAAATAGGAATGTTTACCACCTACATAGAGTCAACCCCTAAACGTATCCCTTATTATGGATTCGACCTTGTAGGAAACTCATTAGTTGTGCTTGTTCCTAGAATTGCTTGGAAGGATAAACCAATTACGGAAAACATGGTAATGCAGCGAGTTTTTGATGCTGGTGTTGTAAGTAATCTAGCAAAAGTGTCTGCTAAACCAATGTATATTGTTGATGGATATTTGAGTGGAGGAATATTGGGAATAATGTTAAGTTTGTTTTTCTATGGATATGCTTTGCAATACATCTGTGGTTTGGCCGAAAGCTGGTTTGGGGGGTATTTCTTAGGAACTGCGATCATCTTTAATGGGTTATTTCCTATCTTTTGGCGAGGTCTTTCGTTTGAGTTTATCCTAAATTCTGTATTATATTCCCTTTTAACCATGTGGGTTATCCAAAGATTTCTTTATGGCTATGACTTCTTAGAAAAAATATATGACGATTCTCCAGATAGTGCCATCCTATAAACCCGCTTTTGTTTATGGTGGACCTATTTATTCTGTAAGTGCTTTGTGTGAGGCTCAAGCTGCTTTAGGGCATCAAGTTATAGTATATACCACTAATGCAAATGGTAGTACAAACCTAAATGTGCCTCTAGTTTCAGAACAAATAATTAATAATGTAAGTGTCTATTATTTCCCTAGAATTACTGGCGACCATACACATATTTCGCCTAAGTTGTGGTTGAAACTATTGTTTGGAAAAAAAAAGTACGACATAGTTCACTTGCATAGTTGGTGGAGTTTATTGATGATTGGTTGTGCTTGGATATTATTTATAAGAGGAATTCGGTTTGTCATCTCGCCTCGAGGGATGTTCTCTTCATATTCTTTCACGCACAATAACAATCCCTTCAAAAAAAAAATATTCTTCGATTTTCTTTCAAAAACTGTCCTCAAAAAGCAGGTATTCCATGCAACAGCCATATCTGAGCAACTGGAGATTCAACGTTTGTTTGGAAATAATACCAAAATATTTACACTCCCTAATCTGTTAAACTTTCCCACACTTTCACTTTCTTCTATTGAAACATATACTAATACACAAGAAATAAATTTATTGTTTATTTCTCGTGTAGATAAAAAAAAGGGTATAGAAATTTTGCTTAAAGCAGTATATGAATTAAATCAGTTGTCTATTCCAATAAGGCTTACCATCATTGGGTCGGGTAATGAAGAATATCAAAATGAGTTAAAAGAAATGTGCAATACCTACAATATTGCAAATATGATTTCTTGGAAAGGTAGCGTTGAGTGGAATGAAAAGTTTAAAGACATCCTAAATGCTAATTTGTTGATTCTGCCCTCTTATAATGAAAACTTTGCTAATATAATACTAGAGTCTTTATATGCTGGCAGGCCAGTAGTAGTAACCAAATATGTGGGTCTGAGCGATTATGTTTTCAACCACAAAATGGGATGGGTGATTGATACAAATCCAGATCATATTGTTTCTTCTGTTAAGGAATACATCAATAATAAAAGATTTTGGCAGTCGAAGTCTTTGGCGATGCATCATCAAATAAGCCATGATTTCAATTCAGAGGAATTGGGAAATCAATATTTAGAAGCATATAAAAAACATAAAATCGGAGCGTAATTGAAAAATTCAACATTTAGTTTTATTGTTTTAACTTTTAATGAAGAATTTCATCTTCCTAGATTATTGTCTTCTATTCAATCGCTGAAAGCATCTACTTACATTTTAGATTCTGGAAGTACAGACAACACCTTAAACATTGCAACAGAGTTCGGTTGTACCATAAAGTCGAATCCTTTTGTAAACCATCCCTCCCAATGGCACGCCGCTTTAACTTCCTTTGATATCACCACTCCTTGGGTTATTTGTTTGGATGCTGACCAAATTGTGACCAATGAATTAATGTCTTTACTGCAAAATTTTAAGGATGAAGATTATAAAGACGTTTCAGGAATATATTTTAACAGAAAAAACATATTCAAGGGAAAGTGGCTAAAACACGGGGGCTATTTCCCACTTTATTTGCTAAAAATGTTTCGTTTTGGAGTTGGCTATTCTGATTTGAATGAAAACATGGATCATCGGTTTATTGTTCCAGGAAAGACTATTATTTGGAAAACAGGATACATCATTGAAGAAAATTATAAAGAAAATCAAATATCATTTTGGATAAATAAACACAATCGTTATAGCGATTTAGTAGCCACGGAAGAATGGGAGAGGATACAAAAATTACGTACTCAAACATTGCAACCCAATATTTTTGGGAGCCCCGACCAAAAGAAAGCCTTTTTGAAAAGTATATGGTGGAAGATGCCTTTATATGTACGCCCGTTCATCTATTTCTTTCATCGTTATGTTATTCAATTAGGAATTTTAGATGGTAAACAAGGATTCGTTTTTCATTTTTTGCAGGCTTTTTGGTTTAGGCTCGTAGTTGACATTAAAATTGATGAAATAAAAAAACAACGTAAGGGTTAACCACAAAGTACACAAAGGTTTCACAAAGAGAGATATGGATTAAAGTGTGGCTTTTGGATACAGAACTTTAAAACTTTGTTTTACTTGTGTTTTTCTAAGTGACCCTACTTAAAAAAAATTACAATGCAAACCAATCTAATTAAATACAACAATAGCTGGTATCAACCTGGAGGAGTTGTTAAAAGAACCTTGTGGTTGGTTGTAAATGCCTTTTTCTTTGCTAATAACTTGGCATTATTCAATGGACTTAAAATTAGATTACTAAAATTTTTTGGTGCTTCTGTGGGCGAAAGAGTTGTTATAAAACCATCTGTAAATATAAAATATCCTTGGTTTTTAACTATTGGCAATGATGTTTGGATTGGCGAAAATGTTTGGATAGATAACCTAACCCAAGTATCCATTGGCAATAATGCCTGCTTATCTCAAGGTGTAATGTTGCTAACGGGTAATCATAATTACACAAAATCTACATTCGATTTAATCATCGGAAAAATTAAGCTGGAAGATGGTGTTTGGCTTGGAGCACGGTCGGTTGTTTGCCCAGGGGTAACCTGTTTTAGTCACTCAATTTTGTCGGTAGGATCTATTGCTACAAAGGATTTGCAAGCTTATTCTGTTTATCAAGGAAATCCGGCTATAAAGGTGAGGGAGCGAAAATTTACATACTAGGTTTTAACTTTCCGTTTTGCCAAGATAAATGCTAACAAATAGAACAATTTCACTCAAAACGAAGCATTTATTAATCAATCTCCATAAAACTAGGATTACGGAAATTCAAATAATGCGGTCATTTCCTCAGTTGAGTGATTTATTCACTCAACTGGGTCAGACATTCCCTCAGGTGAGGAAATTGAACTTTTGAGTGGATTATATGCTTACTTATTGAAATAGCAAGTTACTTGAGGTCTATTTATTTACATACATCTTGAACAAGAACAACTCAATTAAAGTCTCCATTATCACCGCTACTTACAATAGTTCAAAAACTATTAAGGATACGTTGCATTCTATTCAGTCACAAAATTTTCCTTCTATTGAGCACATTATTGTTGATGGGGTTTCTCAGGATAATACGATTGAACTGATAAAATCATCTGATTTTAAAGGACAAATTCATATTGAGAAGGATAATGGAATTTATGATGCAATGAACAAAGGCATCGGTTTGGCAAATGGAGAGATTATAGGAATCTTAAATTCGGATGATTTTTATGCTGATGAAACGATAATTGAAAAAGTGGTATCTATATTTAACGAAACTGGTTGCGATGCAGTTTATGGAGATTTGTTATATGTAAGTGCTTTGGACACTTCAAAAGTTATCCGTCATTGGATGTCCGGAGATTATAAAAGAGATAATTTTTTGAAAGGATGGATGCCTCCTCATCCTACTTTTTTTGTTAAGAAAGAGTTATATGAAAAACATGGATTATTTAATCTCTCCTTGTGGGGTGCTGCGGATTATGAATTAATGTTACGCTTTTTATTTAAGTATCAGTGTTCTTTGGTTTATTTGCCGCAGATTATGGTTCACATGAGGGCTGGCGGGCAAAGTAATCTGTCTATTTTTAATAGGATTCGAGCAAATATGGAGGACAGAAAAGCATGGAAAATTAATAATATTAAACCTAAATGGTACACACTGTCGTTAAAACCTTTGCGTAAGTTAAATCAGTTTTTCATCAAAAGTTAATTTACTTTAAATCACAATCATCAACATGATTAAAGGCTTTTTGAATAGAATATTATTTGTATGTTTCTTTCTTTTGATTGCTTCGGTAGGTGCCAAAGCACAGGATCTATTAAAAAATAAAGATCTAAGTGCTGTAAAAGTTGATGATCTTTCTGATGATGAAATATCAAAATTCAAACAACAGTTGCAGCAAAACGGCCTATCTCAAACACAGGCAGAACAGCTAGCATTACAGAGAGGGTTGCCTTCTTCCGAATTAAATAAATTGCGAGCTAGATTGGCTTCTTCAAGTAATAATAATAAAAACACGTCGGTTACAAGTAGGGCAATTAGCAGACTGATTGATACGGATAGTAGTGATGTACTTTCTAAAGATTTAAATAGAGCAAAGGAAAAAGAAGTTAGAAGCACTGTTTTTGGTAGTGAATTATTTGATAATCCGACGCCCATTTTTGAACCTAATACTAGAATACCAACGCCAAAAAACTATTCATTAGGACCCGATGATGAATTGATTCTTGATGTTTTTGGTTATCAAGAAGCCAATTACAGGTTAACTGTTTCGCCAGAAGGAAGTATCAATATTCCATTTATAGGAATAGTTCCAGTTGTTGGTCTAACCATTGAACAAGCCACCAAAAGGATAAAAGCTAAAATGATTCATAGTGGTTATGCCAGCATGGCTAATAGTCAAACCGAGCTTGTGGTAAGCATTGGAAAAATCAGAACCATCAAGGTAACAATAATTGGAGAAGCAAAAAAACCAGGGACTTATAATTTATCCTCCTTATCAACTTTGTTTAATGCTTTGTATGCGGCTGGTGGTCCAACAAACAAAGGGTCATTCAGACAAATTGAGTTGATTAGAAATAACAAAGTAATTACTAAACTTGATGCTTACGACTTTTTATTAAAGGGCGACCAAACGAACAATGTACGTTTAACAGATCAGGATGTGGTTCGCATTCCTTCAGCAAAAGTGCAGGTTAGTTTATTAGGAGAGGTTAAAAGAGAAGGTATTTTTGAAATTTTGCCTACTGACAATCTTGATAAATTAATTGATTTTTCCGGAGGGTTTTCTAATGAAGCTTACACGGCCTCCGTTCAAGTTAAACAAGTTACAGATAAGGAAAGAAGAATTAAAGATGTGGTGAAAACTAGTTTTTCAACGTACAATCCTCAAAAGGGAGATTCTATTGTTGTAGCTAAAATATTGAATAGATATGACAATATGGTAACCATTTCTGGTGCAGTTTATCGCCCAGGCACGTATGAACTAGAGAATGGGTTCACATTGTCTAGATTAATTACCAAGGCTGAAGGATTGAAAGATGATGCTTTTAAAGAGAGAGGTGTTTTGGTACGAACAAATGATTCAGACTTGACTAAAAAAATTATTCCATTCGATTTTCAAGCAATTATTTCTAGAAAAGCGGCTGATATTGTGTTGCAGAAAAATGATGAAATTGTAATTGGAGAAGCGGCTGCCTACAAAGAAAAATACACACTAACATTAGAAGGGGAAGTAAAAAAGCCTGGTATCTTTCCATATTTTCAAGGAATTACGTTGAGTGATTTGCTTTTTTTAGCAGAAGGTGTTACAGATGCTGCTTCAATGGGAAATATAGAAATAGCTAGAAGGGTAAAATCTGATGACAATAGCAACAAAAATTTGATGGCGACCATCATTAATGTTTCTGCCGAAAAAGATTTGAAATTATTAGGAAAAGAGGTTGAATTACAACCTTGGGATGTTATTTCGGTGAGGAAGAAAAAAGATTATAAGGAGCAAATAAGTGTAAAGGTGGAGGGAGAAGTAAAGTATCCTGGAAACTATGTTTTGGCAAACAAAGATGAACGGATAAGTAGTTTGCTTAAAAGAGCTGGAGGGCTTACTGGAGAAGCTTTTATAGAAGCGGCCAATTTGATAAGAGTAAATAGCACTATTCAGACAGGTAATAATGGGGCTGAAGAAAAAGTAAAGAAGATTCAAAAAGAGTTAAAGGATACTAGCAGTACTTTGTCAGAAAGTTATACTAAACCAACCATAAAAGTGGGGCTTAATTTGAGTAAAATTTTAGGTAATCCCAATAGCATAGATGATATTCTTTTGCAAGAAGGCGATGTTTTGAGTATCCCTAAACAAAAGAATGAGGTTAAAGTGAATGGAGAAGTTATGGTTCCTTCCGAGGTTGTTTATAGTAGAGGTTCTTCCTTAAATTATTATATAGATAAGGCAGGAGGATACACCGACAATGCCCGTGAAAGAAAGGTTTATGTTCTATATCCAAATGGTGGAGCAAGCCGGATAAAACGATTTTTGATTTTCAAAAGATACCCGACAATTACGCCAGGTTCTGAAATTTTAGTACCTAAAACTCCTGAAAAGAAAGCCGGGGGCATGTCAGTGGCAGAAATAATTGGGCTAACTAGTGGTGTAGCTTCTTTGGCAGGGGTGGTGATAGCAATTTTAAGAAGATAATTTATGAGTTCACAAATAAGCTTAGTAGACTTTGTGAAAAAAATTAAAAGTAATGTTGATTATTTAATTAGTCAATGGAAAGTCATTTTAATTTTTTCATTGTTAGGAACTGGATTAGGTATTATTTATGCTTGGAAACAAGATTCTAAATATACAGCACAGCTAACATTTGTCACTGAAAGTGAAGGTAGTTCAGGATTAGGTGGATATGCGAGTATTGCATCTCAATTTGGTATAGACTTAGGCGGAGGTTCAAATAGTATTTTTACAGAAGATAACCTCGTTTCACTTCTAAAAAGTAGGTCGTTAATTGATAAAACATTGCTTTCTCCACTTAACAACAATATACTTTTTATTGATCAATATGTTTCTAATCATAAAATAAATTCAAAGTGGAAAAATGATTCTGCACTGAGTAAAATTAATTTTATTTCAATACTTGAAAAAAAAGATTTCAATAGAAAAAGAGATAGCATTTTTAATTCTATTGCTGATGGAATTATTTCTAGTCAATTAGATATTGATAAAGTTGATAAAAAGTTAGACCTAATTTACATCAGAATGATTGATAATGATATGTTTTTTGCAAAGGCTTTTGCAGAGAAACTCGCTGAAAATGCAATAACATTTTACACTAGTTACAAGACTAAAAAAAATCAAGACAATGTTAACATTTTACAAAGACAAACTGATTCAGTGAAATCTATTTTATTTGGCAATATCAATGAAGTGGCCTCTATCAATGATTTGAACGTAAATCCTGTCAAGCAATCATTAAAAACTAACGGACAAAAGAGACAAATTGAGATGCAAGTAAATTCAGTACTTTATACCGAATTGTTGAAAAATTTAGAAATTTCCAAACTTAGCCTAAGAAAAGAAACACCTTTGATACAAATCATAGATAGACCTAAACTTCCATTAAAAAATGAAAAAAAGGGAAGACTGCTTTTCGGACTCTTTTTTGCATTTTGTTTTACTCTTTTTTCGTTTGTTATACTTTTATCCAAAAAGTGGATTATAGATCAGCTATAGGATGAATTGAATAATTACTACTTATAAATTTTCAAATTAATTATTTACAACAATTAGAGTGACTTTTAAAATCAGAACTAAAATATAGATGAGGATTGTACATGTTATTACAAAAATGAGTGAAATATATGGAGCTCAAAAACACACAATAGAATGTGTAAAGTTCCATTTAAAGAACGATGATGAGTGTATAGTTATTGCTGGTACCGAAGGGTTAGCAGCAGATGAAATAAGAAAAGTTGGAGTAAATGTTTTTATAATACCAGAACTAAAGAATAATTATGATTTATTAATAGATTTAAAGGTTGTTTCTAAAATTATACTTATTATAGCCGAGTTTAATCCGAATTTAGTTATTTCTCATTCATCAAAAGCCGGCGTATTATCTAGAATTGCTTGTTTTAAAACCAAGACTCCTAATATTTTTACGGTTCATGGTTGGGCATTTGAAAGCGGTACCCCTTTAATTCAGAAAATTGTAGCACAAACTATAGAACTGCTGCTTATTCCTATTAGTGATATTTATGTTTGTGTTTCACGTCACACGAAGCAATTTGGGTTATCTAAGTTGCCTTTGAATAAAAAACGTGTGTTTGCTTGTCCAAATATGCATGAGGAAAAAAAATACAAAGCTTCTGTTCAGTCAAGTTTAACCAATAATGTATTAATGGTGGGTGGATTTAGAGAGCAAAAGGATCATTTAACAGCATTAAAAGCATTGAAAATTATTGTTAATGAGAAGAGACTGATAAATATTCATTTCACTTTTGTTGGTGATGGAAACAAACGAAAAGTCATAGTAGATTATATCAATGAAAATTCATTATCAAATTTTGTAACATTGGCAGGTGAAACGGGAAATGTTGATTTCTATTACCAAAAAGCTGATATTGTAATTTTGCCTACTTATTATGAAGGTTTACCATTAACATTAATTGAAGCTCTTCAGTATGGAAAACCAATTATTGCAACAGACACAGGTGGAATAAAAGAAATTGTGTTAGACAATGTTAATGGTAACTTGATTGGAATTGAAGACTCTGTGTCTTTGGCAAAGCATATAACAAATTATTATCTTAACAATACCATACAACAAATGTCGACTAATGCTTTAGAAATATACTCGTCATTGTATAGTTACGAAATTGTAAGCGAAAGTCTTGTGAAAATAATTAATACTGCATTAGTTAATTCTAGATTTAAAAAGAGCGGTTAAGGTTTGTAGCTTTACATTGTTCAACTATAATTTAACACATTTTCAAGTAATTAAAGTATAAGTTCAAAACTTTTAATATTTTGTTTTATTATATTGGTCTATTCGGTAGTTTTTGTTTGGTCACGATTTTAGGTTTAATCACTTATAAAAAAGAACCTCCATTTTCACTTATACTACTTTTGGGACTTGTCTTTTTTATTTTAGCCGCTTTTAGAGATGGAGCAGACAGAGATTATTTATCCTATGAAAGTGCTTTTATTGACCCAAATCAGAATAGCATATTGTTTATAGAACCCTCTTTTTTGATTATCTCTGGATTAGTAAAGTTTTGTTTTCAAAGCAATGTAATTTTTCTTTTTGGGATTTATGCGTTTCTAGGTGTTTCTTTAAAGTTTTTTGGGATAAAACAATTGTCTAATTTATATTTCTTTTCAATCCTAATTTATTTGTCAAATTACTTTATACTACATGAAATGACCCAGATAAGATCTGGTGTTGCAACAGGCATTTTGTTAATAAGTATAAAACCAATGTTTAATAGAAATTTGTTAGGATTTCTATTGTTGGTTATACTTGCTTTTTTCTTTCATTATTCCTCAATTTTGTTTCTACCATTTTACTTATTATCATCTGAAAAAATAAATAGCTTTATTTATTCTTTTTCTTTAATTCTTACTTATCTATTACATTTTTTAAACATTCATTTTAGCTCTCTATTAAGTCTTTTTCATAGCGAGGCTTTAAGTTATAAATTAGATATATACAAACACAACTTGTTGTCTGAGGTTCATGTACTTAATCCAATTCAGGTGTTTAGGGTATGCTTAGGGTTATTTTTATTATGGAAAAAAGACTTGATTATTGAGCATAACAAATACTTTTTCTTATTGCTAAAAATATATTTTTTTGGTCTCTGTTCATTAGTAGCATTTGCAGATTTATCAGCATTTGCTGACAGAACAAGTGAATTGTTTATGGTTGTTGAGGTAATACTATTTCCAATGATTATTTACACAATTAAAGAATCAGTTTTTGCTTTTTTTCTTTCAATAAGTATAAGTTTAGTTTGGATGTGTATTAATTTGTTCTATTTGCAGATGTTAGTTTTTTAGATAAATCTTATATATGAATATCAGTGCGGTAATAGTAACCTATAATCCAGACCTAACAGTATTAGAAGGATTAATCCGGAATATTATTTCTAGTGTAAAATGTGCAGTTCTGTCTGATAATGGCAGTAAAAACATTGACCAAATTAAGTCACTTTCAAGTCTATTTGAAAATATAGTCATCATTGAATTAGGAGATAATATGGGTATTGGATATGCCCAAAATAGAGGAATTGAAACTGTTTTTAAAGACGAAAATGTTGAAGGGGTTCTGCTTTTTGATCATGATAGTAATCCAAGCCAAAATATGGTATATGAACTAGGCAGTGCTTATGATAAAATGATTAAACAAGGCTATAAAATAGGGGCAGTAGGACCGGTATATATCGATCCACGTACGCAAAACCATTATCCAATTTCTGTTTTTTCTGGATTTAGCTTAATAAAAAAATATCCAATTTCTGGTGATAACAACCCTATATCTGCTTCTTTTCTAATAGCTTCCGGCTCGTTGATACCACGAACCACTTACGAAAAAGTGGGGGGGATGAGAGAAGATTTTTTTATTGATTATATAGATATAGAGTGGAGCTTTAGAGCTACTCATAATGGCTTTCCTTCCTATGCTATACCAAGCGCAAAAATGGTACACCAAGTGGGAGACGATAGATTGAAAATGTTTGGACGGGAAATTTCAATACATAGTCCATTAAGGAGGTATTATTTAGCCCGCAATTCCGTTTTTATGGTAAAAATAGGCTACATAGATTGGCGCTATAAAGTGCGTGAAGTATTTTATTCATTCTCTAGGGTTTTTGTTTTCCTTTTGTTTGTCAATAAGAGAGCCACCTATTTACGTTATATCATAAAAGGATGGAGTGATGGTTTTAAAGGCAAGTATGGTAAAATAGACATTTTGCCAAGATGATGAAATGGTAAACCCTATCTGTTTAGCTTTCTTGTTTTCTAACTAATTTACCACTTTTAATATCCTGCCTTCTCCTGGAACAAATGAATCTATGGTTACAATAGTTTCATTTTTAAGAGGGTTGTAACTTATTTCTTCAGGGTTATCGTAAGTAGTTTTTTGACTTAAAAAATAATTTATTACACTTGGGCTTATTGTAGTATTAGTGTAATTTCCATTTAATGTAATCAAAATATTTCTTTTTGTTGTATTGGTATTCTTATTTACAATCCATATATAATATTCTGTAGAATTTGAATTCTTTGCTTTTGTACTGCCTACCTTCCTAGGGTTATCTAAGGTAAATATGCCACACATAAAATCATTATCAGAAATATCTTTAAGTACTCCTCTAAAATTTCTAACAAGTTCATCCTTATTAAACGGATATGAATAAGGAAATGAGGTATCTGAAAGAGTATTGATGTTTAGCTTTGTATTGTTCTTATGGAGGGTTGCTATATATTTTGAATTCATGATTACAGGGGCTACAATGTCCTTTATATATTTGTTTATGTTCTGCATTTCTATATACTTTTTTGAATCGTCGGCTAAAGCAGAACACAAACCTCTGCTATTGTTTTTGTTTTTTTCAATGCTAACATAATTCCAAGAGGGCACTTGATATATATAGTCTAGTAAACCTTTTGCACCATACGCTATTGGACAAAAAGCCATAAATTGTAGCATTGCTTCATTTTCGTTTATATAACCATCGCCATAAACACTATGCACAACAGACCATAATGACCTATTTGGGAATAGTTTTTTGACTAGATATAAATTCTTAAAATAGTTTGTTCTAAAATCAATACCCTCAGAAGATTGATAAAAGGGATAAATATCAAAACAGATAATTGGAGATTTTGCGTCAGCTAATTTATAGGCATTTAAGTACTTTGAATATAATTCAATGATACTCTTCGGGTGCCTAAATGTTTTACAATCATTATCATAATCAAAAAAAGAAATTGGGATTAAGTTAGTAAAGGTGGGTCTATCAGAAAAGTTCTTCCTGCAATAGGTAGCCCACTTTCCAAGATTGTCCATCTCGTTTGGGCTAGGTTCATCCTTCAAATCAAATGCATATACATATTTATATAGTGGCTCTTTATCTAATAGTGATACTGGGTAAAGGTTATTATATTTTTTAGGAAAACTGGTCAAAAATTCTTTTGACCCTTTGTCTATATTTAGGTTTTTTGGATTGATATTTTTTTGGACGTAGTTAAAGTCAGAAAGCATAACCCTAAGATTCCCATTTTTTTTAATTAACTCCAAGTAATAGTTTCTTTCCTTTTCATTGGTTAGTTGATCTCCCATTGCGTTAACAATCAGGTTAAAGCCACAATCACTAATCTGGGAGAGGTTGTCAAGATCTTGTTTCAATAAGGTATTTGGATTTTTAAAATCCATAATCTCACAGCTTTTATTTATTATGTCTGGAGGAAAATAAACACCCAATACAAAATCTTTTTTATGATTTGTTTGCGCTTGAATCTTTACAATAAAAAATAAAAGAATGAAAATTAACCTTTTCATGATGAGTGTTTATAAAATGATTTGTAAATATAATATCCCTTTCTTGGTGTATAAATGCAATAAGTATTTTTTTGATAGCATATCATTTAATGAATGTATTGGTAATAAGCTTACAAATGATAGATAAAGACGGTAGCCATACTTATAGTAAGGTGGTTAAGGTATCATTCACTCAAAGTGGTTCACTTATTTCCATTTCGCCCAATCCTGCCAGAAATAGTACCACCCTTGGTTTCAACTCTACAATAGTAAAGGGTACAGTTTCTATATATTCTACAGAGGGTAAAAAGTTATTGGCTGAAAACATAGCCAATGCCAATGCCTACTTACTAAATACCCAACACTTTACCAATGGTTTATATATGGTGGAGGTAAATACAGGAAGTAATATTTATAAGGCTAAAATGATTGTGGCAAAATAGGGATAGGATTCAAGGCGGCTTACCAAAAAGGAAGGAATAATTACTATTTTGAAAAATAAAACATAACAAAATATGAAAAATTTATTAATAACAATAACCATTTTGGCTCTCCTTATAGGGTGCAAAAAAGAAATAAATGGTGTTAATCCAGTCACACCACCTGTTACCCCACCAGTTACCCCACCTGTCACTCAGCCAACTGCGCCCCCAAGCAACCCATCATCAAACATATTTTTGCCGATAAAAGTTATTGTTTCAGCAAATGATACTAAAATAGATAGTTCCAATGCTACTACCTATTTGTATAGATACGATACAAGTCAACGATTAATAGCTTATAATGTCGGTACTAATTCAACTTGGAATTATGATACGTTATTTTATATTTATTCACAAAATTCTAATTGGCCAACATTTTTGGTTCGAGCATATTCTTGGAATCCATCAGCATCCGATACATTATCAATGATATATCAAAACAATAATATTTTGATGACTAATTGGGAAACCTATTATCATTACACCGATAGTTTGATTTCAACTTCTTATTATACAATGATAGATCATACTATGACTTTAGAATGGGGTTCAAGTAATATTGATAGTTTTTTTTATAGTAATAGAAATATAATCATGAAACGACACTTGGCTTACTATTTATCAATGCCGTCTCATATTTATAGGTATAATAGTAGCTATACTATTGACACGACTTCAGTTGCGCGTTATTCTATTCAAAATACCTATACTAATTACATCAATCCTCAATATAATACTCATGCTTTAATATTTGATGGCTACAATAACAATAATTTTATGAGTTATAATTTTCCAGATACCGAAATTTATACTGACTCTACCGCTACCTACACCAGTAAATACCACTATGCCTTCGATACAAAAGGAAGGGTAACCAAGCAGGTAAAAATGCAATCGAACGGTGTAAATAGTGCAAAATTTTTTTATTATTGAATGAATATTATTCTTAACAAGGAGACCTTTTTAATCACTCTTTTTTGATATTCTCAAACTAATTTTGTTTTTTTAAATGCCTCTACAAACTTTATTGATGCCATCACAGCATTTGTTTTAATAAAACAAAACTTGTTGAATACAAAATGAAGTTTGTTTTATTATGACAAACTTTTTTGAATACAAAACAAAACTTGTAGAACATAAAACAGAAGTTGTTGAATACAAAACAAAACTTGTTGATTACTCAACAAATTCTATTCAGTACTCAATAAAGTCAATTGAAGATTAAAAAAAGTAATCTATTTCCTTATTAATACATGCAAACTTTAAAATATTTTCATTAAAAATTAAAGATTTTTCTACTAAATGCTAAATAATTCTAATTTTAGTTAATACAAAGTTAAAAAACATTGATTTGATTGATTTATAGCTACAATTTTTGATTAAAATGAAAATAAGGTGTTCAACAAATAATAAAAGGTAAATATAAGGCTACCTTCAACCACGAAGCATAAAACTTAGCTTCGCTTTCGTATCATGGCAAAAATAATAGCAGTACTTATCAGTTGGGCTTTGAACAAGCAATTGGGAATGGTTACATTAGCTACAAACATTGTTACAGTAATGGGGAGAAACATTGCAACTTACCCATTGCCAGATGTTGTTCTCACAGTTTTAACTACAGCTGCAAAAAGATTACAAGATGCGTATAATGCTAGAAAAAATGGTAAAGATGGCAAATTGGAATATACAAAAGCAGCAGCAGCATTGAATGTTTTGTTGCACACTCAGGCTAGTTATGTAGACTATACCGCAAAGGGTGATGAAGCTAAAATATTATTGTCTGGTTTTGATGTAACAAGTAATGAGAAGGTGAAGAAATCAAAAACAGGTGCACCAAGTGCTGTAGGTACTAACACGCCAGGAGGTGGACTTCTTGAATTGTCTATTGCTAAAGTGAAAAATGCGACTTCTTATATTTACGTAATCTTTTTAGGAATTGTAGGTGAAGTAATTGTGGGTTCAAACTATGTTCGAACAACCACAGATTCAATTATAGTAACTAAGGGCGGACTAAAAGAAACGGTTTCTTTTTTAACTATTGGCACTACAGTTACTGTGCTGGCACTTACACAAAATGCAGGAGGAATTAGCCCTGCAGGACCTTCTCGGACTAAGTTGATCAACTAACTAATAGGCTATCCAATTTACTTATTGGATAGCCTTATTTATTACTATTATAACTTAGACATATTTTCTTTTAGTAAAATATATAACTAAGTAAGCCAATAAAACCAATGTTTCTGCAATCAAAATACTTTTTGTAATTGAAACAACTCCATTAAAGAAAATTGTATTAAAAATAAAAACACCAATAATTATTAGAGACGTAATGAATAATATAATAGTAGAATAAGATGTATTTAATTGATGTTTTAAAAGTAGCCACAAAAACCAAGGTGTATTGATACTAATAATTAAAATTGTTGCTAACAAATAAAATAAACAAGTATAGAAAAGGTTGTTGTTACTTGAAGGGAAATGAAAATATTGAAGAAGGTAAGGTGATAAAAAGTAGATAAATAAACAGGCAAATAAAATTGAAGAATAGAACCCTCCAAAAATTAAAGAAGCTTTTTTTCTATTAATGCCTTCCTTTGAACAAAAAATAGGATAAATACTATTTACAAATACGCCAAGCATTGCTCTAAAGGCAAGAAATATTTTTTCTGCTAATCCATATACCAAAACTAATTCAGTATTTTTAACATACCCAGTAAATATAGTAACACAAGTACTAGGGCTCATTAACAAAAAATTATTTACTACTAAAGGGATGTCTTTTTTTATGATAGTAAAAGACTCTATAATAGTGGTTTGGGTAAAACTAATTTTAAGGTTGTAGCGTTTGCAAAAGCTTTTAAAGAACTCTATAGCTAAAATGGTATTGCCAATCCCAACAATAGCCATCAAATAAGACAAGTTCAACTGAAATTTGATAAAAAGTAGTAACACAAGTAGTAAAAGCAAGCGTGCGAAAAAGTTAGAAATAATAAATAAGTATTCTTTATTACTGCTCATATACATCCAATAAAAGTTAAGGTTATGTCCAATAATAAATATATAAGAGAAAATACTAGCTGTCATACTTTGATGAAGCAGCGGAATAACTGAACACATGATAACCCAGACAATGAACCCAATAGTAAAAATAATAGTCTTGATTCCAAGATAATGTTCAATATCCTTAATAATTGAAGAAGCAGTGTTTTTGTGAATTCCTCCAGCTGCAATTGCATTTTTTAGGAAATTAATATTTGAAGAATAGTCAGAGAACAATAGGTAAACATTTGCAAAATTGAGCATCAGGAAAATAAGAGCAACATCATTTTTATTTTTCAAATTGATGAGTATTGAAATAATTAATATTGGGAAGAAAGAGTTAAATATTTGAGAGTAAAAAACCCGTAAGAATTTTTTCATAATAATGAATTATATTTTTTTTAAGGCTCGAATATAGGTATAAGAAAAAAAAGCCAATGAAACAACAGCAAAACAATGAAAAGTAGCTGAGTTACCTTATGGAAAGATGGATATTCCATTATTGCATCCGGATGTTTTTAGACCCAATATGACTGCAGATGAGTTCACTTTAAATGAAGAAAGACCAGATTTTTCTGTAACTCATTTTGATTTAAACAATTTATTGAGGTCATTATTTTCCATAATAAAGATGTAAGTTAGTTGAGAGTGGTCAAAACTTATACTTAATTCACAATAAATAAAATCTTTTAGCAAAAACCACTTTAGCGATATAAAAAAGGGAATAATAACATAGTAATTGTTTAGTTTAAAAAATTGTATGCATAAGCTTACAACTTATGAAATGGGGCGTGGTTAAGACGTAGCTAAAAAACTAACTAGATTAACATTTACGTAAAATGCTGCTGGCAAAGATCAGCAAGCCCCTCAAGAAATGTTATACAGATTAGAAAAAATAGTATCAAAACTTATATTATAAACTTTATTATTGTTTGAAATTCTCAATGATTTATTTAATTAAGTTAAATTCCTTATACTTGCAGGCAATAATCATAAATTACATCTAATGAAGAAAGCACTAATTACAGGTATTACTGGTCAAGACGGCTCTTATTTGGCAGAGCTGTTGCTGAAAAAAGGTTATGAAGTACATGGTATTAAACGTAGAAGTTCGTTGTTTAATACCGGGCGTATCGATCATTTTTATGAAGATCCTCATATTCCAGATAGACACTTGGTTTTGCACCATGGAGACCTAACTGATAGTACCAATCTTATTCGTATTATCCAAGAAGTTCAACCAGATGAAATTTACAACCTTGCGGCTATGAGCCATGTACATGTAAGTTTCGAAGAGCCAGAATATACCGCAAATGCTGACGGAATTGGTACTTTAAGATTATTAGAAGCAATTCGTTTATTAGGCTTAGTTAAAAAAACAAAAATTTATCAAGCCTCAACTTCTGAATTGTATGGTCTAGTACAAGCCGTTCCTCAAAGTGAAACGACTCCTTTCTATCCTCGTAGTCCTTATGCTGTAGCTAAAATGTACGCTTATTGGATTACCGTAAACTATCGTGAGGCTTATGGAATGTTTGCTTGTAATGGTATTTTGTTTAACCACGAAAGTCCAGTGAGAGGTGAAACATTTGTTACTCGTAAAATTACTCGTGCAGTTGCTAAAATTGCATTGGGTATGCAGGATACAGTATTTTTAGGAAATCTAAATTCAAAAAGAGACTGGGGACATGCGAAAGACTATGTTGAAGGAATGTATTTAATTCTTCAACAAGAAACTCCGGAAGACTATGTTTTAGCAACTGGTATAACTACTGAAATTCGTGAATTTGTACGAATGGCTTTTGCAGAAGTAGGAATTGAAATTGCATTCCGTGGTGAAGCAGAAGAGGAAGAAGGATATATCACTGCAATTAAAGGAGAATATCATTTGTTGATTGGTAAAACAGTTGTAAAGGTTGACCCTCATTATTATCGTCCTACAGAAGTTGACTTATTGATAGGTGATCCAGCGAAGGCAAACACAAAGCTTGGATGGAAGCCAACTTATGATTTACCAATGTTGGTTAAGGAAATGGTTGCAAGTGATGTTGAATTGTTTAAAAAAGAGAAACACTTGAGAGACCATGGTTTTGCACCTAAAAATGAGATGGAATAATGGAAAAGCATTCTAAAATATATATAGCAGGACATAGAGGAATGGTGGGTAGTGCTATTGAAAGAAAGCTTAGAAAAGAAGGTTTTGAAAACATTATAACAAAAACATCCAAAGAATTAGATTTACGCAATCAACAAGCAGTAAACAATTTTTTTGAAGTAGAAAAGCCTGATTATGTTTTTTTAGCTGCTGCCAAAGTAGGCGGTATCGTTGCAAACAATACTTATCGTGCAGACTTCATTTATGAGAACTTGATGATTGAATCAAATATCATTCATGCAGCTTACATAAATAAAGTAACTAAGCTTTTGTTTCTTGGCTCTTCTTGCATCTATCCAAAATTGGCACCTCAACCTTTAAAAGAAGAGTATTTGTTAAGTGGCTATTTGGAGCAAACAAATCAACCCTATGCAATCGCAAAAATTGCTGGAATTGAATTGTGTGATGGCTACAGGGCTCAATATGGTTGTAACTTTATTTCTGCCATGCCTACAAACCTTTATGGTCCTAATGACAATTATGATTTAGAAAAGTCTCATGTTTTGCCTGCATTATTACGGAAATTTATAACGGCAAAACGAAATAATTCTTCATCTGTTGAACTTTGGGGAACAGGTTCTCCTAAAAGAGAATTTTTACATGTTGATGATTTAGCAGCTGCATGTTTCTTTTTGATGGAAAGCTACAATGAAAAAGGACTTGTGAATATTGGTTGGGGAGATGATGTTACAATTGCTGAATTGGCACAAATTGTTAAAAAAGTAGTTGGTTTTGAAGGTGAATTGAAATTCGACACCTCTAAACCTGATGGAACACCAAGAAAACTAATGGATGTTTCAAAACTTACAAATTTTGGTTGGAAAGCTTCGATTACACTTGAAGACGGTATTAAATCCGTTTATAATGAGATAAAAGATAATGATTGGAGCTAAACCCAAGGTTTTAATTTTTTTAAATAGATTAGTAATAGGTGGACCAGCCATTGATGTAATATCAATGGCTGGTTTTTTACAAACTGACTTTGACATCCTGATTATCTATGGTGACAAAGAGCCAGATGAGGTTGATGCCAATTACTTACTAAATCATTACCCATCGTTAAAAACAATTAAAATAAATACCCTAAAAAAATCATTTAATCCGATTGCTAATTTGAAGGTAATTTTTAATGTAGTCAGTATTGTCAAAACTTTTAAACCAGATTTAATTCACACACATGGGGCTTTGCCAGGGGTTCTAGGAAGGTTAGCAGCATCATATTGCCGTGTTCCAATAAAAGTCCATACGTTTCACGGACATTTTTTTCATTCTTATTTAAATAGCTTTTTTTCTGCTGGTATCATCTTGTTAGAAAAGATGCTTGCTTCCATAACTACTTCAATTATCGCAACTAGTAAAAGTCAATGCGATGATTTGGTTAAAAAATATAAAGTTGCTCCTTTAAGCAAAGTCACAACCATTCAATTGGGCATTGATGAAAGTTTTTTAGATGGCTTTAAAAATGGAAATACTTCTTTGTTTTCTATTAGGTATAAACCCAAAGAAGAATCAATTTGTGTTGGCATTATTGCAAGAATTGTAAAAGTGAAGAATTTCAATTTATTTGTAGAAGTTGTCGATAAGTTACTAAAGAAAACAAAGAATAAAGTGGTTTTCTATGTAATTGGTGATGGTTACTTAAAGCAAGATATTCAGAAATCTTTGACTGAAAAGAGCATATCTTGGAGTGATGAAAAACATGCAACTGAAAATCCATCAGTCATTTTTACATCTTGGGTTTCTAGAATTGGAGAAGCATTATCAATGTTGGATATTGTTCTACTTACTTCTAATAACGAAGGAACGGGGTTGTCATTGGCAGAAAGTCAATATTGTGGAAAGCCTGTTGTTGCAACTAAAGTGGGTGGTGTTGCAGATACTGTATTAGACGGAGAGACTGGCTTTTTAGTTCCTCCTTCAGACCCTGATACTTTTACAGAAAAGCTGTTATTATTGACAGAAAACAATAAATTGAGACTACAAATGGGTAAAGCAGCAGAGGCGTTTGCGCATGAAAAATTTTCAAAAAAGACTGAAGTTGAAACTGTTAAGGCTCTTTATTATGAACTACTCAATCAAATAAATTACAATTAATTAGCGGAACTTGGTCATATTTAAAGAAAAGAGCTTTTCTTTATGGCTTCAAAATTTATTTTAACTATTACAAATTTAAATAACAGAAAAAATGTCTGGGAAAAATATACTGATTACAGGTGGTGCAGGTTTTATTGGCAGCCACGTGGTTCGCCTTTTTGTTACAAAATATCCTAATTACAATATTATAAATCTAGATGCCCTTACTTATGCTGGCAACTTAGAAAATTTGAGTGATATAGATACACAACCAAATTATAAGTTCGAAAAAGTGAATTTATTGGATGTTCTTGCCCTTAATGAAGTTTTTGATACGCATAATATTACAGACGTTATACATTTAGCAGCCGAAAGCCATGTTGATAGAAGTATTGAAAGCCCTCTTGATTTTGTTTACACAAATATTGTTGGTACTGTTAATCTATTAAATATTGCTAAAACTAAATGGGGTGCAGACTTTAGTTCTCACTTATTTTATCATGTTTCTACCGATGAAGTATATGGCGCATTAGGTGCAGAAGGTTTGTTTACTGAAACAACGCCTTATCACCCAAATTCTCCTTATTCTGCAAGTAAAGCTGCTTCCGATCATTTTGTTAGAGCTTATGCCGAAACATATCATATCAGAACAGTAATTTCTAACTGCTCTAATAACTATGGGCCGTTCCATTTCCCTGAAAAATTAATTCCTTTATTTATTAATAACATCATACATAAAAAACCATTGCCTGTTTATGGAGATGGTTTATATACCCGTGATTGGCTTTATGTTAAAGATCATGCAAGGGCAATAGATGTTATTTTTCATAGCGGAAAAGTAGACGATACTTACAATATTGGCGGCTTTAATGAATGGAAAAACATTGATTTAGTAAAGATTCTTTGTAAACTGATGGATGAAAAACTTGGTAGAGAAGCTGGAGAAAGCGAACAATTGATTACTTATGTAAAAGATCGTCCGGGGCATGACCGTCGCTATGCTATTGATGCTACTAAACTAAATAAGGAACTTGGCTGGGCACCATCTGTAACTTTTGAAGAAGGATTAAGCCAAACAATTGATTGGTATCTTGAAAATACTGCTTGGTTAACCAATGTTACTAGTGGCGCATACCAAAATTATTATTCAGGAATGTATTCAAATAGATAAGAGATGAGAGTTGAAGAAACTAAACTTGCTGGTTGTTTCATTATTCATGACACCGTTTTTGAAGATAGCAGAGGCTATTTCTTTGAAAGTTTTAATAAGCAAAAGTTTGATGAGTTAACAGGCACAAATGTCACTTTTGTACAGGATAATCAATCAAAATCTACTCGAGGCGTTCTTAGAGGTCTACACTTTCAGAAAGGAGAATATGCTCAAGCTAAATTGGTTCGTGTTTTAGAAGGTTCAGTATTGGATGTTGCTGTGGATTTACGTAAAGAATCTCCCACTTTTGGAGAGTATGTTGCGGTTGAACTAACTGCTACAAACCATTTGCAATTTTTTATTCCTAGAGGTTTTGGGCATGGATTCGTGGTATTGAGCGAAACTGCAACTTTCTTTTATAAATGCGATAACTTTTATAATAAAGAAAGTGACGGAGGATTGATTTATAATGACCCAACAGTAAATATTGATTGGCAAATAGATTCGAGCGAATTATTGCTTTCTGAAAAGGATAAATTGCAACCAACTTTTGAGGAGATAAAAGACACTGTTTATTTTAAATAACCATTACTCAATCATTCATTCAAACTATTATAAATACATTTTATGAAAGGAATAATATTAGCAGGTGGTAGTGGCACAAGGCTTTACCCCATTACTAAAGGTATCAGCAAACAAATAATGCCTATTTACGACAAGCCGATGATTTATTATCCTTTGTCTGTTTTGATGTTGGCAGGTATTAGTGAAGTTTTAATCATTACAACTCCCGAAGATTCTGCACAGTTTCAGCGTTTGCTTGGTGATGGAAAAGATTTGGGATGCCGCTTTGAATATGCGGTTCAAGAAAAACCAAATGGACTTGCCCAAGCGTTTGTTATTGGTGCAGATTTTATTGGAAACGATAAGGTAGCCTTGGTTTTGGGCGATAATATATTTTATGGTGCAGGATTTAGTAAGCTTTTACAATCATTTAATGATGTAACGGGAGCTGCTATTTTTGCTTATGAAGTAAACGATCCTGAAAGATATGGTGTTGTTGATTTTGATAAAGACTTTAAAGCTTTGTCTATTGAAGAAAAACCAGTTCAGCCAAAATCGAACTATGCGGTGCCTGGTTTATATTTCTATGATAATGAAGTGGTAGAAATTGCTAAGAACATAGCCCCGTCTCCTCGTGGAGAATATGAAATTACCGATGTAAATAAAGTTTATTTAGCAGCAAATAAGTTGCATGTAGGTGTAATGAATAGAGGAACTGCTTGGCTTGATACTGGCACTTTCGATTCATTGGCAGATGCTAGTGAATTTGTTAGGGTGATAGAAAAACGCCAAAGTCAAAAAATTGGTTGCATCGAAGAAGTTGCTTTCAGAATGGGCTTCATCAACCATGAACAATTGTTAGTTTTAGCTACCCGTTATGCAAAAAGTGGTTATGGCGAATATTTGAAGAAGTTAAAATAGATTCTAGTTTGTATAAAACTAAAAAAGGTCGTTCAGAGTATTCTGAACGACCTTTTTTAGTTTTATCATTTTCTATCCCACATTCTCTGGGCGCATTTGTGGGAAAAACAATACATCCTGAATACTCGGACTATTGGTCATCAACATACAAAGTCTATCTATCCCAATACCGATACCACTTGTTGGTGGCATACCGTATTCCAAGGCACGCAAAAAGTCGTTATCAATAAACATGGCCTCGTCATCGCCACGTTCCATCAATTTTACCTGCTCTTCAAAACGCTGACGTTGATCTATCGGATCGTTCAATTCGCTGTAGGCATTGGCAATTTCCTTTCCGTTTACCATCAATTCAAAACGCTCTACCAATCCTTCCTTGCTACGGTGTTTCTTGGTAAGCGGACTCATTTCCACAGGATAATCTATAATGAATGTTGGCTGTATGTAAGTATGCTCGCTGGTAGCGCCAAATATTTCATCAATCAATTTACCCTTACCAATGTTTGAAGGAACGCCTATTTCCAGTTGTTTACAAACATCCCTTAGGCCAGCTTCGTCTTTATCGCTTACATCAATACCCGTATTTTCCTTGATGGCCTCATGAATGCTGATTCGTTTAAACGGTGCTTTGAAACTAATGGTTTTATCGCCCACTGTAACTTCTGTAGTTCCGTGTAAAGCAATGGCGATTTGTTCGAACAGTTGCTCCGTTATTTCCATCATCCAAAAATAATCCTTATAAGCAGTGTACCATTCTAGCACGGTAAACTCTGGGTTGTGCGTTCTGTCCATCCCCTCATTGCGGAAGTTTCGGCTAAATTCATACACCCAATCAAATCCACCAACAATCAATCTTTTCAAATACAATTCATTGGCAATACGCAAATACAAAGGAATATCCAAGGCATTGTGGTGCGTAATAAATGGTCTTGCAGCAGCCCCACCAGGAATACTTTGCAGCACTGGGGTATCTACTTCTAATGCGCCATGACCATTTAAAAAAGTACGGATGGTATTCATCAGCGTAGTACGCTTTACAAACGTATCCTTCACCGAAGGATTAATAACCAAATCTACATAACGCTGACGGTAACGGAACTCAGGGTCGGTTACTTCATCAAAAACATTTCCTTCCTCATCCCTTTTCACCACTGGCAATGGCTTCAACGACTTCGCCAATAAGGTGATAGATTGTGTGTGCAGCGAAGTTTCGCCTGTTTTAGTGATGAATACATAGCCAGTAACACCAATAAAATCGCCCAAATCCAAGCCATGTTTTATTACATTATCCCAGAATGATTTGTCTTCTTCTGGGCAGATGTCATCACGTTTAACGTACAATTGAATGATGCCTTTACTATCTTGTATCTTTATAAAAAATACTTTACCCTTATCGTTAATGCTCATTATTCTACCTGCAAGGCAAACATTGGCAAACCCTTCTAATGGATTTTCGATAGCAATTCCAGCTTCTTCCAGTCTTTTCACCTCTGCATTATAGGCTTCTTTTACGGGTGTGGAATAATGCGAAACAGGATATAATGCCGCAGGATATGCATCTATGCCAGCAGCTTGTAGTTTGGCTAATTTTTCTCTTCTTACTAGTTCTTGTTCACTTAAATGTGCGCTCATTAATCTTATTTTATGGGTGGCAAAGATATAGTTCAAGGCAATTACATACCTGAAATTGGTAAAAGAAGAACAGCTATTTGATAAGGAGGTTCATTACAACAATTACTTATTTGCTAAATAAACGCCACAGAGTATTACGCCGAGGCAGCCGACTTGAAATAAGGTTACCTGCTCGCCATAAACCACGCCCCAACCAGCCGCTACGAAGGGAATGCCATAAGTGACCATTGCCGAAAACAATGCACCGGCACGTTTAACCAATCTGTAAAAAAGAATGGTTGCAAAGGCAGTTCCAATCATTCCTAGCACACACCCTGCGGCTGTAGATTTTATTATTTCTGATTGATGAAAAGATCTAGAGAAATAACCTGAAACAGAAAGTACCACTAAACAGGGGATGATGAGGAAAATAAATGCAACAGATGCAGTGTTTATTGCGCCAACTCCACCTAATTTTTTGCTTACCACATTTACATTTACCGCATAAAGTATGGTTGCCAAAATGACTAGTAGTATATAATGGAAGTTGTTTAAACGTAATTCGCCGGTAGGGGATACTAAAAAGAAAAGCCCAACTAGTCCCACCAAGATGCCAGTAACTTTTAGGATACTGGTTTTCATTTTAAAGAAAGTAGTACCAATTATCACCGCACATAATGGTGTTAGAGAGTTTAGCATACCTGTTAATGCACTATCTAGTTTGGTTTCTGCCATGCAAAATAAATAGGCTGGAAAAAAGCTGCCTATAAGTCCAGAAAGTATTACGAAGATTATTTTGTTGGAAGGAATCTGTTTAAAAGCCCTGTAAGCAAATGGGGTAAGTACGATGCCAGCACTCAATATCCGAAGTGAAGCTACCTCATAAGGGCTTAGGTTTTCTAGACCTATTTTCATCAAAAGAAAAGAGCTGCCCCAAATAAGCGACAGCCCTATAAATAATGCCCAATTGATAAATTTATCTCTCAATGTATTGTTATATTATTTTTTGTTTTACCACAAGGCACACAATGGTTTTCACAAAGTAACACAAAGATTAAAAAGATGGATTGTTTGTGTATTAATCAAAAAAACTTTGTGTTCTTTAATTTTTTCTTAGTGCCCATTGTGGTGAAAGAATAAATTTCTACCTTCTTCTCAACCAGTTTTCTGGGTTTTGGAAAACCTTTCGGTCATTTAAAACCTGAAACTCAAACTGTCCATCACCATCCAAATCAGCAGCAACTTTTCCTAACACAGTTCCTGCTTTCACCGCATCACCTTGTTTTACGGTTACTGAAGAAAGCATATTATAGGTAGTAAAATATTTACCATGCTTAATCATTACAGCCTGAAAATCTACCAAATCCATCACAGCAGTCACTTCTCCATCTGCCACACATTTAATAGTTGCGCCTACTGTTGTTTTAATGAATATTCCGTCATTGTCTGCAACCAGTTTTGTACCCTCAATTTGTTGTCGTCCAAACTGGCCATAAATTTTACCACCATCCAAAGGCCAAGGCAGTCGACCTCTACTTTTTTCGAAATTTAATGATTCTGTTAATCCTTCTGGTGTTGATTCAAACGTATTGTAAACACGGGTAGGCTTTGCAGGTTCCACATAAGCAGTAGCTGGTTTTGCCACAGGTGTTTCTGGTTGGGCAGGCCTCAAAATAGGTTTGTTTGGTGTGGAGGTATTGTTTTTAGCATTTGCAGCGGCCAACTCTCTATCCTTCGCTTCCTTATCTCTTGCTTCTTTTTCGCGAGCCTCCTTTTGTTGTTGAGCAATCCTTTTCTTTTCCTCTTCTGCAGCTTTTAGTCTTGCAGCTTTAGCAATTTTTTCTTTTTCTATTGCTTCTGCCAATGCTCTTTTAATAGCTAAATCAATAGCATTTCTTAGTTTTTGTCTATCCTTCTCTCTTTGTTTAATCTGGGCAGCAATATCTTTTTCTTGCGACTTCAATTGCTTTACTACCTGATCTTTTTCTTTTTTATCATCTTCCAAAACCTTTAATTGGTCGCTTTGACTTTGCAAAACAGTGCTTTTCTCTTGTCTGTTATTGTTTAATTTATTTAAAGAACCCTGAAGAAGTGTCTGAGTTTTATTAATTGTTTCTGCTTGTGTTTCCCTATATTGACGATAACTTTTCAAATAAGTCATACGTTTTAAAGCATCATTAAAATTTTGAGCCGAGAAAAGGAAGTTTAAATAATCCGAGTTTCCTCTGTTTTTGTAAGCAAAAACAAGGCTTTGTGCATACTGCAACTTTAGGGTATCTAATTCTTTTCTTAAACGATAAATTTCTATTTGGTTTTGATAAATGGTTTCTGTAAGCCTATTTATATCTCTGTTTATGTTTTTAATTAATGCTTCTCGAGCATCAATTTTTCTTTTTACAACAGTGTACGCACCAAGAGCAGCTTTTTTGTTTTGCTGAATAGACTGCAAATCTTTGTTCAAATCTGCCAATTCCTTCAACAATTGTTGTTGTTGCTTTTGCAGTTCTTCTTTGGTAGGTTGTTGTGCAAATAAGGGGGTTGCTCCTACTGCAAGAAGAAAGAAACAAAATATGAACAGTCTTTTTATCATTGTTGAAACTTAATTGTAAAGAGGTACATCTTTATAAACGTTTAAAAAGGCAAAAAATTATTTTACCTTATAATTTTTTGGAATTGCGAAGCTGAAATTTAACGGTTCATTAAATGAATACTGTTTAAAATCGAGATAAACATCCAATTTAAACTTTTCAGAAACAGAAACGCTGCGGTATGTTGCAAAATGAAAATCTCCTTTATTTTCATAGTTACTGTAGGTAATATCGCATGTTCTGTTGCGTTGAGCATCCACATCATCTAGTTTACTGTGAAGTGGTTTATAGTTCGAAGTTTCTAGAGTAATTAAGTTTTTGAAGAAGTTGCCAATCATTAAAACCAACAACTGGTTGTTAGCATTTTTATATGAAACCACATTTTTACTAATAAAAAGAGGATTGCCAATAATTAAATCTTGAAGCGTGGTGAAGTCAAAAGGAATGTCAGTTACATCAGTAACATAATTTATGCTCCTTCGTTGAACATATTTATCAATTTTATTAACCAAAATAACACTGTCTTTAGTAATTTTTGCCTGCAATCCCACAATTCCTAATGGACCCACTAATTGAATTAAAATGATACTGTCTTTTCTCATTTTAAGGTAAGCCGTTGCATTCTGATCGGTTTCTTGCCCCACATATTGAACTTTTATTTTAGCACTAAAGGTGTTGAAATCTATTTTATTTCTGTTTACCTTGTCAAGCATATCAATAATTAAAGCTTGGGTATCAACCTTAGGCGTTTCCTTAATAATGATAGTTTGTATGGTATCTTTTACGCTGAATGCTTGCTTAATGGTTTGTACCTTTTTAACGGGTCTACACGAAAAAGCAAGTAGAACGATTAATAAGAGAAAACAAATATTTTTCATTCTTGGTAGTGTTATCAAATGTGTCATGAATATGTTGAAATAAAGAAAAATAAGCAGTTGCTGAAAGCCGCTAAATTATACTTTTCCTGTGTGTCCAAATCCTCCTTCACCTCTTTTTGTTTCGTTAATGTTTTCCACCTGCGTCCATTCTATTTGCTCCACAGGCTGAATAACCATTTGAGCAATCCTATCACCATCGTTAATCGTTTGTATTTCGCTTGATAAATTTATCAAAATAACTTTTATTTCTCCCCGATAATCAGCATCAATTGTGCCTGGTGAATTTAAACATGTAATGCCTTGTTTGATGGCTAAACCACTTCTAGGTCTTATTTGAGCTTCATATCCCTGTGGTAATTCAAGATAAATTCCTGTGGGAATGAGCCTTCTTTCCAAGGTAACTAAAGAAATTGGCACATCGATAAATGCCCTCAAATCCATACCCGATGATCCTTCTGTGGCATACGATGGTAATGGATGATGAGAATTATTGATAATGGGAACAACAAGTTTATCTGCCATAAGTATTTTTTTATGTGTGATTTAATGTTGAAATATCTGATTGGAAACGTTGCAAATGGATTGATTATCGATGAAATCTTTATCAAGATATTCATTATCTGTATACCGATGGAGGTAATCTTTATCACTATTATGAATATCGGTATTCAGATGGAGATAATCTTTATGACGATAACGGCAATAGTGAACAAGATATTGACAATCTTTATCAAGAAAACCAGTATCGATATACCGATTATGATAATCGGTATATCGATATTGAGTCTCTTTTAGTAAAAACGCACCCTTTTACATCCCACTCAAAATCTTTTTATAGCTAGCAACGATACCTCTAATCAATGAAGAACTAAAGCCTTGGTGTTCCATTTCGTTCAGCCCCGCAATGGTACAGCCTTTTGGAGTAGTAACCTTATCAATCTCTTGTTCTGGATGAGAACCTCTTTTCTGCAACAATTCTGCCGCACCTTTCACGGTTTGTGCCGCAATTAAAGTAGCATTTGCAGCACTGAAACCAATTTCAATCCCAGCCTGAATGTTTGCTCTGATATAACGCATAGCAAAGGCAGTCCCCGAAGCCGCAAGTACGGTAGCAGCATCCATCAATTTCTCCTCTATAAACACAGATTTGCCTAGTTTATCGAACACATTACCCACAAATTCCTTTTGTTCTTTAGAGGCATTGCTATCGCTAATGCAAGTCATACTTTCTTGGATTGCAATGGCGGTATTAGGCATAGCACGGAAAATAGGGAACTTATTACCGATAACTTCCTCAATGTCCTTTACCCAAACACCCGTGATAACACTTACCAAAACATGCTTTTTCGCATCAAGGTTTGGCAACATAAGGGTTAGCACATCCTTTATCTGGAAAGGTTTTACAGCCAAAATGATATAGTCGGCAAAGGCAGCAGCTTCCAGATTGTTATTGCTTATAAGTACGCCTTTTTCCCTGAGAGAATCAAGCGTAGAAATATTTCTTTTAGTGATTAATAATTCATTTGGATTAATAAACCCACTATTAATCAACCCCTCTGCGATGGCCGAACCAAGATTTCCTCCGCCAATGATGGCAATTTTTTTTGACATGGTATGTTGTAGTTATTTGTACTATTAAATGTTTTTTGAAGGTTTAGAACGAAGGTCTTTTAGCACTTGAACCTGTATGATACTTCCCTTAATTTCATAAATCAGCATACATTGAAATGTTTTGAAGGAGATTCTTCGTTTATTATTTTTAAGATTGAAATAAGCAAAAGGGTTTTTGGATAATTTCATAAGTGTTGTGTAATAATCACTCAAGAATCTGTCTCCTAACCCATTACTTATATTTTCATAAAAAATTGTCATTTCGTCTAATTGATTCAAAGCTTTTGAAGTGACAATTACTGTAAACACTATTTTCTATTTTTTCTGAACATTTCTAAGTGTTCGTGTGCCATTTTCATTGTTTCCTCAAGCGTATAGCCCTTGTCTTCACCGCTATCCATTCGCCGACCAGCTTCATCTGCCTCATCTAGCCATTCTTGTGGTACTTCAAAATCTTCCATTTGTTGGGTTTGATAGATTGCTTCAGGTTCATTAACCAAATTGTTTAGGGTATTATCATATCTTGAAGAAATTTTAGAAAACATTTCTCTAGCAGTGATGGTATGCTTCTTTTCTTGTAGTAAATTTATAACCTCGTCCAATAAATTCTCGTCATCAACTTCTTGAATCAGTTTAAATGCTTTCTGTTTCTTTAATTCTATTTCACTCATAGCGAATACATTTTAATCAAATCTACCAAATCTTTCCTGTAGCCAGATAGTTTCTTACATAATCATCTATCCCTTCTTCTAAAGTATAAAAAGTATCGGTATATCCAGCGGCTTTAAGTTTTTGCATATTTGCCTCAGTGAAATATTGGTACTTATCCCGTATATCAATCGGCATATCAACGAAAGTTATATTAGGCTCCAAATCCAATCCCCTGAAAGTAGAAGAAGCCAAATCATAAAAACTACGGGCAGTACCTGTACCTAGATTATATAGACCAGAAAGAAGATTTGAGTCGTGAGTCGTAAGTCGTAAGTCATTGGGGCTTAGCGTTTCTTTGACTTTCGACTTTTGACTTTCAACTTTCAACTCATTGCACATCCAATAAATAACCTTCACCAAGTCTTTCACATAAACAAAGTCACGCAATTGTTCGCCATCTTTAAAATCTGGTCGATGACTTTTGAACAACTTTACCAAGCCATCTTTCTTTATCTGATTGAAAGAATGCCAGATTACACTTGCCATCCTTCCTTTATGATATTCATTGGGGCCATAGATATTAAAAAACTTTAAGCCAGCCCAAAAAGGAGGTGTTTCAGTTTGCTTTAATGCCCATTTGTCAAACTCATTCTTACTGATGCCATAAGGATTGAGGGGTTTTAAATCTTCAACTATCTCATGGCTATCATCATAACCCAATTCTCCACTGCCATAAGTGGCAGCAGAAGAGGCATAGATTAAAGGGATACTATTTTTTGTACAGTAGTTCCAAACGTTTTGAGAATACTCAACATTTAGCTCTTGATGAATGGCATAATTAAACTCAGTAGTATCTGTCCTTGCTCCTAAGTGAATGAATACTTCAATATTGGTTTCATTTCTTTCCAACCATTCAAACAAACTCTGGCGTTCCACAATGGCTTCATATTGTTTACTTTCCCAGTTAACACGTTTTGCTTCAATGCCAAAGTCATCAACCAAGATTAGATTGGTAAAGCCTTGTTCATTCAAATACTGAACCATGCACGAGCCGATAAAGCCCGCTGCACCAGTAACGACTATAAATTTATCAGTTTTATTAATTGTATTTGCTTCTGACATAACGACTTTTAAATCTAATCTTGATTGTCTTTTGGCTTTCTTAAACCCTTCAAAGACATTTGTGCATAATAAGGATGATCAGGATTTACAATTAATTCTTGTCTTAATGGATCAATGAGAACATCCATATCTTCCAAAGGTATCACGCCTAATAATATTTCATTATCACCAGATAAAACCATTGCATGGCAAAGGGTTCTGCGGTTCTTAAACTTCAATTCTATAGGCCCTACCACCCTATATTCTCTTACTTCTCCATTCGCATTCACCCCCTTTCTCATTTCTAAAAGTGGAAGATCCAATTGTTCTTGCACAGTTTCATTTATGCAAAGCATATATGCACCAGAATCTACCAAAGCATTAACACGCATACGTTTAATTTCCTCCTCTCCAATGTAATGCCTGCGGGCTAATTCAATATCTCCCGCATTAATCAATTCTAACTCTGCGTAAATTAATCCCATGATGTTTATTTTTTACTTGCCGTGAAGATACCTTATTCTTTACTTCAAATACTTCTCAATAGCCGTGTTATACTTCTCTTTCCAGTTAGCAATATTGCCCCAGTCAGAACCATTTACATTGATTGATTTAGTTACAGTTCCCAATTCCAGAAATGATTGCCCTTCAGCAGTCAATGTTTCTTTTAAAGAGGAAAGCTTTTCCTTAGATACACTTACCACAACTCTTCCTTGCGCTTCGCCCAACCAGAAAGCATCTTGCCTGATGGTAGTTGATTTATCAGAAACCGTAAAGCCAAGACCCTTTTGGAAACCGCTTTCAAGCAAGGTAACAATCAAGCCTCCTTCGCTTATATCATGTGCAGATTCAACCAATTTATCTTTAATAACACCTGCTACAACCTGTTGCATCGCAAATTCCTCTTCCAAATCGAAGTAAGGAGCAGGAGAATATTCGGTTGCTTTTAGTTTATGCAAGTATTCGGATGTGCCAATATCATTCGGTTGCTTTCCTATCAAGACAATTACATCGCCTTCATTCTTAAAGTACATCGTCATTTTTTGGTTCACATCATCTAGCAAACCAACCATACCAATTGTAGGCGTAGGATAAACCGGACCATCAGGATTTTGGTTATAGAAGCTCACATTACCACCAGTTACAGGGGTATTAAACTTTCTACAAGCATCACCCATACCCGTTACTGCCTTCACAAACTGATAATAAACCTCAGGATCATAAGGATTACCAAAGTTCAGACAGTTTGTTACGCCCAAAGGCTCACCACCACTACAAACTATATTACGAGCAGCTTCGGCAACGGCAATCATTCCACCCTTGTGAGGGTCTGCAAATACATATTTACTGTTACAATCCACCGTCATTGCCAATGCCTTTCCAGTTCCTTTTGCTAAAACTATTGAAGCATCGCTAGGTTCGTTGGTACTCATATTGGCAGCACCCACCATGCTGTCATATTGGGTATAAATCCATCGTTTAGAAGCAATGTTTGGCAGTTGAACCAACTGTTCGGTGGCTGCTTTTAGTTCAGCATTATCTTTTACATCTGCAATATCCTCCAATTTAAAAGCCGAAATCTTATCCAAGTATTTAGGAGCCGTATATTCTCTGGTATATTGAGGTGCACCGCCTCCCAAAACCAATTCTTCTGCCGGAACAACTGCTTCTAACTCTCCGTGCATATAAAAATGTAGTAAACCATCGGTAGTTACTTCTCCAATGTTGCTTGCACTCAAATCCCACTTTTCGAACACAGCTAAAACCTCGGCTTCCTTACCTTTTTCTACCACCATCAACATACGTTCTTGGCTTTCGCTCAATAGTAGTTCCCAGGCTTTCATATCTTTTTGACGAGTAGGAACCTTATCCAAATCAATACGCATTCCTACACCACCTTTTGCACTCATTTCGGCTGTGCTACAAATAATTCCGGCTGCACCCATATCTTGCATGCCTACAACTGCACCTGTTTCTAATACTTCTAGGCAAGCTTCGAGCAATTTCTTTTCCTGAAAAGGATCTCCCACTTGCACCGCTGGCAATTCTTGTACACTATCTTTTGTAATGTCTGCGCTAGCAAAACTTGCTCCTCCAATGCCATCTTTCCCAGTTGCACTTCCCACAAAGAAAACAGGGTTTCCTTCGCCCAAAGCAATAGCGCTAACCGTTTTTCCTATCTCTACAATCCCAACGCTCATGGCATTTACCAATGGATTGGTGTGGTAACATTCTTCAAAATAAACTTCACCACCCACTGTAGGAACGCCAAAGCAATTGCCATAATGACCAATGCCATGAACCACACCTCCCAATAAATGTTGTGTTTTTTTATCTTTCAAATTACCAAAGCGAAGGCTATTCAGCGAAGCAATGGGTCTTGCTCCCATCGTAAATATGTCTCTTTGTATTCCTCCTACCCCTGTTGCAGCACCTTGAAAAGGCTCCAACGCACTTGGGTGATTGTGGCTTTCTATTTTAAATACAACACCAAAATTGTTGCCCATATCCATCAAACCTGCATTCTCTTCACCTGCTGCTACTAGCATTTTTCCACCATCTCGAGGAAGGGTTTTTAACCATTTAATACTGTTTTTATAACTACAATGTTCGCTCCACATGGCACTAAAGCAGCAGAGTTCATTAAAGTTTGGCGTGCGCCCCAGTTTAGTTTTTATCAACTCAAATTCCTCTGGTGTCAAGCGAAGCTGCTGTGCAGTCTGTACAGTTATTTCCATTATTTTAAGATAAATATTTATTAAGAGTTGAGAAAAATAGATAGTAAGCCATCAATTTATACCTCAAATAGATACCCTGCAAATGTAAGGAACTGAACTAGTAAGTGGTTTTTTATGGGGAATAGTTGTGTATGATTGCTGTAAACTATCTGTTTGGTTAATAAATACATAAATATTTAGTGGAGGATTTTTATTATCAAGTTACGCAATGAACAGTAACACCTTTAAGAATTAGCATAGTAGTCACCTTCGGTATGATGGATAGCTGTAATTATGAAATCTATCGATGTATTGACCAGAACCTCAGGCGGTTCTACCTAATACATCAGTGTATTTACCAGAAGCTACAGCGGTTCTTCCAAATACATCGGTGTTTTGACCAGAACCTCCAACGGTTCTGCCTTATACATTAGTGTATTTACCAGAACCTCCGGCGGCTCTTCCTAATACATCGGTGTATTGACCAGAACCTTCGACGGTTATTTCTAATGCATCGCATTTCTAGGTTGTAAAGAACTAGCGGAATATTATTTCTCACCCTAAAAGCCGCAAAACAATAAATTCTACTATCTCATCGTTTGATTGTATTACTTTTCCGCTCTTTTTTACACGGTTCATTTAGGATTACTGCCTTATGCATCTATCAATTATTATTGTTAATTACAACGTAAAATACTTTCTCGAGCAATGCTTGCGTTCTGTGGAGAAAGCTATGGTCAATATTGATGCGCAAGTTTTTGTGGTAGATAACAACTCATCGGATGATAGTATTGCATACCTAAAACCAAAATTTCCCTTTGTTCAATATGTAGTAAATGAAGAAAATATTGGCTTTGCAAAGGCAAATAATCAAGTTTTAAATGAATGTTCGGGGGATTATATTTTATACTTAAACCCAGACACGATTATTCCTGAAGACTGCTTAGAAAAGTGTATTGCCTTCTTTGAAAGCCATGAAGATTGTGGTGCATTGGGCATAAAAATGATTGACGGAAGTGGTACATTTTTGCCTGAAAGCAAAAGGGGATTTCCTTCGCCAATTGCCTCTTTTTTTAAATTAACTGGATTGTCGGATATTTTCCCTAGCTCAAAATTGTTTAATCAGTATTCTTTAGGCTATTTGAGCGAATTTGAAAACCATAAAGTAGATGTATTGGCTGGTGCATTTATGATGGTTAGAAAAGATAAGCTACATGTAACTAAAGGTTTTGATGAAGCCTTTTTTATGTATGGAGAAGACATAGACCTTAGCTATAGGATTCAGCAATTAGGATACAATAATTATTATTTTGCCGATAGCACCATTTTGCATTTTAAAGGGGAGAGCACCAAAAAAGGAAGCCTCAACTACGTAAAGATGTTTTATAGTGCCATGAGCATCTTTGTTAAAAAACATTATTCTGGCAATAGCGCAAGGGTTTTTACCACCTTAATTCAATGTGCAATATTTTTCAGGGCTCTATTATCACTCATAAAATCGCTGGTTGTAAGAATAGGATTACCACTGATAGATGCAGCAATTATTTTCATTTCACTATTAGAAACAAAAAATGAATGGATAAGATGGGTGCGAGACGGAAAAGGTTTTGCTATCGATAATTTCCCGTTGATGTTTCTTTCGTTCACAGTTATTTTTCTTTTTTCTGGCGCCTTAACTGGCATGTATGATAGTCCGGAAAAGCCTTCAAAAACTTTTGCATCTGGCAGTGCAGGTATTATTGTGATGATGGCTGTTTATGGCGTTTTGCCCGAAAGTTTTTGGTTTTCTCGTGCTGTAATGATTGTAGGGGGCGTAGTTGCCGTTATAGCAATTACACTTTTCAGGTGGATCTTATTCAAATTAAAATTTTTAGAACCAAGCAATGAAGAATATAGGTTTCAACAAACAGCCGTAGTGGGATCGAATAGTGAATATCAGGTTGTTCAAAACCTTTTTAAGCAGGCAGGTCTTGAAGAGAGACTTTTAGGAAGGATAAAAGTGGATGAAGAAACTGAAAATGCTGTGGGAGATATTAAAAATTTGAAAGAATTTTTAGTAAGATTGAACATTAGGGAAGTAATATTTTGCGAAGGTGCGCTAACTAATCATTTAAACATTCAACTGGTTCAAACGCTTCCACGAAGCATTAGCTACCGATTTATTGGTAGTAACACCAAAAGTATTGTGGGTAGCGACAGCAAAGCAACAGCAGGAGAAACGTTAACTGATGAAGGTTTCTACAGAATTAATGAAGCATATCACAAACGGATGAAACGTGTATTTGATATTGTTTTTTCGTTTTATTTAATGGTTACATTTCCTTTTCAATTGATACTTGTTAGAAAAAGTGGTTCTCTTTCTGTAAATATTTTAAAAGTATTAATCAATCAGGCTACATGGGTGGGATATACTAAAGAAGAGATTTATTTACCTACCATAAAAAAAGGAATCCTTACTTGTTATGGTTTTCCAAATGGCAATGCACCTGCATTAAATAAGGAAGCATTACATCATTTAAACATTCAATATGCAAAGAATTATGACTTTTGGATGGATTTAAAAATTGTGTTTAAGAATTATAAATACCTTGGAGGATAACCAATTTCGTATTACTACTACTTATTTCTTACTAAGATTTTTCCAAACAGCCTTCTATATTTGGCACTTATTAGTATCAAGTTAAAAAATTTAATCTATTTAGTTTATTTTCGTTGAAATACATACAAACATCTACTGCTAACGATGGCGATTATTGATTTTAAAATTCCGGCTCGCATTTCAAAAGCTCTTGGTTTACCAAAGAGTACTCCACGTACCATGCAGTTGCGTGTGTTGAAAAAATTATTAAGAAAAGCACGCTTCACTGAATTTGGTCAGACATTCCGTTTCGATGAAATTTTACTCTCTAAACATTTGGGTAAAAAATACCAAGAGTTTGTTCCCACATTCAATTATAATAAGATTCATAAAAATTGGTGGTATAAAACGCTTGAAGGTGTTCCTGATGTTTGTTGGCCAGGAAAAGTGAAGTTTTATGCCCTTTCTTCTGGCACGTCAGAATCTGCGAGCAAATACATACCTATTACTAATGACATTCTTAAAGGGAATAAGAATGTGATGATTAAACAACTCATCAATCTTAGAAACTACGAGGACCTTCCAGTTAAATCTCTAAGTAAAGGTTGGCTTACTTTGGGTGGAAGCACGCAATTAGATAAATATTCGGCTGGATATTATGCGGGTGATCTTAGTGGAATAACGGCTAAGAAATCTCCGTTTTGGTTTCAACCGTTTTATAAACCAGGGAAAAAGATTGCAAAAGAAAAGGATTGGCAAAAAAAACTAGAAGAGATAGTTGAAAAAGCACCTGAATGGGATATTGGATTTGTGGTAGGTGTGCCTGCTTGGATTCAGATGTGTATGGAAATGGTGATTGAAAGATATAAGCTAAACACCATACACGATATTTGGCCTAACCTTGCTTTTTTTGTTCATGGAGGCGTAAGTTTTGAACCATACAAAAAAGGTTTTGAAAAGTTATTGGCTAAACCTTTGATTTACATTGAAACCTATTTGGCAAGCGAAGGATTTATTGCTTATCAAGAATCTCAGTCTAGTCATGGAATGAAATTGGTTTTGAATGAGCACATCTTCTTCGAATTTGTTCCTTTTACCGATGACAACTTTGATGCTGATGGAGAGATGGTGGAGAAGCCCGAAGCTTTATTAATTAATGAAGTGGAAGAAGGAAAAGACTATGCTTTATTAATTAGCACTACGGCTGGCACTTGGCGTTACCTAATTGGTGATACCATTAAATTTATTGATAAAGAAAAGGCAGAAATAATTATTACTGGTCGCACGAAGCATTTTCTTAGTTTAGTAGGAGAACACCTTAGTGTAGATAATATGAACAAGGCCATACAAATGGCAGGGCAAGAACTGAATATTTGTATTCCTGAATTTACCGTTACTGGCATTCCTTATCAAGGCTTTTTTGCGCACCAATGGTATGTGGCTTGTAATGACAATGTTGATAGTGAAAAATTAATTGAACTTATAGACACCAAGCTAAAGGAACTAAATGATGACTATGCAGTAGAACGTAAAAGTGCATTGAAAGCAGTGTTCTTAAAAGTTTTGCCCGAACAAACGTTCATGGACTTCATGAATTCAAAAGGAAAAATTGGTGGCCAGCACAAGTTCCCACGAGTATTAAAAGGAAAAATGTTAGAAGATTGGAACCTATTTATAAGCAAAATGAATAAATAGATTATAGGATATCTTACTTCAAAGAACACAAGAACTATATAAATACTGTAACAGACAATTTAGCACTGTGTTCTTGGTGGTAAAAATCCCCACCCAGAATAGTAACATTACATTTTTGGGTAATCAAAAAACAAAAACTCCTTTTTTGCTTCCATAAATTGATGCCAGCTAGCTACGTCTGCCTGCACAGCAAACACACTACAAGTAGGCATTTCATCAACACGAACATTGGTTAGCGAGTTTGCAAACTCAGTTATGCCTGGATTATGTGAAAAGATGGCAATGGTGTTAAGTGCATTATCTGTTTCGCCAATTGTTTCTTCAAATACAATTGGCGATGCTAAGTAAAGTTCAGGAACGCCGATTAGCCCTGTAGTTTTAATTCCCCTTTTTTTGTATTCTTCATAAAAAAAAGTGGCCGTTGTGATGGCTCTTTTAGCCGTACTGCTAATGAAAGCATCTATTACAATTTTCCTATCCAACATTTTATTTGCCATTGCAGGCGCATCTTTTAGTCCACGGGCATTAAGTGGTCTATCAAAATCATTTTTTATAGCCTCATCCCAACTGCTTTTAGCATGGCGGACAATAAGTAATTGTTTCATAACGTTTATTTTTTATCCAACAATCAATGCACCATTTTTATATCTAGGCAAAACATTAGCAACATCATTTGTGCAACAATATTCAAGATCTTTTTCCAAACCAAATTTCTCCAGTCTATGCCAGTGGGTCAATTTTCTGATATACGAAAGCAAATCATCCTTGTGTTGCAAATACATATCCTCAGCCATCAAACTACTATCACAGTGAATGGTAAAATGTTCTTTTACGGCATTAATAACAGCCCCAGCAAACAATGTATCCTCTAAATTAAATTTATCTTTCCAGCCAGAACATCCAAGGAGTACGTTTTTATTTTCTTTTAATAAGAAATCACATACGGCAGAAAGGTTAGGGAAGGAACCAGTAATAACCTCCGAAGCACCTGCATTTAAAGCCATGTGCAATAATTTGGTACCATTGGTGGTAGTAAGCACTAGAGTTTGCCCTTTAATAAAGCTTTCAGGATATTCAGCAGGTGAGTTGCCATATTGTAAACCAGCTATCACTTTGCCATCTCTTTCACCAGCAGTGATACCTTTGGTTTGTGTGCCGATGGCTATACATTTTTCAACTGAGTCCACAGGAATCACCCTTGTTGCGCCATTAAACAAGGCGGTTGCAATAGTAGAAGTTGCCCTAAAAACATCTATGATGACCACAACAGTGTCTGTGCAGTCATATAATTTTAATAATTTGGGAGAAAGAACGGTATGTAAAACAGGTTTGCTCATTACTCGCAAATATAATGAAGCACACTTTATGGGTTTAATGAATTGAAATAGTTTTTAGGACTGTTAACTATTTTTTTCATTGTTTCCGAGTAATCATTTTAATAAACGGAGGCCAATACGCTGTGATTAGTATGAATATTTAGTGGGATTGAAAATTTATTTCAAGTTTCATCAAAAGATAATCATCTTCTGGTATTGGGAGTAAATAGCTTTATTGTTTATCTTAACATGTCTTTAGGCAAAAGCTAATTTGTAAGGTTGTACACTAATTTCAAACTTAAAAATATTACTTTGATTGTGTTTTAAAGCTACATACAACGTAACAATACAAACAAAGAAATAAGGGGCAACTCAGATGTTAAGGTTTATTGTTCCTCATATATAATCGGTTGAAAAGTGCATTCTACTAAATAACTTAATTTCACAAAGGCGTTTAAACACTACGAAGGAGCATTTATATATGTTCTTACTTTAACCTTGAAAGTGAATCTAAATGCCTATTTGTCTATTTGGTAATTTTTACTTTTCCATTAGTTATATAATCAAAAATAGGAATCACCTAATTTCTCACTTTGAACAAAAAAAAACACATCTAATTCCTTAATGTATAAATTAAAAAGAGGATTGAGACATTTACATTAAATGTTTCAATCCTCTTTTTAAATATACTTTACGTCAATTGATTTGTGCAAAGCGAAACTGTTCAAGCATATTTATCCAACCAAGTTTGAATAGGCTTCAGCACTCAATAACCCTTCAAAATCTGCGGGATTAGCCACCGTCACTTTCACCATCCAACCATCACCATAAGGATCTGAGTTTACTAGTTCGGGTTGTTTGTCTAACAATGGATTTGTTTCTAAAATAGTACCATCTATAGGCAAAAACAAATCACTAACCGTTTTAACGGCTTCTACCGTGCCAAAGATTTCTTCGGCTTTTATCTCTTTTCCAACTGTATTTATATCTACATACACAATGTCGCCAAGTTCTTTCTGTGCAAAATCTGTAATCCCCACGGTAGCAATATTGCCTTCAATACTTATCCACTCGTGGTCTTTTGTATAACGTAACGTTGATGGAAAATTCATAACTTATATTTTTTTAATGATTATTTAAAACTCTTTTTTAGGAAGTTATACATTTTACGTTATAAGCTATACGTGTTAGGTAACAAGTCAAAGAGAGGCTGCACTGCTCAATCTAGTTACTCAATTAATTCTGACTACATTCTAATACGTAAAACTTAAAACGTACAACGTAATACTTTTCACTTTCGACTCAGGACTTTCGACTATTGCCTTAGTTCAGTAGCCTCATCTTCATCACTATATTCATCATGGGTCTATCACCTGGTTTTGTTGGGATAGAAGCAATTTTGTCAATCACATCCAATCCGCTAATCACTTCACCAAAAACAGTATAATTCTGATCTAATTGTGGCGTGCCTCCAATCCTTTCATAAATCTCTTTTTGTGCTTTAGTATAATGAAATTTAGGGTTATGGCTTTCGCGCTGAATCTGCTCTTCTGTTCTTCTCAAACTTGCCGTATCAGCCCTTTTTCCTTGCACAATATAAAACTGACAGTTGCTGCTTTGTTTTGTTGGATTACCATCTCGTGCGGCAGCCAATGCCCCTCTTTTATGAATGATGTTACCATTAAATTCAGCAGGTGTCATTGGGCCAGGCGCAGAACCTATTCCTAATTGAACAGAATCGGGCGCATGCTTGCTATTAGGGTCACCACCTTGAATCATAAACTCACGAATCACACGGTGAAACAATAAACTATCATAAAAACCCTCCTTCACTTTAGCAATAAAATTATCTCTGTGCAGCGGTGTGGCATTGTATAGTTTAGCTACCATAACCCCAAAATTGGTTGTTATTTCCACCAGTTGTTCCTTCGAATTATCAAATGAAGACTTAACAACTTTTGGAGTATCGACTGTTTTTGCAGTGGTGTCCACTGATTTTGTTTGCGCAAACAACCCTACGCAACTCATAAAACTTAGTGTGAAAAGCACTCTTTTCATAACTGATGTATTTCCTTTTTTTATCTTATTAAAAATTAAAACCTTAAAATTCAAAACCTTAATTATCCTCAAAATCCTTGTTGCTCAAAATAAAGCAAAATGTGGTCTTTAATAAAATTATCTTGTTCGGTGATGTGCATGTTAGGCAGTTCTTTCACTTGTTTAAAGTGCGGCCATCCCTCCTCGTCGTGTCCTTCTTTTAGGTAATAACCGCTAGGGCTAAGGATGGTGCAGATGGCAACGTGCATTAAATCTTGCTTTTGTTCCTTCGAAATTTTCTCAGCCAAAAAGCCTGTTTCCTGCAATCCTATCAAAAATAAAACCCCTTCTGTATCTGGTTTTTTACCAAAACGTTCTACCAATTTTGCTTCTAAGTTCCACCAGCGTTGCTGTAAATCATCGGTTATCAACATGCGACAAAGTTAATGGGATAGATTTTAGATGTGCATTATAAAATTATTGGACTGAATTAAGCATAAATATCCAATTCAAAACATAAAAACTTGCCTAATTGGCTTACAATCGGCACATCGATTGTAAATATCTGTATACAGATTATCATCATCGATAAACCGATGGCAAAAATCTGTATAACGATTGTCATTATCGGTATGAATAAGTCGACCATCTTTATATAGATGAAGACAATCGGTTGGAAGATATTGATGATAATGATACCGATTATCGCCATCGGTATGAAGATATCCAAAATCGGCAAGCCGATATTGGCTTTATTTATTGATAGAATATCGAAATTGATAGGTAGTAATTGTTGATTGCTCCTTATCAGTCAGCCAATTATTTACCATCAGGAGGTTATATTTGCGGCAAATTGTAAACAAATATGTTACAGGTAAGTGTGTTGAAGAATAACCCAGACTGGGTGAAAGAACGTTTGGGCGTTAAAAATTTTAAGCAAATTGCTTTAGTAGATACGATTGTGGCATTGGATGATGAACGTAAATCTATACAAGTAGGATACGATAATGCACAGGCTAGCATCAATTCTTTATCTAAAGAAATAGGTAAATCGATGAGTTTGGGGATGCTCGACCAAGCAGATGCCATAAAAAAAGAAGTAGCGGCATTTAAAGAACAAGCAGCCACTTATGCTGAAAAATTGGTTGTTGTAGAAAAGGATTTGTATGAAGCATTGGTTCAATTGCCAAATCTGCCTGCCAAAGAAGTTCCATTGGGCAAAACCCCCGAAGAAAATGAAGTGGTTAGGGAAGGTGGCACTATCCCCACTTTATATGAAAAAGCAGTGGAACATTGGCATTTATTGGATAAATATAAACTGGTAAACTTCGAACTAGGTAACAAAATTACTGGCAGTGGTTTCCCTGTTTACACGGGTAAGGGGGCAAGATTGCAACGTAGTTTGGTGCAATATTTCTTAGATTTTAATGTGGAAGCGGGCTATCTGGAATACTTGCCACCGTTTATGGTGAACGAACAAAGTGCTTTTGCCACGGGTCAGTTGCCAGATAAAGAAGGGCAGATGTATCATGTGACTGAGGATAAATTGTATTTGATACCTACGGCAGAAGTGCCTGTAACAAATGTGTATCGCGATACTATTTTGAAGGAAGATGAATTGCCCGTGAAAATGACGGCTTATAGTCCTTGTTTTAGAAGAGAAGCGGGTAGTTATGGTAAAGATGTACGTGGATTGAACCGTGTACATCAGTTTGAAAAAGTGGAGATTATTCAACTTGTTCACCCAGAAAAAAGCTATAAAGTGCTTGATGAAATGGTGTCTCATGTTGAAAAGCTGCTCATTTCATTGAACCTTCCTTATAGAATTTTGCGTTTATGTGGTGGAGATATGGGTTTTGCTAGTGCCATTACTTACGACTTTGAAGTGTATAGTGCTGCACAAAAACGTTGGCTAGAGGTGAGTAGTGTGAGCAACTTCGAGAACTTTCAGACTAACAGAATGAAATGTCGTTTTAAAGATGGTAGCAACAAAACACAGTTGGCACATAGTTTAAATGGTAGCTCTTTGGCCTTACCAAGAATTGTGGCTTGCCTACTAGAAAATAACCAGACAGAAGCGGGCATTGAGTTGCCACAAGTTTTGCATTCTTATTTTGGTGCTGGAATAATTAACTAACGAGTTTATTTCATAGGTATTGACCTAATTGTTGGGAGATTTAACCTCTAAATGCGCAAAGTTTTTCGCAAAGAAGCAGAATATAATATTGTCATTTAGTTAAGAGACCAGTTAGAAGATAAAACTTTTGATTGGTCTCTTTTTAATTCTGTTTGAACAGTATCAAGTAGTAACTTTTAAATAAATGACACTTTTACAAGCTACTTCTTTGCCTACATAATTTGATTTTTACCTTATTTACCTCTTCTTAAATTATTTCTTTGTGTAAAATTTGCCCACATTGCGAGTATTTGTCTTCCATATTTATATAATTTCTTTAAAATTATTTCAACTGCTTAAAAAACAAATCTATATTTGACTACATCTAATCCGTTCATTTATTTTGAAGATTATGAAATCCTTGCTTTATTTTTTATTCTCCCTCTTGCTCGTGTTGCAAGCTACTGCCCAAGAAAAGTGGGACTTGCGTAAGTGTGTGGATTATGCTACAAAGAATAACATATCTGTTAAACAAGCGGATGTTCAAGCACGCATCAGTGCATTGCAATTAAAACAAGCACAGTTGGCAAAATATCCAAGTGCTAGTTTAACTTCAGGTTTGGGGGTTCAATTTGGGAGGTCTATCGATAGAACAACCAACATTTACAGCAACACTCAATCTCTTTACCAAAACTATCAAGTGCAAAGTGGGATAGGAATATACAATTATAACCGGTTGAATAATAGTATTTTTTATGCTAAGTTCAATGCACAAGCATCACTTGCCGATGTTGAAAAAGCCGCAAGTGATGCCTCTTTAAATGTTTGTACCTATTACCTTCAAGTGCTGGCTGCTAAGGAACAAGTAATTATTAGTCAATTGCAAATTGCGCAAACGCAAACACAGCTTACCCTTACCAAAAAGAAAGTGGAAGCAGGAGCTTTACCAGAATTGAATTCATTAGAGATAGAAGCCCAATTGGCAAGTGATAGCAGCAACTATATATCGGCACAAACTAGTTTCGATCAGTCAGTACAAGCCCTAAAAGGTGTTTTGAACATTGATGCCGCAGCCCCCTTTGAAGTGGTCATTCCAGAAGCGAGTTCCATTCCTGTATTGTCATTCGGAGAGCTACAACCCGAAACTGTTTATCAACTAGCGTTGAACTTGCAACCACTTCAAAAAGGTAATGAATTCAGGATTAAAGCTGCCGAGAAAAACATTGACATCAATAAGGCTTATCTATATCCTAGCCTTAGTTTGGGCGTAAACTTGTCATCTAACTTTTATAATTCATTTAAAAAAATAGATAGTTATTCAATTAGTGGGTACAGTGCCAATGGCGACAAAGTGAACATTGGGGGTACTGATTATTATATTACGTCACCCACTATTTCCTACTCAAAATCTAATAACAGTTTTGGTGGGTTATGGAAAGGATATGGTGACCAATTGAACAATAATTTTGGACAGACTGTAGGGCTTAGTTTAAATGTGCCTGTTTTTAATAATGGTCAATATAGAATTGCTTACGAACAAAGTAAACTTACCTACAAAGCTCAGGTGCTTAATAAAGAATCAGCAAACCTTACTTTAAAGCAGAACATTTACACCGCCTATTCTAATGCAGTGTCTGCTTTGCAAAAAAAGAATGCAGGACTTAAAAGTGTTGAAAGCAATCAGAAGGCTTTTGAATTTGCATCTAAACGGTATGAACTTGGTTTATTAAGCACCATAGATTTATTGACCACACAAAACAATTTGTTACGCGCTAAACTTCAGCAAGTAAGCAATGAATATGACTACTTATTTAAAATGAAATTGTTGGAATTTTATAAAGGACAAGGATTGAAACTATAGTTATCAATTACCATTAAAACAATAGTATGAATAAGACATTACTTTGGATTATAATAGGCATAGTGGTTTTGCTTGGCGGATTGTTTGGCCTAAAGAAAACTGGAATAATTGGAAAGGAAGAAGGTACATTAGTGGCTACCGAAAAAGCGACTGCCCGAACCATTACAGAAACTGTTAATGCGAGTGGTAAAATTTACCCAGAGGTGGAAGTGAAAATTAGTCCTGACATTAGTGGTGAAATTGTGGGTCTCTATGTTAATGAAGGAGACACTGTGAAAAAAGGACAGATATTGGCAAAGATTTACGCTGACATTTATGCCACACAGAGAGACCAAGTATCTGCTGGATTGGTGCAAGCACAAGCACAAAAAAGTAATTCGGAAGCTAGTATAACTGGTTTGAAAGCAACTTTAGATCAGGCTAAATTGAATTATGATAGGCAACAAAGATTATTGAAGGATAAGGTTATTGCTGCTTCTGAGTTCGAGACGGCACAGCAATCATACCTGTCAGCCCAGTCAAATTATAAAGCAGCTTTAGAAGGTTTAAAAAGTAGTGATGCTAACATTTTGGGAAACAAAGCCCAATTGGCAAAAGCGGATAAAGATTTAAGTAGAACCATCATTACTGCTCCAATGGATGGTGTGGTTAGCTTATTGGCAGTTGAAAAAGGAGAAAGGGTGGCAGGAAATAGTTTTAATGTGGGTACAGAAATGATGCGCATTGCCGATTTGGGTTCGATAGAAGTAAGGGTAGATGTTGGTGAAAATGACATTCCGAAAGTTAAACTTGGCGACACGGCCCTGATAGAAGTAGATGCTTACACAGGAAGAAAATTTAAGGGGGTAGTGTATAAAATTGCTAATCCTACCACTTCATCGAGTTCTTCTACAACAGATGTTACAGAATATAAAGTGCATATCAGGTTGTTATTGGATAGCTATAAAGACTTAATTGTGCCGCACAAAAGCTTTCCTTTTAGGCCTAACATGAGTGCCAGTGCCGATATTCAAACCAAAACAAAGCAACGCGTTTTGTCTGTGCCGCTAAATGCAGTTACCACTCGTAGCAATAAAGTAGATAAACCAAAGACAGATAAAAAGGATGACAAAGCACCTATAGATACAACTGCAGAAGTGTTTGATGAAGTGGTATTCGTTTTGCAAAAAGAAGGTACCGTTAAAATGGTAAAAGTGAAAACAGGTATTCAGGATATAAATAACATTGAAATTACAAATGGACTGAAAACTGGAGATGAAATTGTGACGGCTCCTTACACCTTAATTAGCAAAACCATTAAAACAGGAGATAAGGTGAAAGTTGTTGCTAAGGATAAATTATTTGAGGAAGAAAAAAAGTAGTGGTTAGTTGTTAGTGATTGGATATTAACTAAAAATATTAAACACAAATCACTAAGTAATAACTAATCACTAATCACTAAAAAGGGGGTGCTATGAGATTTGGAATGATTGGAAGTGGAAGCTGGGCTACTGCATTGGCTAAGATTTTAACAGATAATGGAAATACCATTCATTGGTGGATACGGAATACAAGTACTATTGCCACGCTGAAAAAAAGGAGACACAACCCTCGTTATTTGGGTGCGGCCTATTTTGACACCAAACAGTTAGTGCTTAGTGCTAACATTGAAGAGGTAATTAAGCAATCTGACCTGTTGATTATTGCTGTTCCTTCGGCTTATGTAATTGAAGCTTTATCCGTTTTGCCTAATGATATTTTTGCAGGAAAGAAAATCATTTCGGCCATCAAAGGGATATTACCTACCACCAATCAACTATTAAATGAGTATTTATACCAGAACTTTAAGGTTGATATAAAAGATTACTTCACTGTTCTAGGGCCTTGTCATGCAGAAGAAGTAGCCGCAGAAAAGCTTTCCTATCTTACTTTTTCTGGCATCGACGAAGCTTTAGCGGCTAAAATTGCTAACAGCTTTACTACAGAATATATTTTTACGAAAGTAAATCATGACATATTGGGTGTTCAGTATGCTGCTGTGCTTAAAAACATTTATGCTTTGGGTGCAGGCATTGCACATGGATTGGATTATGGCGATAATTTTCTGAGTGTGTACATCACAAATTGTGCCCATGAAATGGTTGCCTTTTGCAAAAAGATGGTGTGGGATAAGGAAAGCGAGGAAGAGCAGAAAAGCATTAATTACTCCTCTTCGGTTTATTTGGGAGATTTGTTAGTGACCTGTTACAGTCTTTACAGCCGAAACAGAACATTTGGCAACATGATTGGCAAAGGTTATAGTGTTACGGCAGCCCAACTAGAACTCAAGATGATTGCAGAAGGATATAACGCTAGTAAGTGCATTCATAAAACCAACGAAACTGTACTGGCAGATTTGCCAATAGCAAAGGCTATTTACCAAATATTGTGGGAACACTTGCCAGCAGATGAAGGCTTTAAACAGATCGAAGTTGCGCTGGTTTAATCAACTTTCTTAGTGTCTGTTTTTTCTCAAGTCTGGGTTATAGAAAAGGAATAATCTGAAAAGATGGTCACGGTCATATTGGTAGCCAGAAGATTTTTCTTGGTCTATTAATGAATAGCCCAAGTCGCAATAAAGATGTTTTGTAAAATATTCTCTAAGTCCAATAAATGCCCGGTTTTGATCGAATGTATTAAACACAATTGTTTTACCCATTTGAACACACAATTCATCAGATATTAATAAAGAAGGTAGATAGGATTTTGATGATAGAGGGATTTCTATGGCCAGCATATAGCGCACCCTGTTAGTAAAGATGGTTGTGTGCGTATCAGTGTCGCCAACAATCTTCTCTTGCCACCGCTCTTCATTCCTTAGTCTATTGGTAAAAGTAACATTACTCATTTTGGTAGTCAAAATAACTTGTTGATATAACCTGTTTTCGTTGGCAATGGTATGCCAACCTTTGACTGTTGGCGCATTCCACTGATGCCCATAACCCCCTGTAAAGGATAAATTATCATTCACCCAATAATTGATGCCCAAACGGGTAATTGTATAAAATTCGCTGGCAAAAAAGCTATTCGATCTATAGCTAGCATCGGCTGCAATCCCCCAATGATTGTTTAATCTTATGGTTGAATTAATGCCAACCCAACTTTGAGAATAGTTCGTTACTTGTTTTGTTTTCAGTTGTGCAAATAAAGGGAGGCACTGTGAAAGTAGCACTACCGATAAGTTCACAAGAACAATTAATAGTTTTTTTTTCAATGTTTAATAAGGCTGAGGGGTAAAAAATATTGTTTTAAATACTGAGGTCATCAACTACACATTTAGTGCTTATAGCAAAATTAACACGGTGTGAGTACTAGAATTTTTAAACTGCGATATCGTAAAATCGTTTAATACCATCCATAAAAAGTTTCAGCTTGTAGCCACAATCAAAATTGACAATCCGATTGTCAATTACCTCAATCCGATTGTCAAGCGAGACAATCCGATTGTCAAACGAAGCAATAATATTGTCAAGCGAGGCAATCCGATTGACAAAGGAGGCAATCCGATTGTCAAAGGACGCAATCCGATTGTCAAACGAATCATTCCGATTGTCTAGCGAAGCAATAATATTGTCAAGCGAGGCAATCCGATTGACAAAATGGGGACAGCGTGTAAGGAACTATAAACCTTTATGTTCTTTGTTTTTTCTTTTTGTCCTTCGTGGTAAAGATCTTTAGTAGCAACCCGTCCTCTAAACTTAAGCGTCATTAAATTGATCCACTTTTACTCAATTACTTCTTCTTATTTTGCGAAATACCATTCCTGACTTTTCGGTTAATTCCCCCCATTTTTATATAGAAGTGAAGATTCAACTATTTCAAAGTTTCCAACGCCTTCTTAATAGTGTTATCGTTTTTGTTTTCTATTTCATAATATCCTTCCGTACGGAATAATTGTCTTGCCATTAGTGCTTGCATTCTCTGCAGGATATCTGCCTTTTCTTTGGGTGTCACTTCAGCCAAAGATATACCATCCCGTTCTTGGGCGGTTGATTTAATGTTTTGCCACTCAGCTTCTCCCGGAATAAATTGTTGCTGTAATTGTGTTGTGGTTGTTATTTTATCAAACTTACTCCTATTGGTTAAAAAATAATGATATACGAATGAATTCAGCGTGTTTCTAAAATAAAAGCGAGTGTAAGCAACAGAAGATTTGGAGGTATCTATGGGTACAAAAATGTCTGGAGTAATGCCACCACCACCATAAACCGTGTGCCCAGCGGGTGTTTTATAAGCCTTTCCTCTATTAATGCTAGTGTCTTTACCAGTAAGTTCACCATCATGATAACGCTTCATTAGTTCATCATCATAATCCTGTTTGCTTTTATTATCATAAGGTTTCTGAATGTTTCTTCCCAAAGGCGTGTAGTAATGAGCCACTGTTAGTCGTAAGGCACTTCCATCGCTCAACTGAAACTGTTGTTGCACCAATCCCTTTCCAAAACTTCTACGACCAATGATGGTTGCCCTGTCCCAATCTTGCAATGCACCGCTTAGTATTTCGCTAGCGCTAGCCGAGGTTTCATCTATCAGAACAGCTAAAGAACCTTTTTCAAACAGTCCTTCTTTTCTACATTTATAATCTGTTCTAGGCGATTGATTCCCTTCGGTGTATACTACTAACTTGTTTTCATCCAAAAACTCATCAGCAATTGCGGTTGCTTCGTTTACTAGTCCACCACCGTTACCACGCAAATCCAGTATTAGTTTCTTCATACCTTGTTTTTGCAGTTTTTCTAGGTTCTGCATAAACTCTTCATAAGTTCTATCTCCAAATTTATTCAGTTTAATATAACCTGTTTCTGGGGCAATAATGTAAGCAGCATCTATGGACGGAACAGGGATATTGCCGCGGGTAATGGTAACATTCAGCAATTTCCCAATGCGCAAAACAGTAATTTTAACGGTAGAACCCGCTTCACCACGAAGTGTTTTTCTTATTTCAGCACCGTTAGTCTTTTTGCCATAGAGTAAGGTAGTGTCATTAGCTTTAAGCAGTATGTCGCCCACTTGCAATCCTGCTTTTTCGCCTGGGCCATCCTTAATCACGTTCATCACGTTAACGGAATCATTTATCAATTGGTATTCTATACCAATTCCCTGAAAATTGCCTTGCAAATCATCATTCACATCCTTCACATATTTAGAGGGTATGTAAACAGAGTGAGGATCAAGGTGTGCCAAAAGGTTATCAATCACTGCTTGGCTCACACTATCAGCTTTGTCAGCATCCACATAGCGTTCTTTAATGAGATCAACAACCTCCTGAATTGAGTTCTTTTTGCCACTGCCCATAAAGATGGCACTGTTGGTTTTATCGTGTAGTTGGAAGCCGATTATCATCCCTATTATTACCAGAACAGAGAACAAAAGGGGCAACCAAACCTGTAATTTTTTATTAGCCATAAATGTATTCTAACCTGTTTTAAAGGAGGCAAATATATCTGTAATCATTCATTGGCAATAGAGATTAAGGACAGGCAAGCGATTGATTTTACATTAAAAGGATGCTTATGTCTATTTCTAAGAAGATTATTAAATTGATATTATGTTCATTAATAGGTAAACTATTGCAAGGAAATACTATATTTAAGCCTTGATAGGCTAGTTTTAAGTTGACTAAATATAAATTAGATAATTATGCCAGTACAATTAATTGCCGATAGCGGTTCTACAAAATGCGAATGGTGTTTGCTGTATAATGGCAAAAAGAAGATTATTAATACGCATGGCATCAGCCCCTATTTTGTAAAAAGGGAGCAGATAGTTGATTTGTTGGAACAAGACTTGGTGCCAGAACTAAAGAACATAGAAATAGAAGAACTGCATTTTTATGGCACAGGAATGGGCAATCCATCCAACGAAAAGATAGTAAGATTAGCTTTGAAAGAAGTTTTCTCTACTGCAGACATAACGCTAGAAGATGATTTGCTTGGTGCCGCTCGTGCCTTATGTGGTCATGAAAAAGGGATAGCTTGCATTTTGGGTACGGGTGCAAACTCTTGTTATTACAATGGAAAAAAGATTGTGAAGAATAGTCCTGGATTAGGATATATTTTGGGAGATGAAGGTAGCGGTGCCTATCTTGGCAAAAAAGTAATTCAATATTATCTATACAATACTTTCGATGAAGACCTAATGCACCGATTCAATAAGCACTTCAATGTATCTAAAGATGATATATTGGATAGTGTTTATAAAAAACCTCTTGCAAATAGGTACTTGGCTAGCTATGCTATTTTTTTGGCAGAAAACAGAGGGCATTACATGATTGAAAACATTATTGAAGATGGGTTGAACGATTTTGTGTTCAATCATCTATATAAATATGAAGAGTCTTGGAAGATGCCCATCAACTTCACGGGCAGCATTGCTTTTGGTTTTAAGGATGTACTTCAAGATCTTTGCAATACCTACGAACTAGAATTGGGCAAAGTATTGCAAAGTCCAATGGATGGGTTGGTGGAGTTTCATAAAGAGTAGTTCCAAGTTACTGGTTACTAGATTCAGGTTATAGGTTACCAGTAACTTGAATCTAGAAACCAGTAACATTAACATAAATTAGATTAATATTTCATGCATCTTTTAGAACCACATTTCAATTGGCGGTATATGTACAATGCAGAGGAGGACAAACGCTCCCCTTTTTATGGTGTTGTTCATAGTGAATTCGAATTTTCTGCCACCGTTTACAACTACTATATACATCCACAATGGGAAGACTTTGGCAGTAATACCCTTTACCTTAAAATTATTTACGTTGATTATGAGCTGAATTTTGCCATCATAGAAATGATTGGTGAATGGAATGATGCCATCGAAAATGATATTATGGAGCTTAAACGGGAAGTAATAGATAAACTTGCGCACTATAACATTACTAAATACATTCTTATAACCGAGAATATCCTGAACTTCCATAGTGGAGACAAAGACTATTATGAAGAATGGTTTGAAAATGTGACAGATGAAAATGGATGGATTGTATCCTTGAACATGCCCGAACAAAGCCAATACGATTTCAGAAAGCGGAAGCTAAATTATTACATTGAACTAATGGAAATACCCGAATGGCGTACATATAAACCATATCATCTTTTTAAGAAAATAGATGACGAACTGATGAAACGCCTTCCTCAATAAATCGGAATAGACCAACTAATCCAATATTTTCAAACAGCGTATTAACCTTAGTAAAGAGAAATAAAATTTGCTTGAAATAATTCACGAAAGATTATGCAGAATTTGCATAAGTCCAACACCTACACACACACATAAAAAGTTAGGGTTTAGCAAAAATCTATAGGACTATGGGTTATTCATTGTGGAGCATTACTAAAGTGTATATCATGTCCTTTGTTTTTTAACTCTTCATATTTCACGTCTCAATTTAAGGTTAGTACACCTTGTTTTAATCCTTATGCTTAACACTAAAACTTCTCATTTTCTTAATAGAAAAAGTTCCTTGTAGTAGTTTGGATGATACCCTTAGTAGTACCCTCGATATGCCCTTTGATAGTACTATGATGAAATGATGATTATCGGTTTAATTGAATCAAATTAGCTGATTTTTTAATAGATTAGGTTGTGTTGATTACCTATTTTTAGGTCAGCAAATTAATTGTTCACCCTTCAAATTAGAGAATCATGAAAAATTTATCAACCCTTTCATTAGATGCACAACGTTTGTGGGAACAATATAACTATGAAATATTAGATACTTCTAAGGAAGATGAATTTGATGATATTGTAAAGCTTGCATCTCAAATATGCAATGTACCTATTTCGCTTATCTCCTTGTTAGAAACAGGAAGACAATGGCACAATGCAGAATCGTTTTATATGATAAATGAATCTGTTCGAAAATCATCATTTTGTGCTTGTACGTTAATGCAAGAGGAAGATATTTTTGAAATAGATGATGCTAGTAAAGATGCACGATTTGCAAATAGTCCACTTGTTACAGATGCGCCAAATATTAGGTTCTATGCGGGTGTTCCGTTAGTTAGTAAAAACGGGTTAAAACTAGGCACTTTGTGTGTAATCAATTCTGAACCTCAACATTTAACTGATGAACAATCTTTTGGTTTGAAAGTATTGGCAAAGCAAGTAATAAAATTATTGGATTTACGATTAATCAATAAAGCACTAAAGCTTCAAGAACTTAAAATGAAGCAACAGTCTGAAATGCAAAACAGAATTATTTCCATCATTGCACACGATGTTCGCAGTCCTTTAGCTTCATTAAAACAAATTATTGATTTCACTAAGAGTGACATGCTTTCTGAAGAAGAATCTGCAGATTTGATGATGATGGCAGAATCCCATTTAGATGGAACGCTTGGTTTATTGTCAGATTTGCTAGAATGGGGAAGAATGCAGGTGACAAAAACTGGCATTGAAAAGAAACCTGTGAACTTATTTAAAATTACGCAAGAACGTTTTTACCAAGCGTATGCTTCGGCTACCATGAAAAACAATGAATTGGTAAATTTAGTAGACACAGATTTAATATTGAATACAGATCCTAATGCCATTCAATTTATCATCAGGAATTTATTGAGTAATGCGATTAAGTTTACCGAAAATGGCACTATCACAGTGTATGCTCACAGGGAAGGAGAAAAGGTTTTAATTTCAGTAAGTGACACAGGTGTTGGAATGGATGAGAATGTAAGAATAAAGATACTTACAGGTGATGGAAAATTAACCACACCTGGCACTAAAAAGGAAATGGGTAGTGGACTTGGCTTAATGTTTACCAAAGATTTTATTGATTCTCTTGGCGGCAAAATGACCATCAAAAGCAATAAGAAATCAGGTACTACTTTTTATATTGAACTAAAAGCATAATGGGGTTTGTTTAAATACTAGTTAAAAGCCTTTGGATTCCTCCCGAGGCTTTATTTTTTTAATTGTTTCCTTATGGCACTCTAGCTTTAAAATGTACGTTAAGGTTATTTATCTTTTACTCAGGCCTGTATATTTTATCCGTTAACATTATTGTTAGCAATATCCTTCAAATGTAATTACATACTTTTGCGCTATTAAATACAAATATTATGAGTAACAGAACTTTCACGATGATTAAGCCTGATGCAACTAGCAAAGGGTACACAGGCGCAATTTTGGATCAGATTATCAAAGCAGGATTTAGTGTTAAGGCACTAAAATGGACTAAATTGACTATTGAACAAGCTGGTTTGTTTTATGACATACACAGAGAGCGCCCTTTCTTTCCAGAATTGGTTGCGTTCATGAGTAGTGGTCCAATTGTGGCTGCCATTCTTGAAAAAGAAAATGCTGTAGAGGATTTTAGAACACTGATTGGTGCAACTAATCCGGCAAATGCTGCCGAAGGAACTATCCGTAAAAACTTTGCTGCTTCAATTGGCGAAAATGCAGTTCACGGAAGTGATAGCGATGAAAATGCAGTGATCGAAGGAGACTTTTTCTTTTCGAAGCTAGAAAGATTCTAAAGGAAACCTTAAAATATTAATATTATTTTAATTGCTTTTTAATTTATTCATTTTAAGACATTACATTTGTAATGTTTTTTAAGGGTTTAGGGTTGAAAAAAGGGCTGTGATTCTTCACGGCCCTTACTTTTTGTTACAACTCACGTGTTAAGTAGCTACATTTAACAGGAAAAGATAGAAATTGTTAGCAATCCTAAAGTATAGACTTCTGAAATATAGAATAATTAAAGCCATAAAAAAAGCCATCTAAAATTAATTAGATAGCTCAAATAAATGTATAGAAAACAAAATTATTGCTTAGGCTTTGCAGCTGGTTTAGTAGCAGGCTTTTGAGAAGCAGACGTATTTGTTGGGCTGCTATCCAATAAACCTTGCGCTCTTAATTGCTCTTCCACATCTTTAGGGAATTTCAATTTTAAATCTAAGGCAACTTTAATAACTAGGTTATCACTTGGTGGAGCAACTAATAGTTGATCACCTTTGAAAACGTGCGTATATTTTTGTTCTTTAATAATCTTTTCTAGAGAAGCATAAACCTTTTGCTTGTAAGGAAAAAGCAATTCATCTTCTTTTTGTTGCACTTGTTGGTTTTGATACTGCTGCCAGTTTACAATCTTATATTTATGTTGGTTAATTTCCTTTTGAACAATACCACGAGTGCCTGGTTGCATAGTAGCAGAATCCTTTTTAAAAGTACTATCCATACGCATTAATTCACTCATTTCATAGTCGTACTCTGGCTTCAAAGAATCATTTACATATTTCTGTAAAAGAGTATCTACTTTCTGAATACCTGGCATTAAACCTAAAACGCTTTGCTCATCGAAAGTGCCAATTTTAACCTGAGCCTGTGCTTGAGAGTTTATAAATAAACTTGCTGCAACTATTACACAGCCTAATAAACATTTTTTCATTACTTCCTTTTTTTATTTATCTATTTAATTGTTTGTTCCTTAATTATTAACCCTGATACCTAGTTCTCTAAGCACATCATCACTCTTATCCATTTTAGGGTCGGCAAATATAACAGTAATGCCTTCACTTTTATCGAGCACCAAATCGTAAGATCTTGCAACAGACAATTTCTGAATAGCGTTGTATACCTTATCTTGAATAGGTTTCACCAAGTTCTGTCTTTCTTTAAAAAGATCTCCTTGATAACCGAATCTTTTTTTTTGTAATTCCTGAATTTCTTTCTCTTTACTAGCTATGTCAGCTTGTCTTTTCTTTTTTAATTCATCGGTAAGCATATACTGCTCAGCATCATAGTCCTTATACATCCTTTCGAGAGTAGCTTGTTTGGCATCAATTTCTTTTTGCCATTCAGCACTCGTAACTTGAATTCTCTTATCAAGAATTTTATAATCAGGAATATTACTAAGTATATATTTAGTGTCAATAACAGCAATTCTTTGTGAAGATGCAGTGATTGATGCTACAATGAAAAGAAATCCAATAAAAAAAAACCTATTCATAACTTATTATTTAATCAGTAAATGAATAACAACTAGTAGATGTACATATTACTCAGGCTCGTATCCAAGCATGAATGTAAACCTAGATGCTCCCTTTAACCCATTACCAGATTCAGTTCTGTCTAGTCCAATACCATAATCAAAACCTAACAATCCAAACATTGGCAGAAAGAACCTCATACCCACACCAACAGACCTACGAAGTTGGAATGGATTGTAATCTTTTACAGTGTACCAACCATTTGCTGCTTCAAGAAAAGTAAGCGCATAAATAGTACTACTCGGATTCAAACTTAATGGATACCTAACCTCTAGAGTATATTTATTAAATATGGTAAAGTATTCAGAAGCCCCACTTTGTTCAGGATTAACTGTTGGATTTGATGACTGATAAACAGGATAACCTCTTTGTGCAATTATGTCATAGCCTAAAAGCGCAAACTGATTGGCAAGACCAGCATCCCCAACCTGAAAACGTTCGAATGGAGAAATGTTCAATTTAGTATTATATCTTCCCAAGAAACCATATTTAGCAGCAGCTTTTAAAACAAACATTTGATTTCTATCAGCACCAGTAGGCTTACTCAAAGGAACATACCATTCACCAGTAAAACGAGTTTTGTAGTATTCAATCCATTTATATGGATTCGACTGACTTACTACATCTGGCCATACAGAAGAATAAGGAGGTGTAAGTGCCAATGTAAGTAAAAGATTACTACCGCTACTTGGGAAAGTAGGCTGATTAACAGAATTGCGTTGTAAAGCAAACTTGAAATTTAAATTATGCGAGAATCCATTATTATACCCTGGCAAGTTTACTCTATCAATATAATAATTCTTCAATTTGTATCTAGCAAAGTTGACACCTGCAGAGAAAGAGAAAAAGTCATCAGGCCAAGTTAGTTGCTTCCCGTAATTTACACCCACTCCAGTTGTTCTGATGTAGGAAGAATTTGCAGCACTGCTAGAATAGCTTCCTGTAACTGGATTATACGCATTTGCATATTTGGTATCGAAAAAAGAGACAGTAAGAGAATTTCTCTTTTTACCACCAAGCCAAGGCTCTGTAAAAGAAAAGTTATATGAACGAAAAGCCTTTCCATTACTCTGAACACGCATACTTAGCTTTTGTCCGTCTCCTATTGGCAATGGATCCCATGCTTTTTTATGCAAAATGTTATTGATGGAGAAGTTGTTAAACGTTACCCCAAGTGTACCCGTAAGTCCGATATTTCCGCCCCAACCAGCACTAAGTTCTAATTGATCACTTGACTTTTCTTCTACTGTATAATTAATATCTACTGTACCATCATCAGGATTAGGGATTGGGTTAATACCTATTTTCTCTGGATTAAAGAAGTTTAACTGTGCAATTTCTCTTTGTGAACGTATCAAATTCGATTTACTAAACTTATCTCCCGGAATAGTTCTTATTTCTCTACGGATAACATATTCCTTTGTCTTTTCATTTCCCGAAATTCTAATATTCTTGATGGTAGCCTGTGGCCCTTCAACAATTCTTATTTCATAATCTATTGTATCATTATATACAGCTACTTCTACTGGATCAGTTCTGAAGAATAAGTATCCATCATCTTGGTATAATGTACCAATATCAGTTCCTTCTGGCGCACCTTTTCCTAGTCTTTTATTTAATTCATCAAGGTTATAGATATCGCCTTTGCTTATTCCCAAGATAGCAGTAAGAACAGAATCAGAGTATTTTGTATTTCCTCTCCATTTTATGTTTCCGAAGTAATATTTGTGACCTTCATTTAATTGAATGTCAATATTGAGAGAACCTTTTGAGTTTTTAAACACTTTGTCTTTTACAATAGACATATCTCTATAACCAAGAGTATTGTAATATTCTATCAACTTTTCTTTATCATCAGCATATTTCTTTTCATTGAACTTAGCAGAAGTAAAGAATTTTAAACGTACGTAAGGATCTAATAGTTTTTTAGTTAGTGTATAGGTCATATACCCATGATCTGTTAGATAATCATCGAATGTGTAACGTTTTGGGGTAATAAAACCACCACTATTGTCAGGAGGATAAAGTGTAAATCTTGATTGCTCCTTTGTGTCCTTTAGTTTCTTTTTCAATTTAGCATCATCAATGGTATTACCAGCAAAATTGATATTGTTTATGCGCGTTTTAGTTCCTTTATCAATTATGAAACTAATTTGTAGAGAATTTTGTAATGTTTTATCTTTTTGTTCTTCTATTTTTACTGAGGCATCTTGATAACCTTTTTCTGCATAAAACTTTTGAATAGCGGAAGCTGCAGATTTTTTCATGTTTTCGGTAACAACCCTACCTACAACAAGTCCAGACTTAGCTTTTAAGTCTTCCGCATCGCTCTTGGAAATACCCACAAAAGAAAATTTAGCTAAACGAGGTCTTTCTGTTACTGCAATTTCTACAGTTATATTTTTTCCTTCAAGCTTGGTAATATTGATAGCGATATTGCTAAAGTAGTTCTGACCCCAAAGCTTATTAATTGCTTTTGCAAAATTATCACCACCAGGAATGGCCACTTCATCTCCAACATTCAGGGTGGAAACTGAAACAAGTAAATTTTCATCGAAGAAATGGTTGCCAACTATTTTAATTGCGGCAATCTTATACTTCTTGGGAACTTTTTGAGTGAAAATGTTAATTAAATCTGTATTTACAGATGTAATAGAAGTATCGGATACATCTTGAGCAAATGAAATATTAAAAGACAGAAGGGTGGAAAAGAAAGCCAAAAAAAAGAATCTATAAACTTTTTGCATCCGCTTGGGAATTTGTATTTTGCCTAAAGGCTGAAAAAAAAAGACAGCTTTCAAAAAATTAATAATTATTATTAAAAGTGGCAAATTAAAGGCATATTTTAAAAGTCTTTGTTAAATAAGACGTTAAACAAATGCCATATAAATGAATAGCTATGCAACAGGTTCTTCTTGCTGAACTTGTTTGCTTGTTTTTCCAAAGCGCCTTTCGCGATTTTGGAAGTCTACAATAGCCTCATAAAGATTTTCTTTTCTGAAATCTGGCCAACGAGTTTCTGTAAAATATAACTCAGCATAAGCCAATTGATATAGTAAAAAATTGCTTATTCTGAATTCACCACTTGTGCGTATCATCAGTTCTGGATCGGGAAACTTACTTGTAGACAAATACTGTTCTAGTGTGTGTTGAGAAACATCGTTCGATTTAAGATTACCAGCTTCTACTTCTTTAGCAATCTTTTTTATAGCATTTGCCATTTCCCATCTACTACTGTAGCTCAACGCCATTATAAGATTCAATCCAGTATTTTGGCTAGTTAAGAACATAGATTCTTCTAGTGCCTTTACAGCAAATGGAGGCATCAATTCTATGTCGCCGATTATGTGAAGTTTAATATTATTTTTATTAAGCAATGGTACTTCTTTTCTAACTGTATCTGCTAAAAGAGCCATTAACCCACTAACCTCTTGTTGTGGCCTATCCCAATTTTCTGTACTGAAGGCATAAAGCGTAAGATATTCAATGCCCAGTTCAGAACTTCCTTCTACAATATTTCGAACACTTTCTACACCATGATAATGGCCATATAATCTTTCTTGTCCCTTTTCAGCGGCCCATCTCCCATTACCATCCATGATGATTGCAATGTGTTTAGGCAACTTATTATTGTCAATTAGGCTAATTGTTGATACCATGCTTTTTGTTTACCTGTATTTAAATATTTCGCAAAAGTAATAAAACCACTTTAGCAAAGTGATAAATAAAGTAAATCGAAGGGGATCTTACCAACATTTTTGTTTTCATGATAGTATTTGTAAAGTACTGTAAAATACTTTGAGTGCTTCTCAAATGAATCTTCGTTTGCAAAATCTAGCTTGTCAATCAGATTGTATTACATGTTCTACAAACTAGTAGATGGCAGATCATGCCACACTTAAAATTTAAACATAAAATATCTACTTAATTGTAAAATTTATGCGTTTTTTCTTATGTTGGATAATAAAACAGCCGTTTATCCGTTATATATATTGGATGCCCCCTAATTTTAGGGATAGGCATTGTAGTAGTACGACTGCAAATTTGCAGTTCTGCGTGATAGTATTTTAAAACAAATTGACAAAAAAAGTTATGACAAACAAGTTACTTTCCTTCTTCGCACTAACGTTCTTAATTTGTTTCTGTGCTTCAGCACAGAGTCCGACAGCACCTGCACTTGGGTTTAATGCCTTTTTGCAAAATGATGCAACACTAATCACTAACGAGTCTGAAGGTGGAATTGCCATTGGAGGCAACTTAACTGTTGCAGGTGGTTACCAAGTAAACATTCACAGCAATTCAACTTTTAAAGTAAGCAATGTTCCAATTGGATTGTTTGTAGGTGGGCAGGTTAACTTATCTAGTGGTTCATTACAAGTTAATGGTACTAGTTATCTTAAAATAGGTAACTGTGCCTCATCAAACATAAAAGTTTGGTATGTAGATAACAATAATGCAGCTTCAAATATGTATGTAACCGCTAGCAATGCTTCTTATGCTTCTGGTTCAAACATAAATATCAATGCACACAACAACTCTTGGGGCACAGCAGTTTCTGCTTCTAATAACCCAGTTTGTGATGCGAATACAGCTTCTGAAATAAGTTTCTCTTCTGCTTTTACAACCATGAAAGCAACAGCCGTTAGTTTGGCAGCATGCAGCACCTCAGGTAAAATACTTTCTAATCCTAATGGAAATGTATTTGGTTCAACCATCAACAGTGTATTAACCAGTGGTCAAGTAAAAATTACGCTTGCTTCAGGAACTAATGTTCTAAACGTTTCTGGCACTGATTTAACAAATGCTAATAACATTACTTTCAACAATAGCCCCGATGCTAGCCACATTTTAGTAATTAACGTTGATGCACCTGGTACTTATAACTGGAATGTGTGGAATCAATCTGGCATTGGTGGTTCAAACGCTCCATACATCATCTATAATTTCTACAACACCACAACACTTAACATACCTTCTGGTGCAACTGTTGAAGGAACTGTTTTTGCACCTAACGCTGTAATTACAAAAAACAGTTCATCAAATATTGAAGGACAAGTAATTGGGCAATCATTCACCCAAAATGGTGGTGAATTACATCATTATCCTTTTACTCCAAGCGTAACTGGTTGTGCTGTTGCTTGTGCAGCAACATCTTCAATAACTAATGCTAGTATTTGCGCTGGAGGTTCTTACACATTTAATGGTAGCACTTATTCAACCGCTGGTTCATATTCAGCACTTCTTAAAAACGCTGGTGGATGTGATAGCACTGCAAACTTAGTATTGACAGTAAAAGCAAATTCTACTTCTTCAAATACATTAAGCATCTGCCCCAGTGCATTGCCATACACTTGGAATGGCTTAACCTTTAATGCAGCAGGTACCCAAACTGCACATTTATTAAATGCAGCAGGTTGTGATAGTGCTGCAACTTTAGTATTATCATTAAAAGCAACCTCTACTTCTGCTAATACACTTAGTGTTTGTCTTAGTCAATTACCCTATTCATGGAATGGTTTAACCTTTAATGCAGCAGGTACTCAAACCGCACATTTAACGAATGCAGCAGGTTGTGATAGTGCTGCAACGCTGGTGTTAACAATAAAAGCAAATTCTACTTCTGCAACTTCTGCAAGCATCTGCGAAGGTGGTTCTTACACTTTCAATGGTTCAACATATACTTCTGCTGGAACTTACATTGCTCACCTAACGAATGCAGCAGGTTGCGATAGTGCTGCTTCTTTAGTACTTACAGTTAATCCAAAGCCTAATGCTGGTTCTGACGCTGTGGTTTGCAGTACAGAAAGTGTTAAATTCTACAACTCTGTAGGATGGCACATTGGTGGTTGGAGTCCATTATCTACTAATCCTTCTGGTGCTTCTTTCACACAAATTGATGTTTTAAATTCAGTAGCTACTTACACTGGTGCATCTGCTGGTGTGTATAGTTATGTGTTGAATAATTCAATTACTGGTTGTAGCGATACAATGAACGTAACCGTTAAAGCCGCAACTTCATCTACAACAACAATAAGCGTTTGCGGTAGTTCTCTTCCTTATACTTGGAATGGTACAAGCTACAATGCAGCAGGTTCTTACACCATTCATTTAACAAATGCAGTTAACTGTGATAGTGCGGCTACTTTAGTATTGGCTGTAAAAGAAACTTCTACCTCTTCAACTGTAGTGAGCGTTTGTAGCAAATCTCTTCCTTACGTTTGGAATGGTACAAGCTACAATACCACTGGTTCTTACACTATTTACTTAAAGAATGCGGCAGGGTGTGATAGTGCTGCAACGCTGGTGTTAACGGTAAGTTCATCTAGCACATCTACTACTACAAAAACTATTTGTTCAAATGAACTACCATACTCTTGGAATGGTCTTTCTTTCATTGCTGCAGGAGCGCAAACTGCAAACTTAACAAATGCAGCTGGCTGTGACAGTTCAGCAACTTTAGTATTGTCTGTTACGCCTTCTCCGGTAGTTGATGCAATTGTGGGAACAGATACTATTTGTGCAACAACTACAACCACACTTACCGAAACAACCGTTGGTGGAACATGGGCTTCTTCAGATAATTCAGTTGCAACTGTTGATGCAACAGGTGTTGTTACGGCTATTGCTGATGGCAAAACAAACATTACTTACACAGTAACTAACGGTGGATGTTCAGCCACAGCAACACTTCCTTTTGTAGTTAGTTGCGATACTGGTACAGTTACTTCTGGTGCAACTGGTGGTTTAGAAAGTAAACCAATTGGTGCAGCTATAGGCACACGAAACTTTAACCTATACAAGAATGGCAAAAATGGTGTTGTTAAATACAGTGCAGAAGAGTTAATTGCAACGCCTAAAAAAGGTAGTTATACCACTTTTGGAACTACAGTTAGCAACCTATCATCTGTAATGCCTTACAAAGTAAATAGTGCATACACTGCTTACGATAAATCTGCTTCTGTTACCGACCTAACTTCCATTACAAATGCTATTGAGGTTCGCACAATAGATTTCACATTGAATAATTCACCTAAGGCTGTTGCTTTTGCAACTAAGACTATTGGAGGAATCTATTCGCACACTAAACCAATCTGCGACAGATTGAAAGGTGCGCAATTGTTGAACGTAGAAAACATTCAAATTGCTAGTCTTCCTTTCATCCGTTACACCATTCTTCAAGCTGATGGAACTAAGGAATATGCAATCAGTTTCTCTGCTGGTCAAAAAGCTGGTAGAAACACTTACTCATTGCAAAGCAAATGGTTAATGACCGACTACATTGGCGAAGACACAATGGTTAACTATCAACTTTGGGCTGCAACACCTACTGATGCAACAACAATGGTTAAGGAAATATTGAGCAGATTGCAAACTACAATGCCTGTTGTTGAATTGACTACTGGAAACGATCTTCCTAAAGCGTATGTTTCTGCTGCAAACAGAATTGGCACTAACCTTAATCTTACCATCAATAACAAAACTGCTAACACATCTGGTTATTTCGAATTAACACAACATGCTACTGAAAACAGTGGTTCTAGCAATAAAGTAATTGTACCATTCACAATTAGTGCTAATGCAAAATCTACTGTTTCTATTCCTGTAAGTGATTCTTACGATGCAAATATTAGTGTGGTGTTTAATAACGCTAAAGCAGATATGCTGTATATGGCAGATGGCATTTGGGGTACAAGTGGTGACAACAACACTTCGGTGGCACAATTTAATATATCAAACAATAGCAGCAGAGTGGTTAGTAATGATGAATACGCTCTATTGAGAGACGTTAAAGCAAATGTTACAACGCCAAGCTATGTATCTATTTACAAATATTTGAAAGGTGGTGCAAGTGCTGAAAACCTTACTGGTTATAAATCATTCAAGTTTACTGCAAGCACAAGTGCAGAAGGCTTAAACATGAAGGTTACTATCACTAAAGAAAGTGTTAGCAACTGGAAGAGTCAATATACCTACTACATTACTGGTTTGCAAGACGGTCAAACGTACCAAATTGGTGCAAGCGATTTCAAATCAACTGATGCTAGTTTACCAGCTTCTATCGATTTAAGTGATGTTACTTCTGTTGTTTACAACATCGAAAATCCAACAGGTCAATCCATCAACTTCACTGCTGGCATCACAAATGCAGCATTTAGCAAAGTGGATGTAGCTTACGAAAAAACGTTGCAAGCTAAAACGGTGGGCATCAGTCCTAACCCTAACAATGGTGCTTTCAAAGTAAGCTTTGCTAGCCCATCGGCCACACAATTACAGTTAAGCATTTTCGATAATACAGGTCGATTAGTAAGTTCTTCTTCAGTTAGTGCAATTGTTGGTCAGAACAACACATCCATCAATCTAACTCAAGGGTTAAAGAAAGGTGTGTATTATGTTTCACTACAAGGTTCAGGAGTTAATTATAACACACAAAAAATTGTGATAAACGGAAAATAGTTTTTTTGAGCGTTTGATTATTGTTGAAGCCATCGCAGATTTGCGATGGCTTTTTTATTAGTGAACATAGTGGTAATGATATTCTGAAAAAACAATACCCAAAAAACATTGTATACCTCATGAAAACCTTAGTGTCCCTTGCGGTTAAATACCCCCTGAATAGTTTCTCCATTTGAGAAGGTTCTCAAAAAAATCAACCATTTTTCTTTCAGTAATATCAATATTGACTGTATATATTGCACCCTAATAAATAAATTTAAAATGAAAAAAGTTGTTTCTGTTGGTTTGATGGTTGCATTTGCCATGGCAGCCCAAGCGCAAGGTTCTATAAAAGTAATTAGCACCCTAAGGATTGGTGGCAATGGTGGCTGGGACTACCTAGCAGTACAGCCAAACAGTAATAGATTGTTTGTATCTCACGCTACACAAGTGAATGTAATTGATAAAAAAACAGGTGATTCAATTGGCGTAATTCCGAACACAAGTGGTGTTCACGGAATTGCTTTTGTGCCATCATTAAACAAAGGCTACACTACAAATGGCAAAACAAACAATGCTTCCATATTCAATTTAAAGACTTTGGAAGTGATAGGAACAGTTGCCACTGGCGAAAAGCCAGATGCTATTTTTTATGATGAATCAATTAAAAAAGTAGTTGTATGCAATGGCAAAAGCAAAGATTTATCTTTTATAGATCCTGAAACAGATAAAGTTGTTGCTACAATTGCAGTGGGGGGTGCGCCAGAAACTGCAGTGAGTAATGGCGAAGGGAAAATTTTTGTGAACCTTGAAGACAAGAGTGAAGTGGTTGCTATTGATACAAAAAAGATGGTGGTTACTGCACATTGGCCTATTGCGCCAGGTGAAGCACCAACTGGTTTGGCAATAGATACCAAGACTAAAAGATTGTTTGCAGCTTGTGGAGATAACAAAAAACTAATAGTACTGAATGAAGAAACGGGAGCAATAGTTGCCGATTTGCCAATTGGTGGAGGTTGCGATGGTAATGCTTTTGATGCTGCAAGTAAAAACATCTACACTTCCAATGGCGAAGATGGAACCATTACCGTTATTCATGAGGATAATGCAAATAAATATTCTGTGGTTGAGAATTTTATATCAAAGAAAGGAGCAAGAACAATTGCACTAGATGAAGCCACTCATTTACTCTACACTCCTACAGCAGATTTGGAAGCTACTAATACAGGTAAAAGACCAAAAGCAATACCTGGTACATTTCAGGTATTGGTTGTTGGCAAATAGGTATATAATTGAGAATTGACAATTAATAATTCAAAGCCTTTTAGTTAAGGAAGGCTTCGCTTAAAGCCAAACCTTCCTGTGTATGTAGAATTTCCATAAACTAAAAAGCATTGATTAATAATTGATGACTTGCACGGTCAACAACACATTGAGGGTTGTTGACCGTATTTATTTTCGCCCCTCTATACCCTCCTCCATTGCTTTTTTAAAGTTTAACTGTTTAACCAATCTTAAAAACTTTACGTAGGGAGACGTAAAATTTTACGTCTCCCTACGTAAAGTTTTACGTCAATCAACCCGTGCTTTACGTTAGGCAACCCCGTGCTTTACGTTGTTAGCCTAAAACTTTAGGTTTGTTAGGTAAAATTTTACGTCCTCATACGTAAAGCTTTACGTCTGCCTACGTAAAATTTTACGTCAATCAACCCGTGCTTTACGTCTGGTTACCTAAAGCACGGGTTGTTTGACGTAAAGCACGCACTTATTTACCTAAACCATGGGTTATCTCTATCAAAAATTGTGGTCTTTTACCTATATCACGGGGTTGCCTAACGTAAAGCACGGGTTGATTGACGTAAAAGTTGGGGTATAATAACCTAAACCGACCAGTAATCAGTATAAAGATTGTTATTAATCAGTGGGCATTTTAATCATAAGCACGCCAAATTCATTGCAAAGTCTGAAATTAGTGTCCCCCCTATTTTCTATTTATATAACTTATGTAAAAAAAATTACTGCTGATGGTAATGTTAAAGCCAATAAAAGAGATTCGTTTTTTATCAGTGCTAATAGAGGCAAATCGTTTTAATTAAATTCTATACAAAAGAAAGCTATAGGATAGAACACCGAGAACAACAAATCCTTGTGTTCTTTGTGACATCCTAAGTGGTTTTTGTTGTTCATATACACGTGAATAGTTACTCAATATTTTATTGCAAAATCTTGGTTAAAATATATAATCAAACATAAAAGTTCCTGTTTCTGATAAAAAATTAAAAACAATTGCTGTATCATTGCATCGGTGAAAAAAGTAATCACCATATAAATTCTTCTTACAACTTACTGATTATAGAATACAACTCTACGCGTAACTACATTATTGAAATCGTTTTTAACTAAATTGTAGTTTTCTTTACTTTATTTGCAGAACTTTAAATTTAATCAATTAGATGAAAAAATCATCAGTTAAGCGTTTGTCTCTATTATTATTGGTTGTTGGTATTGTTGGTTGTGTTAATGCACAAGATGCAAGCAAAATCAACATCGTTACTACCGCCGTTCCTTTTTTACGCATTACGCCCGATGCTCGTGCTGGTGGTATGGGTGATGTAGGTGTTGCCACCACACCAGATGCGAATTCCAACTTCTGGAACCTAGCAAAAATTCCTTTCACTAAGAATGACAATTCTGTTGGCGCCACCTATACCCCTTGGTTGCATGCTTTAGGGCTTAATGACGTATATTTTTTGAGTGCCGCTGGTTATCACAAAATTGATGGCATCAATGCTATTGCGGCATCAATACGCTATTTTAGTTTAGGTAATATTCAATTTACAAACGAAAATGGTGACAATTTAAATTCATACAATCCTTACGAATTAGGATTCGATTTTGGCTATACTCGTAAGTTGGGGGAGAAACTTGGTTTAGGGGTTAGCCTTCGATACATTAGCAGTAGTCTTGCTAATGGTGCTAGTAGTAATGGTGTGGTTTATAAAACAGGTACCTCTGTTGCAGGAGATATATCGCTATTTAAAAATGCACCAGGCGAAAACGGCGAAGGTATCAGTTGGGGAGTTGCGCTATCAAACCTAGGAGCTAAGATTGGCTACACAAATGATGCTCGTAATAAAGACTATATTCCAGCTAATTTAGGCGCAGGTATTTCCTATACTTCAGTACCCAATGAAAGCAACAGAATTTCTTTTTCTTTGGATGTAAATAAACTATTGGTTCCAGCAGCCCCTGTATCTAATGGAGATGCATCTGCTTACAGTGCTGATTCTTTAGCTTACCGTACGCAAAGTGTTATTAGTAGTTATTTTAAATCATTTAAAGGTGGTAACCAACTTCAATTGTTGCAAGGGTCATTGGGTATAGAGTATTGCTATGCAGATCAATTCTTTTTAAGAACAGGTTATCATTATGAAGATGCAAGCCAAGGAAACTTAAAATATTTAACCTTTGGGGCTGGTTTAAAATATAATATCGTGAACATCGATTTATCCTATTTGGTTCCATCTGGAGGAAGTGGCATCAACCAAAATCCATTATCTAATACACTAAGGTTTGGAGTAACCTTCGATTTGAATGGTGGTTCCGACAACACCGTTTCACCAGCAACAGATCCAAATTAATTTTTTCAATAAACAAAAACTTAACCACAAAGATCACTAAGGTTTGCACAAGGAACACAAAGGTTTGTAGGAAAACTTCTTATAAATAAGTGTAGTATCACAATAATATTTGTGTTCCTTGTGGTTTCTTCCTTTGTGTTTTTTGTGGTTAATTTTTTTAATATATTATATCATGAGAATAGGTTCAGGAGTAGATTTTCATCAATTAGTTGAAGGACGTGATTTGTGGATTGGTGGCATCAAAATTCCCCACACAAAAGGCGCATTAGGACACAGCGATGCGGATGTGTTGCTACATGCAATATGTGATGCCTTGCTAGGTGCACTATGTTTGGGAGATATCGGTGTTCACTTTCCAGATACCTCCAATGAATTTAAAAATATTGACAGTAAAATACTGTTGAAACGTACTTATGACCTGATTACAAATGAAGGTTATGGGGTAATAAACATTGACACTACTTTGTGTTTGCAAGCACCTAAGATTAAGCCTCATATTCCAGCTATGCAGGAAGCAATTGCTAGCATACTAAACATAACTATTAAGGACATATCCATTAAGGCAACTACAACCGAGAATATGGGTTTTGTAGGACGTGAGGAAGGGTTGATAGCTTATGCAACTGCATTGCTCCAAAAAATTAATTAAGATAAAAGTGTGAGATGGCAGGATTTGCCCTTATCTCCTTACAAGTATTTAAGTCGATTGCTTTTTCGTAAAAGCCAATCACTTGTGGGTAATCTTTAGCCTTCAGTTTTTCTCTGCCATCTATCGATGAAGTAACCAATACCACAAATATTCTATCAGCAATAGGTGTTCCCTGAATGGCATTCAACAAATCCCAACCATCCATTATAGGCATATTAATGTCTAGAAATATTAGGTAGGAGTCATCCACTTCCTTATCATTAATCATGGCCTCAAAAGCTGCCTTGCCATTGGTGTACGACAAAGGGTTTTCCGCAAGATTACTTGTCTTTACCCTAAGTTTGTTTAGCATAACAAAAATGGGGTCATCATCTACTATCATTACTTTCAAGCTCATCATTTCTTCAATTAGTGCCAAACGTTCTTGTATCATTGTGCTTATTTGACAACAAAGATGTGAATAACTTTCTGACACTTTAGCCACTTAAATGAATGGTATGATTAGCAACCTCCTATTATGTTTTGGTTGAGAAGTAACTAAAAAATTATGAAAGGATTTTTATTTCAGTAGTACAAAGATTGACTGTAAGCATTATTGAATAGTATGATATTAAAAAAGGCATCTAGAAATAATAATTATTCTACATGCCTTTAATAGTTCTACTCTAAACTTTTAACTTTCAACTCAACACATATTCGTTTAGCAATAGCGGGTCCTTCATAAACAAAGCCCGTCCATACCTGAACCAATGATGCTCCTGCCGCAAGTTTTTCTTTAGCATCACTACCCGTAAATATGCCACCACTTGCTATTATTGGAATGCACCCTTGTAATTGTTTTGCGAGATAAGCAACCACTTCTGTACTACGTTTTTGAACTGGTTTTCCGCTTAAACCACCTAACCCGATGGAAGCAACTAAAGAAGAAGTAGTTTTTAATCCTTCCCGGCTGATGGTCGTGTTAGTTGCTACTAGCCCATCAAGCTTCACTTCAAGAGCAAGGCTAACAATGTCGTCTAGTTGTTCATTAGTAAGGTCTGGTGCAATTTTTAGTAATAGAGGCTTCGATTTAGGCTTGTTTTGATTGATAGTTTGAAGATTAGATAAAATTTTATGTAACGCATCTTTTTCTTGCAATTCACGAAGTCCGGGCGTATTCGGGCTGCTCACATTAACCACAAAATAATCTACTACATCAAATAATGCATTAAAACAGATTTCATAATCTTTCCAAGCATCTTCATTGGGAGTTACCTTGTTTTTGCCAATATTTCCACCAATAACAATCTGTTCAACGGTTGACGGCAAATTATTCTTCCACACTTTAAGCCGTTTCGCAATTACTTCAACACCATCATTGTTAAAGCCCATTCTGTTTATGAGGGCTTTGTCTTGTGGCAAACGAAATAGGCGGGGCATGTCATTACCAGCTTGTGGGCGAGGGGTAACAGTTCCTATTTCAACAAAACCAAAGCCTAAAGCTTGCAATTCGGTGAGGTAAAGCGCATTTTTATCAAAGCCTGCACCTAGTCCAACTGGATTTGAAAACTTCAACCCAAAGAGTTCTTTGTGTAAAGAAGGATGTTTATGAGTGAACTGAGCCGACAATAGTTTTCGTAAGAAACCAACTTTACAAACTACTGATAAACAACCCATGCTAAAGTGATGTACTGACTCGGTATTAAATCGGAACAGAATAGATCGTAAAAGCTTATACATGGGTGCAAAGAACCAAGATTTATAGGATATTTTAGAAAGAATTTATAAACAAATGACACTTACTAGCATTAGCATTTTCTCCTATCCACAAAATATGAGTGACTTAAAAATAGTATTAGTAAAAGTGTAAAGAGTAGTTTATGAAACAAAAAAAGGGCTGCCTCAAGTTTTTACTTTTGAAACAACCCTTTTTTAGTATAAAAAAAGAATTATGCAGTTACAGCTTCTTCCTTATATGCCTTAGCATATTCTACAAAAGCTTTAGCTTGTTGTAAGTAAGCGGCAGCAAACTCTGCACTAGGTTCGTTTTTGTTAATTTGCAACACAAGCTCTGTAAAGCTTTCTGCACCGCTATATAATCCTTTGGCAGTAAAATTAGCATCAAAGTCTTTCAATATAGCTGTTTGCGTATTGCACTGTACTTGATGGTTTAACAATAATGCTTTAGCCGTATTGATGAATCCTGCATAAGCAAAATAGATGCTATCAGCATAAGCATGATTAGCAATGCTCGAATCTGCTAAATCTATCTTTTCTTCTGCTTCAAAAATTAAAGTAGAAACTAAATCTATCATTACACCCGCACACTCTCCTACTCCAATGGCAGTAGCAAAAGTTTCCACTTTACCCCAATCGATGTATTCATCAGCTTCAAGGGTGGCAGTATTGGTTATTGGTTTCAATAAATCATAAAAATATCTCTCTCCTACTCTGAAAGTATATGCTAGCAATGTTTCTTCGGCTTGCTTGTTTGCTTTGAAGTCATTAAGCACATAACGAACCACTTCTGGTGCACGCTTACTAGGCACTTTCAATACCTTATTAGCCACACGTCCATCTCCACTTCCTAAGTTACCACCACCTATCAAAACCTGAACGGCTGGTACCACTTTATCTTTTACTTTAAGAGAGCTACCATGGAAGCCTATCGTACCAATGCCATGCTGACCACAAGAATTCATACAACCACTAATACGGATTGCGATGTCTTTATTTAATAAAAACTCAGGATATTCATCTTCAATTACAGCAGACAAAACAACCGCTAGGCTAGTACTATTAGAAATACCAAGGTTGCAAGTATCAGTTCCTGGGCAAGAAACAATATCCGCAGCACTACCATAACCAGGAGAAACTAAATTTTCAGCTTCCAATACGCTATACACATATTCCAGATGTTCTGGCTTGATGTAACGGAACTGCAAGTTTTGAGTGATTGTAACACGAATATCATCAGCAATAACTGGTTGCAATTTCTCTATCAATCTACGACTAACATCAGAACTAATGTTACCATTTGGCACACGAACAAAGGCTAAATAATATCCCTTTTGTTTTTGCTCTTGCACGTTGGTTGTTTTCCAAAGTTCAAAAGCCAAAGGATTCTTAATTTGAACATCCGTAGGTGTAAAGCTTGCAGTAGGCAATGCACTTTCGGAATGACGACTAGTATCAACTTTGTAAGTTTTAATACTTACAGCTTTTTGTTCGGCAGCTACTAATTCATTGAAAGCGTCGATTCCAATTTGATTAATCAAAAATTTGATACGAGCCTTATGACGGCTATTGCGCTCACCATTTCTGTCGAACACACGGATAACAGCCTCTATGTAAGGGATTAATAAATCTTCCTCCAAAAACTCGTGAGTGGTATGGGCAAGGAAAGGTTGTGCACCCAAACCGCCACCTACAACCACTTTAAATCCACGAACCTCTTTTCCATCAATCACTTTAATGCGAGGGATTGCACCCAAATCGTGCATAAAAACTAGTGCAGTATCTTTTTCGCTGCTAGAAACAGCTATCTTAAATTTACGACCTAATTCTTGCCCAAAAGGTTTACGCAAGAAATACTCGAAAATAGCATGAGCATAAGGGGTAATATCGAATGGTTCTTCTGGATCAACACCAGCAATATCAGAACCTGTAACATTACGAACAGTGTTACCACAAGCTTCACGCATCGTGATGCTTTCTTCCTCTAGCAAGCTCCACAATTCTGGCGTACGCTCTAGGCTTACGTAGTGAATTTGAACATCTTGCCTAGTGGTTAGGTGAAGGTTTCCCGTGGAAAATTCATCAGAAACGTCAGATATGCGTTTCCATTGTGCAAAGGACATTTTGCCATAAGGCAATTTGATTCTCACCATCTGAACCCCTTGTTGACGTTGGCCATAAACGCCACGTGCCAAACGAAGGCTACGGAACTTTTCATCAGGAATTTTTCCTTCACGAAAAGCCCTAATCTTTTGTTCTAATTCTATTATATCCCTTTCTACTAATGGGTTTTCTAACTCGGTGCGAAAGCTTTGCATCTAATTTATGTTGATAAATGATAATTAATAAAGTATCCTATGAAGTATATAGACAAGGCGAAAATACTAGAATGAGTTTTTATCTACAAACTTTATTTTGCGAACTTATAGTTTTTTAAACAGGATTCATCATTATTAGCCTGAAATTATTCATAATAAAGCTAATCAGATTATATAATAATACTTTTATTTCTAAAAGCGAAATGGGTTTAATCACCACATGCCATAAACATATAGGTCAATGAATGAAATATGAAGTGAAAAGTGTAAATTAGGTGGATTGTATAAAAAGGGGCAGTTAGGAAGATAAAACTTCTCAACTGCCTCTCTTTTATTTCCATAAGTCTACTTCGCTAAACGCTTGAATTACAAATCTTGACTTTTTATGCCCCAACTACCAACTTACGACTAAGTTAAGTTCTACACGTTTCCTTTCACCAACACAGAGATGGTTGTACTCCAATGACCAATCTGTAAGTTTTGGTAACGAAAGATGATTTTATATTTCCAAATTTCCTCAACACCCAATGCCGGCAGTGCAGATTGATCACTATAATCGGAGGCTGTGCTTACATTATGAAAAATAAAACCAACTCCTTTACCCGAATCTTTCCACACTTCAAAAGCATCATATCTGTTCAGAATAGTATGCAACATTGGATGTCCCCCACTCATCGATTTCAATAAAAGAGCTGGTGTTCCATTTTCCAGCAAAACAACAGCAGGGTCTTCAAAAAGGCCCAATGCCTTGGCAATATCTTCAGTTAGATTCCCAGAATTAACACATGCTTGGGCTATCTCCCTTAGTAGTCCTTCCACATTTGCCTCACAAACAGGCGGTTTCACTGTTGGGTAAATAGGCAACACAGGCAATGCTCCCAAAATGTCAGCACCATTCCCATGCAATACCAGATTTTTATAGCTAGTAAAAGTGGTTGATGAAGTATGAATTTTACCCTGCATTTCCAGCACAAAATCTAAATAGTTACTTCCTTTATCCAACTTATCAAGTAAATCGGTTGGCACTTTCAAAAGTGCTGCATAGGCACTAGAGTACCCATTACGAAACTTTCTTATCTGTACAGCCAACTTTTCTTCTGAACTTTCGATTAATATTCTCATATTGCTACGTTTTAACCACTTACCTAAGCAAGCTTTTGTGATTGATAAATATTCTTTCTAATAAATAATTTAGTGATGATACTATTGGGTTTATATAGGTTAAAATGGCAGTCTTGAGTAACTATTCTCCAGCGAGTTTAATTTAAATCCCAACGAGTTTACTTTAAACTCCAGCGAGTTTACTTTAAACTCCAATGAGTTTACTTTAAATCCCAGCGAGTTTAATTTAAATCCCAGCGAGTTTACTTTAAATCCCAACTAGTTTACTTTAAACTCCAGCGAGTTTAAAGTCTGCACTACTCAATAAATTGTAAAATGAAAGGTTTTAACGAAGGTGAGGCTATGCAGAAACAGTCATTCTAAAGCCATACTGTTTCTCCGAAGTAGTAAAGTTATAGGTATCGCAATTCTTTGAAGATTTATTATTGGAGGGGGGATTAAGAAGGAGTGATTTTTCTATTTGGTCAACAGTATAAAGAAGAAACATATCTTTACTTTCATAAAAAGATTGGTAATTGTTGTAGAATACTAACAAATAGAAAATTAAATGATGTTGACAGATGAAACAGCAATAAACTTGGTTGAAGAACCGCAGCTAGACATACAGTTTTACAGAGAAGAACCAAGATTAAAGCCAATTATACCACAAACTAAAACTGAAGTCTTACATGTACTTTCATTATTTTCTGGATGTGGTGGTATGGATCTGGGATTTGAGGGAGGATTCTCTGTCTTGGCTTCGTCAATAAATAAAGATTTGGCGCAACACCTTATAGAAAAGGAAGGAGATGATGGATTTATTCAATTGAAAAAAACAAAATTCAAAACTGTTTTTGCAAATGACATTTTCATTGATGCTAGAAATGCTTGGGTAAATTATTTTTCAAAAAGAGGGCAAAAAGCAGAAAATTTTTATACTGATAGCATTGTGGATTTAGTTAAAATGTACCGCAATGGAGTGAACGTTTTTCCAAAAGATGTAGATATAGTGACTGGTGGTTTTCCATGTCAGGATTTTAGTATCGCAGGGAAAAGAAATGGATTTAACTCGCATAAAAATCATAAAGGTAAACTCGTAGAAAATCAGGCTGCCACGGTTGAAACAAGAGGGCAATTGTACATGTGGATGAAAGAGGTTATCGAAATCACCAAACCTAATATATTCATTGCAGAAAACGTAAAAGGGCTTGTAAATCTTTCTAATGTAAAGGAAATTATCCAAAGTGACTTTTCGTCGGCTAATGATGATGGATACATAGTATTGGATCCTCAGGTTTTACATTCCGCAGATTATGGTGTACCTCAATCAAGAGAGAGGGTTATTTTTATTGGCATAAAAAAATCAGCATTAAAAAAAAATGCATTATTTGTACTATTACAAAAAAACATACCCCTAAAATACAATCCATACCCACAGCCAACACATGCCTATACAATTAAAGGAGACAATCTAAAACCTCCAGTTCAATTAAAGGATGTATTCAAAAATTTAGAAGAACCTGAGAACACAAAAGATTTATCACAAAAGTTCTATTCTAAGGCTAAATTCATGGGTCGTCATTGTCAAGGACAAACAGAAATAAAATTATCAGGCATTGCCCCTACCATTCGTTCAGAGCATCATGGTAATATAGAATTTAGAAGACTTTCTAAAGAGAACGGAGGAAAAATAGAAGATGAACTTTCGATTGGCTTAACTGAAAGAAGATTGACACCCAGGGAATGTGCATTGATACAAACCTTTCCACCCGATTATGATTTTGTAATTGAAAATAAATATGGACGAAAGGGTTCTTTTTTAGTTAGTCCATCACAAGCTTATAAAATTATTGGAAATGCGGTGCCACCATTATTAGCATATCATTTAGCTAAAAGGATTGAAACAATTTGGGATTTATATTTTAAAAAACAATTATGATTGTATCCATAAATTCAGAGTCCAAAAGAAATGAATTTGATTCGTTATTAAATTTAACTGTTGTAGAACTAAATATTCACGCTAAGAATTCATCTAAAACAGTTTCGACACTTTTAGGTAGAAATTTAGAACCTTATGTACGAGATATTATGTCTAGTTTAGCTGTTGGAACAGTTTTTGAAAATTCAATTGAACTAATTGGAGGACAAAAGTTTCCTGATTTAGTTGCAAAAAAATATTATGGAATTGAAGTAAAAACCACTACCCAAAACCATTGGAAAACAACAGGTAATAGTGTTTTTGAAGGTACACGTGTGGATGATGTAGAGCGAATATTTATGCTCTTTGCTAAACTGGCTAGTCCAATTGAATTTCGTTGTCGCCCTTATGAAGAAGTATTATCTGAAATAGTTGTCACACACTCGCCTCGTTATTTGATTGATATGAATTTAGAGCAGGGCAAAACTATTTTTGACAAAATTGAAATGCCTTATGATATTTTGCGTAAAAAAGAAAATCCTATTAAGCCAATTGTAGATTATTACAAAACTAAACTTAAGCCTGGGGAAGAACTATGGTGGATGGATCAAGATAACAACAGTAAAGCGAGTAGCATAGTAATCAAAATTTGGAGTAATCTAGGCTTGAATGAAAAAAGAGAACTTAGGGACAAGGCAATGGTATATTTCCCAGAATTATTTGGCAACAGTAATGATAAATTTGGAAGGCTTGCTATTTGGCTGGTTACAAGAGAAGCCGTTGTATGTCCTAATGTAAGAGATATATTTACGGCTGGTGGAAAAGGGAATTTCTTAATTAATAAAAAACTCTATAAGGATATACCTAGAATGTTTTTAACCTTATTTGATAATATCCAGCATGTTATTCAAATTTTAATGAACACCTCAAAAGATGAGCTTTCTGCCTATTGGGAAACCAAGACAAATGACAAAAATAAAATAATCGATTGGATAACTTTGGTTGCTCAACACTCTAAGAAAATACAGGGGGCGAAACATCTAGATATTAAAGAGATATTGACAGAGCTTGTTTTTGGTTAATGATTTCGGTTCATAAATACCTATACATCACCAAAAATAAGCGTTTCAAATCAAGCTCACCTATCCCGTGAATCCGTAACTCGTTACATGCAAATAAATTTCAGGGTTCTAGTTCATTACTTCTATCATGAACTGATGGTTGCTAAACTTAACCATAAATGGGCAGGACACTTTAACCTCCTTGTATTTTTGTGAACTTTACGATTAAAATATTCTCTTTTTTTTTGAAAATTAATTAAACGAATAGAGCTTGGTAAAAAAAAGGCTGTCTCAAAAAATAAATTTTGAGACAGCCTATATAAAATGCTGATTGCCTTATTGGCAAGAATATGTTACAAAACCAAATGGAGTATGTAGTAAATAATGCCAGCCATTAAAGCAGAAATAGGAATCGTAATAACCCATGCCCACAAAAGATTAATAGTTACACCCCAACGCACAGCACTTAAACGCTTTGTGGCTCCAACACCAATTATTGACCCTGTGATGGTATGAGTAGTAGAAACTGGGATTTTAAAGTGTTCAGTTAAAAATAAAGTAATAGCTCCTGCTGTTTCGGCAGCAACACCTTCAAGTGGTGTCACTTTAGTAATTTTTGTTCCCATTGTTTTCACAATCTTCCAGCCACCACTAAGTGTACCTAGTGCTATTGCCAAGAAACTACAAAAAGGCACCCAAGGATACTGGTCAGCAAATTCATTGAAGGTTAATTTATGGCCCAAAGTACCTTGATAAAATATGATTGCTGCACCAATAATGCCCATTACCTTTTGGGCATCATTACCTCCATGACCTAAACTAAATGCAGCACTAGAAAGCAATTGTAATTTTTTAAACCACTTATCTGCTTTATAAGGGTTACTCTTTTTGCAGATATGAACAATCATTACCGTGATAAAAAAAGCTATTATCATTCCAATCAATGGAGCCAAAAAGATAAACAAGAATGTAGGAACTACTTTAGCATAATTAATTACATCATGATTATTAATGCTAAGTCCACCTGCATGAACCAAAGCTGCTCCTACAAAGCCGCCCATTAAAGTGTGCGAAGAACTAGACGGAATACCAAACCACCAAGTAATTAAATTCCAGATGATGGCAGCTATAATTCCAGCTAAAATCACTTGTAGGTTCACAAACTCAGGAGTTACCCATTTTGCAACTGTGTTTCCAATTCCAAACTCATGGTAAACATATTTTGAAATGAAGAAGGCAGCAAAATTGAAGAAAGCTGCCCACACAACAGCCTGAAATGGGGTTAACACTTTGGTAGAAACGATTGTAGCAATGGAATTAGCAGAGTCGTGAAAACCATTTATAAAGTCGAAAATAAAAGAAAGTACTATTATAACAATTAGTAACGTGCACATAAGGGTAGTTAATTTTTGATTCAATTCAATCCGTCAATACCTAATCAGAGGATATTAACAAGAAGAGTAAACCAATTAAGAGTATTTAATGATAATACTTTCAATAACATTAGCAGCATCCTCACACTTGTCTGTAGCGATTTCTAGTGCTTGATAAATTTCCCTTTTCTTAATTACTTCTTTTGCATCAGGTTCTGTTTCGAACAATTTTTCAATAGATTGATCGAACACATCATCAGCTTGGTTTTCAATGCTATTTACTTTTACTAAAGCTTCAGTCATTCTGCGGAGGTTGTTCATATCCCTCAAGCCATAAACAGCCGTTTTAATTTCCTTACAACCTAAATCTATCAATTCCGCCATTCTTTGAATGCCAGGATCACTAGGATTAATATTGTAGAAGTTTATTTTTTTAACTGAACTGTAGATGAAATCACAAATGTCATCCAAAGAAGTAGCAAGGTAATGTATGTCTTCTCGATCGAATGGGGTAATAAAATTTCTACCCAACTCTGTGAAGAGTCTGTGGGTATGATCGTCGTTTTTATGTTCAAGGTCTTCAACATATTTAATGAGTGGGGCTCGTTTATCACGATCAGGTTCAGCCACTATTTTCTTCAATACTCCTGCCATTTCTACTACTGTATCTGCTACCTGCTCAAACAATTCATAGAAAATTTTATTCTTCGGCATAAAGAAACTGCCAATTGTATTTAATCCCATTTGTGACTAGTTTATGCGACAAAAATAGAGGTATCCATCCAAAGTGTGCAGAAACAAAAAATAAGTTAACAATTAGATAATAATGAAATATCGAGAAAAATCCCTATTCTATTTTTTTTCATAACATTAAATTGATGTGCAATTAATAATTGCTTAACAACATCAACTCACTTTTGTATCTCTTTAGTTTAGAGCAAAATGGTACAGTAGAATTTTCTCATGTTTCGGCCCTTGTTTTTACAAGGGCTTCTTTTTTGCATATTGTAGAAAGCTTGTATTGAGACGTTTAGCATTAATTGTGGATTACTTTTTTCATTAAAATCATTAAATAGTAAACAATTTTCCTTACCTTGAATTTCAAATAAATTGCTACCATTATGATTAAGTTTAATGACATTAAAATCGGCGATTATGTACAAGCCGAGTATGAAGGAAAACGCTGGGATGGCGAAGTAATTGGCCTTCAAAAAGATCAGCATTTAGTGCAGGTTTTAACTGAAGTACAGGATTTTTGGTTCGATCCTGAGCAACTGTTTCCAATCCCCCTCACCATTCAATCACTTTTAAAAATGAATTTTCAGCCTACCATGGTTGAAGATGGTTCCGTGAAGTACATGAAAGGTGCTTTCAGAATTGTAACCCCAACGCTTCATGATGACTTCTCTCATTTTGAAATGTGGTATAGGGAGGATAAACGGCACAATCCTCATGTGAAGTTTGTGCATGAATTGCAAAATCAATATTACGACATGACGAAGGTTCATCTAACGGCAGACTAGTTTTATAAATCGTCAGCACAAAAAGCAGCTACTCTTTAAAAGGTGGCTGCTTTTTTAGTTTTTGCCTGTTAGCATAGGTACAAAAGAAAAATTGTGGAAAGATTCTTCTTGTAAACTGCCATCTGAAAGTTTGGTAATTCGAAGCATTCTTTGTTGTTCACCTTCATCAACAGGTAAAACCATCATACCTCCTATTCGCAATTGATCAATAAGCTTTGGTGGAATAAAAGGAGCCGCAGCAGTAATTAATATTTTATCGAATGGACCATAAGTGGGTAGTCCTTCGAATCCATCGCCATAAAAAAATTTTATATTGAGGTATTTATTCTTGAAATAATAGTGCTTATGTTTTTCAAACAGATTTTTTTGTCTTTCTATGGTATAAACTTTTGCACCCAATTCCAGCAGAACAGTGGTCTGATATAAACTACCAGAACCAATCTCCAACACTTTCTCGTTTCGTTTAACCTCCAATAACTGTGTTTGAAAAGCAACGGTGTATGGCTGAGATATGGTTTGACCTTCACCAATTGGAAATGCCCTGTCTTCATAAGCAATTTTATCGAATGCACTATCCAAAAAATAATGACGTGGTATGCTATTGATGGCATTCAACACTTCCTGACTAGTTATTCCCTTGCCCTTTAAAGTTTCAATTAATTGTTTGCGTAAGCCCTTATGTTGGTATGTATCCTCGTATATCCTCATAATTTTTACAAACTTAAAGGGTACTGATTACCTAAATTACTTTAGTGGAAAGAAAACAAATAAATCTTGTTTTTACTAACGACATATTTACTAAATGCCATAATCTATGCCTGCATCATGTAGAATCTCATCCATCAATTTGCTTACAATTAATGATTGTGTATGCGGCACTTTTTCACTTTGCAAAAATCCATGATGAATGCAATTCACCACTTCTTTAATTTCATATTCGAAACCATTACACAAATGAGGATATAAATAAGTTTTTGTTTCGCCATTATGTAATGAAAGCGTGAATTCCGTTGCTTTATACATAGGTTCTTTCACATAAATTCTACCTTTTGTGCCTACAATCGAGCATTCTTGTGGAGTGGTGATGGCAATGGATGACAATAAATGAGCGGTAACTCCATTTGGATATTGAAGGATGATGTTGGCAGAGGCATCAACGCCAGTAGAAGCCATAGTAACCAACGATTTCATGCCAGAAGGTGTGCCTAAAATATTAGTAGCAAACGATAGCACATAAACGCCTACGTCTAAAACAGATCCGCCACCCAATGCTTTGTTGTAAAGCCGATCTTCATAATTGTGTGGTGCAGTAAAACATAAACTAGAATGAAGGTATTGTAACTCACCAATGATGCCAGCATTGATAATCTCTTTAATTGAATTCATAAAAGGCATACATGATGTCCACATGGCTTCCATTATAAACAACTTGTTTTTTGTAGCCAGTTCAACTAATTCTAAAACTTGTTGATGATTCATGCATATTGGCTTTTCGCAAAGCACAGGTTTGTTATGGTTTAAGCAAAACTTTGCTTGCTCAAAATGAAATGGGTGTGGCGTGGCTATGTATATCACATCCACATTTGCATCATTTACTAAGGAAAGATAGTTGTCGTAATAAACGGTCGCCTTGTGTTTAACAGCAAATGCCTTCCCAGATTCTTCACTACGTGAGGCTACTGCATAAACAGTTGATCCTTCTGTAAAATTAATGGCAGTACAAAAATCGTTTGCTATTCTGCCAGCACCTAAAATACCCCACCTGATTTCTTTTAACATATAGCAATTTTTTTATTCAAAGGCTTGTTAGCAATTATGGGTTAAGAAGAAAAAACTAAGGACAAAATTTCCCACTGGCACTTCATAACAAGATAGTACACAATATTCATGTTCTTTGTAAAATCCTTAGTGCATTTTCTAGTTAAAACACCTCCATATTAGTTACAAACGAAGAAGCACAAAGAAAGTTTAATTAAAAATACCTACAGTATCTTACCAATAAACTCTTTGTGCTTCTTAGAATTTGTTTTTGCCTCAAAGGCAATATTATTGCTATTTCAGTTGAAGTTCTTCGATGATGGCTGCAATTTTATCTTTCAAAGCAGCATACTTCTCATCAAATTCTTCTTTGTTTGCCAACGTTGTGTTTACGCTAAAATAAAATTTAATCTTAGGTTCAGTGCCACTAGGTCTTGCAGAAATCTTACTTCCATCTTCGGTAACAAATTGCAATACATTACTCTTAGGCAATGTGATTGGGTGAGACAATCCAGTAATTAAGTTCTTTCCAATTTGCAATTGATAATCTAACAACTGAACAACCTTGCTTCCATTAATGGTTGCTGGAGGATTCTCGCGATAACCTGTCATCATATCAGCAATTTCTTTCTGACCATTCATCCCCTTTTTGGTAATGCTGATTAAGGTTTCATAATAAAACCCATATTGAATATAAAGGTCTATTAATTTATCAAACAAGGTTCTTCCCTTTGTTTTTTCATAAGCAGCCATTTCGCACATAATTGCCACAGCAGTTACAGCATCTTTATCACGAACTTGATCGCCAATCATCAATCCAAAGCTTTCTTCCCCTCCAATTACATAGTTTTCTTTACCATCAAGTTCTTTAATCTTTTCTGCAATCCATTTAAATCCAGTCAATACATTATAGCAACCAACATTATTTTGTCTTGCTATTTCATTAATCATTTCGGTAGTAACGATGGTGGTAACAACCATGTCATTTTGTTTAGCAATTCCCTTACTTTTTCTAGCTTCAATAATGTACGCAAAAGCAAGAACAGCCGTTTGGTTGCCATTCATAAGCACCCATTCGCCCTTGTGGTTTTTAACGCCCACACCTACACGGTCAGCATCAGGATCTGTTCCACAAAGTATGTCAGCATCCAATTCCTTAGCTTTTGCCAAACCGATACTCATAGTAGCGGTTTCTTCTGGGTTTGGATAAGCTACTGTTGGAAAGTTTCCATCAGGCGTTGCTTGCTCTTCAACAATATTTACATTAGTGAAGCCAAAAGCTGCAAGCACTTTTGGAACCAAAGTGATACCAGTGCCATGAATTGGTGTATATACAATTTTAAGATCATGTTCTTTAGCAATCACTTCAGGGTAAACACTCAGTCCTTTTGCCATTTCAATGTAGGCATCATCCAATTCTTTACCAATGATGGTAATGTTAGCTTCTCCACCAGTAAACTTAATGTCATCAACAGAAACTATAGCTTCCACTTCTGTAATAACATTTTTATCATGGGGAGGCACTAATTGTCCACCATCATCCCAATAAGCTTTATAGCCATTGTATTCTTTTGGATTATGGCTTGCAGTACAAACCACACCAGCTTTGCAACCAAGGTGTCTGATGGCAAAGCTTAGTTCTGGAGTGGGGCGAAGTGCTTCGAATAAAAACACTTTAATGCCATTAGCAGCAAAAATAGAAGCAGTTGTTTCAGCAAAAAAGCGGCTATTGTTGCGACTATCATGTGCTACTGCCACTTTAATTTCTTCCTCTCCAAAAGCTTTTCTTAAATAGTTCGAAAACCCTTGGGTAGCCATACCTACCGTATATTTATTCATACGGTTTGTGCCTACACCCATTATTCCACGTAAACCTCCTGTACCAAATTCTAAGTTGGCATAAAAGCTTTCTTCTAGTTCAGTTGGGTTTTCTTTTTCTAAACCTCTTATTATTTCTTTTGTGGCTTCATCATAGTTACCCTTGAGCCAAACTTGTACTTTTTCTGAAGTAGCAGCATTCATATTTCTAGTTATTAATTATTTAATTATTAGTGGTTAGTTATTAATGGTTAGTTATTAGCTATTTGTTTATTAAACTTTACACTAACAACTAACCACTAATAACTAACAATTACTCTATATATGCCCCAACAATTTCGCCATCTTTTGTTTCAACTAAAATGTTGGCTTCTAATGTAGTGGCAATAGTAAGCCCGATGTAATCTGATTTTATAGGAAAAAGTTTATGTAACCTTTCCACTAAAACCAATGTTTGAATTTTTTTTGGCTGAAAATATAATAATGGTCTCAAAGCATAAAGCAACGTTTTGCCACTATTAACAACATCATCCATCACAATAACATTTTTATTATTGAAATCAATATTCGGTTCACTAATAAAAACTTCCTTCGGCATTTGTTTATTTAGAATCACAGAAACAATTTTAATGGGCACATTGAGATGACCTTTCAATAAAGCACCTATTTTTTCTGCAACTACTTTTCCGCTATTCCTAATACCTATAATTATCAGTTCTGCATTATCGCCTTCCAGATTCTCCGCAACTTCCAAAGCCAGTCTTTGTAGTTTCTGTTCAGCTACTTCTTTTGTTAAAACATAATTTCTATCAGCCATTCTATTGGGTTTATTTGGTAGTGGTAAAAGTAAAAGAAATGAAGCAAACTAGTACAATTTTAATACAAAAATTAAAAATTGGGGAGAAATCATTGCTTTCATCTACTTTTTTGACAGTTTTGGCTTAACTAAAGCATACCACTAATTTAATAAGAATAGATGGAGAGCATATAAGTTTTTTGTATTTTAAAATATATATTCGGCTCTTAAATACCTGATGAATGGGCAGATTGAAAGGAACTTTGCCAGCACAAGTACCAAATTGTGCGTTATGAAACCGAAAGGTTTTGTCACGAAACAGACCCGTTTAGCGACGAAACCGAAAGGTTTTGTCACAAAACAGACCCGTTTAACGACGAAACAGAAAGGTTTTGTCACAAAACAGACCCGTTTAACGACGGAACAGAAAGGTTTTGTCACAAAACAGACCCGTTTAGCGACGGAACTGAAAGGTTTTATTACAAAACAGACCCGTTTAACGACGGAAATAATTAACTCCTAACTGTGCATTTACAAAAAAAGAAGACTCCACATAAAAGTGAAGTCTTCCATAACAAACCATCAATCAATCACAAATTTTACTAGCCTCTTCTTTTGCCGCCGCCACCGCCGCTGCTTCGTTCTCTTTGCCTGTCACCACTGTTATCTGTGCCTTCAGTCATCTTATTAATAATTTTATCAAGCTGCCTATTCTCCCCTGGAAACTTGCGTAAATTGTATGTAAACGTTACTAGAAAATAACGTTTCAACACATTGTTCTGCACATCCTGAATGTAGTTTGAAGTAGCATTACGGCTTACACTAACATTCTGATTTAGTAAATCGTAGACACCAATTTTAATTTCACCCTGTTTTTTACTAAATAGTTGTTTGGCAAAACTGGCATTCCACAATGGAAGGCTAGAATTATAGCCTGATGCCAATCCACTATTATAAGAATAATTGAAAGTGCTACCTAAAACCCATCCTCCATCAAAAGTGTAGGTAGGTTCTAACATAAAACTGGTTGTATAATAGTTCCTATTGTTCTGTTTTCTTATAGAGTATTCTACAAGGTTATAATTGTAACCGACATTGAAATTCATGTCAAACTTTTCTTTTAGGTTCATTGTCCAGTTTATGTTTTCACCCATATTTGAAGTGTAGGTATAGTTTGTTGCTGTATTAATAAGGCTTATATCTCGGTTGTAACCCGCATTAGTGATGAAGCTCAAATTGCTTTTCGGATTCTTCAATTGTAAACCATAACTAACATGAACCCTAGCATTAAATGCTCCATTTTGGTTTTGATAGGTAGTAGTCTGATAACCATTGGCCAGTTGGGTAATACTAGAAACTACCTTATTGGAAGTAAGACCCCCGTTGAACATGATAGAAATATTATTGAAACTATTGGGGTTTACAGACGTGTACAATAAGTGAATACTATGGTTAAACTCTTGTGTAAGACCTGGATTCCCCGTAATAATATTGGCAGGATTGCTATTATTTGGCACTGGCTGCATTTGCGAAATACTCGGTTGATTGGTACGACCGTTGTAATTTATTCGTAAATGTCTTTGTTTGGTAAACTGGTACATGAAGCTTGCAGTAGGATATATATTGGTAAAGTTTCTAGAAATATTTGTGTCTTTGCTAATGTTTTGACTACTAAGATTTGTAAACTGAACACCATTTGAAATACTAAAATTACATTTTCCAATCAATGCCCTATACCCTATTGTGGCCCTATTTGAACTATTTGTATTAATAAAGTTGTTCGAAAGACTATCCACTAAGTCTGTATAAAGTGTTGTAATCCCATTTAAAGAGTGAACTTTCGCATCTGAAGTATTCCTACTAAAATTATTTCCATAGCTTAATTCAATAATATTGTTTCTGGCTATAGGAAAGGTGTACGAGAAATTACCACCAATATTGTTGCTTTTGCCTTCATATTTACTAATCTGATTAATCAGTTTTGTTGAATCATAAGGTATAAAATAATTTGTGGTAGAAAGGTTGTTGCCATCACTACCATTATTATTCAAATTGCCATTAACAGAAACAGAAAATGTATGCCCTAGCTTTTTAAACCGATGGCGATAAGTAGCCGAAATGCTTCCACTCACACTGCTATTTTTGCCATTACTAGTGTGCGTGTAGTTATTTTGGTTAATAGGGTCTTTATTAAAAACTTTGCTTTTTGACGTGTTTGATGCACTAATATTGGTAGAATTACCATCATTAAAAGAAATGTCTGGTCGAATAACTAGCATATTGGCTGTATCAAACTTTTGTTCCCAGTTTAGGTTGATGCGGTGATTAATACTTTTTCTTTCAAAAGTAGAGGTAGCATTACTAAAGCTAGACGTGTCACTATTTGGCGTAAATCTTTCAGTAAAAGTTTTATTTTCCTTGTTAGTCTGTAAATTATTATAAAAATAACTTCCCGATACGTCAGCATTTCTAAACAAAACATCCGTATAATTCAATCCTGCTGCTTTCGTTACCGTTATGCCACCACGATTCTGTCCGCTACCACCACCATCTTGAGGCGTAAAACCTTGTATATTTATATTGTTTGTTTGCCCTAAGGCGGTAATTTTTTGATCACCCTTAAACTTACTAAAATTCACATTTGCCTCATATCGTCCATCGCTACCCTCACCTGCAATACCTCGCCCAAAATAGCCCCTCTTTCTACCTTTTTTTGTGGTTATGTTGATGGTTTTAATGCGTGTGCCATCATCAAAACCGCTAAAAGCACTTTGGTCGCTCATGGCATCATATACCTGAATTTTTTCAACAATGTCTGGAGGAAGGTTCTTGGTTGCCATCTTGGGGTCATTGCCAAAAAAGCGTTTTCCATCCACAAAAATCCGTTGCACTTGTTCGCCTTGGGCAGTAACATTTCCATCATTATCCACAGTTACGCCTGGTAGTTTTTTTAGTAAATCTTCTACTACTGCGTTTGGTTTTGTTTTAAAGCTGCTCGCTCTATATTCTAATGTATCATTTTTTACAGAAATAGGACTTTGGGTTACTACTACCTCTTCAAATTCTTTGGCCTCAACCTTCATATACACATTTCCTAGATCGAGGTTCGGTTGTTCTTCTGTAAGATTGATTTTTTTTGAAACAGTTTTAAATCCTTGATAACTTATCTGCAAAATAAAATAACCTAATGGCACATTCTTTATTTCGAAGACTCCTTTTTCTTTACTCAATCCAAACACTAAAACCGTAGAATCATTAGCGTCCATTACAGAAATGGATGCAGATCTGAGCTGCTGTTTACCAACTGAGTCTATTAGTTTACCAGAAATAACCCCCGTAGTCTGTGAAAATAGTTCAGATACGATACACACAAAAAAAGAAAGCAGTAGAATTTTATACATAATACAAGAAAGTCGTTAACAGAAGTTGTGGGTGTAAATTAAAGTTGCACCCTCAAGACTTTTTGAGGTTATTTTGGTTTAATAATATAGAAAAGTATCGGAGAAAAGTAAATTTAGAAGGTTGTTTGGGTAATTAGATCAATGATTGAACAAAATAATATGATGGCCAGAGTATAGGAATAAGAATTGCGTTTCCACTAATTAATCAATTACAAAACAAGCGTGCCCTCTAGCTATAAAAAACCAAAAGGCACGCTTGAAATGTGTGAAGCTTTTAAGTAGAAAATTGTAAACAATTTATTTTCTGTTCATTCTGCGCCTCAGTGGCAATCCATATCCTAATGAATTTAATAAAATTTGTCACAGAGATCACTGAGAATAGAGAAAGGAATTACCATAAAAACAAAGGAACTAACCAAAAAGGGGAAACATAAAATGGGTCATAATAAGGTTCATAATAAGTATATTCTTCTACCACCCTTTCTTCTACCACTTCTGTTGTGTTGTAGTTAATATTCTGCCTTTCCTCTTGCCCCCTTTTTTCTTCTTCTTTTAATATTTTCACAAGCAATTCTGCGCCTTGTGCAATCATATCCTCCATTGCATCATTGCCTAGATCTTGAGGTTTTATGGCTGTTTCACAAACTTTTTCAATCTCATTCCATATTGCATCATCAACTAGGTCAATCTGCCAACCGGTTGCGTCTGTATTGAAAGCATTCTCGTTAATGAAAGACATGAAAACAATTTCAGCAGGATTCAGCTTTTTAAACATCGCAACAGCAATGCGTAAATCTTCGAAGCGTGGATTGTTCTTGTAATTATCCCATTGTTGATCTGTTTCAAAATCGAAGTATTTGCTAAAAGCAAACTCGCCTTTTTCCAAATCCACGAAAGAATATACATCATACATTTTAAGAAACTCTGTGTATCGTTTCATAAATACATCAAAAGCGTCTTCTCCTGTTTTTGTTACCTGATACTTATTGCCATTAACAGATAAATATCCTTTAGACAATAAAGCAACCAAAAACGGTTCCAACACTTTATCCTCCGAACTAAGGATGGTGGTAAACACTCGGCCTTTGTTCAGTATTTCATCTAAAAGGACGATACTGGCAAAATTCTTTTTATCAATTGCTGTTAATGACATAATCTATGCAGTTTTATTTTCATTACGCTTTGCCCTCAAAGCATCCAATGCAGATGAAGCGGATGAAGAACCCAATATTTTATTTATTTCTTGCTCAGAAGACAGAGTGGTATCTCTTACTTCGGCATAAGCTTGTGCTCTGAACTCAGTAGCTGAAACTTTTGCATCCATTCTATCAAGCGTACTCATTAATCCATCAGTATCTACAGAGGAAAGGGTTTTGTTTATTTTTTCACTTACATCAGCAGTTTTAGCACGAGACTTCAAAAGGGTGATTCTGTTTTCAGTTTCGCTTATTTTATCTTTCAATTGCTGAACTGCAACATCCATTACTTCCAAAGCCTTTTCTTCTTTTTGTGCCATTGCAGCAAATTCATTTGCATGCAATAAAGATTGTTGAGCACTTTCAGCAGCAGTATTGGCTAAGGTATTCCCTTTTTCAGCCTCAAGTTTGCCAGCCTCAATCATGTCGAGCAAGTCATTAGCTTTCTTTTCCCACTCTTCAGCTTTGGTTCTAGCTTTTTCTTCTTCTGCACGATGTTGCAATGCAGCAGCTTTCACTTCCGATTCCCCAGCAATAGCTGTTTGATAATTTTCTTTCAGCTCGCGCAATACTTGATCTGCCATTTTAATTGGATCTTCCAATTTGTCAACTACGGAATTCACTTCCGATTTACTAATTCTGAATAGTCTATCTAATAGTCCCATGATTGTATGTTTTATTAATGATTAAAAAATAGTTGTTAGTGGTTAGTGGTTAGTTATTAGTGGTTAGCGATCAAATTGTATTTCTAACAACTAATAACTAAACACTAACAACTAACTTATCGTCTTCTTCCAAATCCACTCCTGCTTCCTCCAAAAGAGGAACGACCAGAACCAAATGAGCTTCTACTGCTACCAGACCCAAATCCACTTCTGCCTGAAGAACTGCTACTAGTACCAAAACCGCCTGAACGTACTGGCGTAGAAGCATCTCTTGCAGTAAAAGAACGTTGCGAACGAACAGGATTACTCAAACTACTCCTTGTGCTTGCAGCAGAACGAACAACACCACTTCCAGAAGGAGCAGAATTATAAGTATGCGTTACGGTGCGATAGGTTGTTGTGCTATACCCATGATAATAAGATGGATAATAACCATAGTGATATACAGGGTAATAATATCTGTGTGGCCTAAGCATATAAGATAGCAACAACAATTCCCCAATGCTAAAAGAAGAGTGATAGTTATAATCTGGACCACAATAAGTAGGATTACCCTGTATGTGCATTTCGGCAGCATCATTTGTTTGATTTGGTGTAATGTTCAACGTAGCAACGGTAACAGAATCATTGTTATTTACTTCATCCACCACTTGCAACCTATTAGGAGATTCTACTACTTTCAGAAAGTCAACCTTACCATCCTTATCTAAATCAAGGTTGTTAATGTCATTATCAGGAGCATTAATAGCCGATTCGATGGCAGACGGGTTGTTTGTTCTCTTAACCAGATTGGCAAAGTTGTTTACATTAAAACCAGGAAGTGCAGTGGACTGTATCGTTACATTATTACCCTGATTGGGTTGTTGGTTATTGTTACTTCCACAACTGAAAAGAAATGTGGAAAGACTTAAAAGAAAAATTATACGTTTCATATAAAAAAATAAAAATCGAAAGTAATCAATAGTTAACGATGCCTACAAAAGAAAATTGGAAAATTAGCGTTTCTTTAAAGTCGAACGGTAAAATTTTGATTTGAGCGTAATGAAATAAAAAAGGCGACTACCTTCAAAAGATAGTCGCCTTTAGCTATGTATTATTAAAAGGATTAACCCAAGGCAACCCTTTTAAATTCTATAACTTTCAAGTCTGCACTAACACTCTTTAAGTATTCAGCAACTGATTTGCTATTATCTTTCACAAAAGCTTGTGCAGCCAATGTTTGTTCTTTAAAGAAAGCATTCAATTTACCTTCTGCAATTTTAGACACCATTTCGTCTGGTTTACCAGCCATTTTAGGATCAGCTTTCATTGTTTCAATAACAATTGCTCTTTCTCTATCCACAACTTCTGCTGGAACGCTATCAGCATCAACTGCCAAAGGATTCATAGCTGCAATTTGCATAGCTACATCTTTACCAGCTTCAACAGCTTCTTTGTTTAAAGCAACCAAAACACCCATACGGTTAGCACCGTGAATGTAAGAAGCCACATAAGGAGCTTCAACTCTTTCAAAACGAGCGATACCTATCTTTTCACCGATAGCAGCAAGTTTATCATTAATTAAATCAGCTACTTTAGCACCACCCACTGTTACTTCATTCAGTTCTTCTGCACTCTTAACATCATTTGCAACTGCTGCATCAGCAATGCTTTGAGCAAAAGCGATGAAATCAGCATTCTTAGAAACGAAGTCAGTTTCAGAACTTATAGTAATAATAAAACCAGTTTTGTTATCAGCAGAAGTTTGTGCAATGATTACACCTTCTTTTGCTTCACGATCGCTACGTTTTGCAGCTACTTTTTGTCCTTGCTTACGCAACCAATCAATTGCTGCTTCAAAGTCACCACCAGCTTCGGTAAGTGCTTTTCTACAATCCATCATACCAGCACCAGTTGCTTGACGTAACTTATTGATGTCTGCTGCTGTTATTGCTACTGCTGTACTCATAATATTTCAATTTTGCCTCACCATTATATGAAGCTGTTATTAAATTTAGAAATGGCTGCAAAGTTTATCAATGCAGCCATTTATCCAATGTTATTTTAATATTACCAATATCTGTTACAAGTTACTGGTTTCTAGTTACTGGTAAAACCTGCATCTTGTACCCTGTAACCAGTATACGAAATTATCTTCCACCCGGACCGCCAGGACGACGATTGTTAGTGTTTATTGGTGCACGACGCTTAACACCACCACCTGCAGGTGCATTTGCATCTGCTGGAGTGCGACCAGCACCTCTACGACCACGACCACCTTCTGCTTGTGCTTCTTGTTCTAGTCTGCGAGCTTGTGCTTCGTTATCATTTCCTGCATCATCAGCCACATCTTCTTCATCTTTATTAGCCTGACGTTCAGCCAAACCTTCTGCAATTGCAGCAGTAATGTAGTTAGTAATGATAGCAATAGATTTAGTAGCATCATCATTTGCAGGGATAGGGAAATCTACCTTATTAGGGTCTGAGTTTGTATCAACCATTCCAAACAAAGTGATTCCTAAACGTTTTGCTTCAGCTAATGCAATGTGTTCAACGCTAATATCTACTAAGTACAAAGCATGAGGCAAGCGGCTCATTTGAGCAATACCACCCAATACTTTTTCCATTTTTTCTTTATCGCGAGATAAAGTCAATTTTTCTTTCTTAGTAAGGCTTTCAGCGCTAGTATCGTTCAATAATTTGTCGATACCTTGCATTTTCTTTACGCTCTTACGAACTGTATTGAAATTGGTAAGCATACCACCCAACCACCTTTCGGTAGCATAAGGCATGTTTACACGCTTAGCACATTCAGAAACTATTTCTTTAGCTTGCTTTTTAGTAGCCACGAACATTATTTTCTTACCGCTTTTTGCAATTTGTTTCATTGCGGCAGCAGCATCTTGTAAATGGTCTACAGTCTTATTTAGATCTATGATGTGAATACCTTTCTTTTCGGCGAAAATATAAGGTAACATCTTAGGGTTCCACTTCTTCTTCAAGTGGCCAAAGTGTACGCCGGCCTCAAGTAGTTGCTGTTGTAATGAAGTGTTTGCTTCCATTTTTTTGAGATTTAATGCTTTCAATCTTTGTATTAAAAAGATAGTAAAAGCAGATTTGTTTGAAAAAATATAATAACATACCGTCCATCCCCCTTGAGGGGGTAGGGGGTTTAACGTTTGCTGAACTGGTAGCTTCTTCTTGCTTTTTTATGACCAAATTTCTTACGTTCTACACCACGTGGGTCACGGGTTAATTGACCAGCAGCTTTAAGTACAGGTCTGAATTCTGGATTCACTTCTAGCAACGCACGGGCAATACCCAATTTTGCTGCTTCTGCTTGTCCTTTCAATCCACCTCCTTGTGCATTAATCACAATATCAAATTTTCCTGCTACATCAGCAGTTTTGATAGGCGCTTCCACTTGGTTTTGTAAATAAACCAACGGGAAATAATGTTTATAATCCTTATCGTTAACGGTAATCTTTCCTTCTCCCCTGCTAATGAAAACACGAGTTACGGCTTCCTTACGACGACCAAGTGCATTTTTTTGCTTTTCCATTTATTGTTGCTTTTAGCTACCAGTTTAAATTGGCGGCTGTTTGTAATTTAGAATTTAAACTCTTTTGGTTGTTGTGCAGTGTGCGGATGTTTGTCACCAGCATACACAAATAATTTACCAATCATTTTTCTACCTAATTTGTTTTTAGGAAGCATGCCTTTAATGGTTCTTTCTAAAAGAGCCTCTGGTCTGCGCTTCAACAAATCTCCAGCAGCTTCTTCTTTTTTACCACCTGGGTAGCCAGAGAAGTTAATGTAGGTTTTGTCTTCTAACTTGTTGCCAGTAAAAACAACCTTGTCTGCATTAATGATGATAACATAATCGCCACAATCAACGTGTGGGCTGAAATATGTTTTATTTTTTCCTCGAAGGACGGCCGCAATTCTTGCGCTAATACGTCCTACGGTTTGATTAGTACCGTCAACAATCCACCAGTTGTGGGTAACGGTAGCCGCGTTGGCATGCTTTGTTGTGAAATGTAAATGACTCATTGTAAATTTTTTATTTGCTGGTGCTATCCCACCAGACTTTTTTTAATTGGGCTGCAAATGTAGGGTTATGGTTTTGAATAAATGTGCATTCCAAAAAAGATTTTTTGTCACCCCTTCATAAGTAATTGATTTACAATATTAAAAATGACAAAAAAAATTATTCGATAGTTAAAAGTCAATTGAAAAGAGGCGAAATTCGATAGTTATTAGGGTTTAGTTATTAGGATGAGGTAGTTGGGAGAATTAGTTATAGGGCAACGAGGGCCGCCTTAAAACCTACTAAACATTTTAACAAACGTACTAAACCTGTGAAAGTTGATGCGTAAGCGGAGAGGAAGTTGATAATCCTGTTATAAGAGGAGAATTTTGACGTTTGTGTTTTTGTCATTTTTTTGATTTTAATTGATAATTATAAAAATACCGCTGAAAAATGTTTGAAATAGGTGCTGTTTATTTCAGATTACCCGTGTTATTTTTAATGTTGGCAGTATTTTATTCGTCAAAATGTATGTTACATTGACACATGGGTGGAGTTTATTCGACCTCGCCTGAGGTTTATTCGACCTTGTGTATGCTACATTGACACATTGTTGATGTTTATTCGTGATTAGTAACGTATTATTCAACAGTTTTTTTGTAAAACACGTTTGGGGTAAGACTGGCAGCGAGGTTTAATGTTAATTATTTTGGCTAGACAGGAAGATGTGGAGAAGCTTGTGCAGGATAAACAGTTCCTGTAAACAATGAAAGTAAGTGTGAAATGATTTCGGCTAGAAGTCTTGCCCATATACCGCCTATTAGTAAGGCGCGGTAACATTTGATGGGAGAAATAGACGGCGAAAACATCGTTAATTATTTTTAGTGACCCTCAAATTACTAGTAGGCTTTCATTAAACAATACTATCTGAAATAAATAAATGTTTGCAGACGTAAAATATATTTTGTGGGGGAGGATTTGAGGGGAGTTGATGCTAATAAGGCACTAAGATGGAAAGAACCTTTGCCACAGCGTTTAAAATAAGGGGGCTAATTTTTATAAGTTAAACAACTCTATGGAGAAGTTAAGGGATTGAACACATAGGGGGTAATAGGGAGAAAGACAACAGGTAAGATTGATGAGCGTATTAAACTTGCTTTTCCTAGAATTAGTTTAATTCTTATTCAGATGAATAAACTGTTAGAATCAGGATTTTCAGGATTAAAGGATAGATAGGATTAATACGCCCAATCTTTAATATCCTAAAATAAATCTAATCCTGATTTATACTCACTACAAAAAGAAGTAGCCTGCCCGAAATGTCATTTCATAGAAATATAACTGAAAATGAACAATCGTTTTACCAAATAATGGTAACAAATTCTTTATAGAGTGAAAATTTATTATCGGCAGATATGATGGCTAAATTATCGGCAAGTGCAGTAGCAATGATAAGTCTATCGAAAGGGGTCTTTATGATTCGGGAATAAAGGAAGACTGACAAAAGCCTCGAGATATTTTGGCGCAATGGGCAACACCTCGATTTTAACGGACATAGTATCCATATAAAATTGTAACAATGATTTCCCAATACCTAATTTTCCAATGTTCATTTTGATAGCAAGCTCATAAAATGAAACCATACTTACATAAATTCTATTTGAGGGATTATCGATAATAGATTTAATAGTGGCAGGTAGAAGTTGATCCTCTTTCGCATTCCAAATGAGCGCGTGGGTGTCTAAAAGTAGGTTCAATCTTTAAATACATCAAAAAGGTCATCAATTGGGTCGTCAAAGTCTGGGGCAACATAAAGGATATAGTCTTTAGCGTAACCTCCCCTCCTTCCTTGTGGGAGTGTAGCTTCTGAGGTTGAAGGTACTTCTTTTGTGAAAGTAACCAAAACCTCGGTAGGGGTGTCGATAGGAGGCTTTTCGTACAGAATTATTTTCCCATTGTCGTATAATCCCCTGATAGTTGTTAGCATAACTAAATAATTTCTTCGAAGATAACGGTTAAATGATGGAAATGAATTGTTGTCAGAATCAGGGTTTTCAGGATTAAAGGATAGGTAGGATTAATACGCCCAATCTTGCAATTCCTAAAATAAATCTAATCCTGATTCATACTCACTACAAAAAGCAGTAGCCTGCCCGAAATGTCATTTCATAGAAATATAACTGAAAATGAACAATCGTTTTATGTAGGGTTTGTAGCGGAATTACAATTAAAACTGGTTTAACTGATAAGACCAAGTGACCAGCCTTACTAAACACGTGAGCTAATATAATATATAACCTTTATACCAAATTGTTACTTACTGCAAAAGCGACAACCTCATTCATGTTTTTGGCATTTAACTTTTTCATAATAATGCTCCGTTGTTTTTCTATGGTATCTAGAGCTCGCTTTCTTTTATCAGCAATCATTTTACTGCTATTGCCAGCAGCAATGAGTTTAATTAAATCTATTTCATTTTCTGTTAGTTTATATTTTTTTATTCCCTCTCCAAATGATTCTTGCTCATTACAAATTTGTTGTGTTGGGGTAGTAAGGAATACCCTTTCCCCTTTTTCAATTTTGCTAAACGCATCTTTCAATAGTAAAGCACTTGCGTGTTTTGCAATAAAGCCGTCTATGTTCAATTCATCAATACATTTTTTAGTAATTACATTGTAGTGCATACTGATAAAGATAATTTTTATCTTTTTGAATTTCTGCTTAATACACTTTGCAGCCTCTATTCCATCAATTAATGGCATATCTATGTCTAGTAAAATAATGTCTGGCTGTAATCGGTTAAGTGTTTGCAAAAGTTCCTTTCCATTCGTTACAATTCCCACTACCTCAAATGATGGCAAATTGTTTACAAAGTCTCTCAATAGATCTGCAAACATCTTATGATCATCGGCTATTATTACTTTCATTTTCATGGGCTTTAAAGTAGAAAGTGTAGAGTTGAAATGTTTGACTATCGACTTTCACTTTTCACTAAATCGGTATTTCTATAATTGTTACCGTTCCATCTTTATTACTATCAATAATGTGAAAAATTTAGTCATTAAAAGATGTTTTTCAACTGGGTTAATTTCTGCCACTCAAACAACTAATTTGCTAATAAATGGTTGTTTGCTTACAAATGACGGAACAGACATTCAAATAGGCGATGGTACAACAAGTAATGGTTGTAGCGGTGTTGTGATTTCAAATAATATCACGAGGGATATATATGTGACAGATAACAATACGGACATAACCAAAGTAACAAATAATACAATAAACATATCAGGATATGGAAATTTACGGTTCTATAATGCGGAATTTGAGAATAATATAATCGCTGGACCTAATGCTAATGGTTATTATAACTTTTACAATTGTACCAACATAGACTATAATGTATTCAGTGGTGCAATACCAGTTAATAATAATAATAGTTATGGTACTTCAAATTTGTATAGTCAATCATCTAATATAAGTAGTGGATTTGTAAATGGTAATTCTTATGCAACTGATCCAAAATTTAATTATGATGCAGGATACAAAGTAATATCTGGACCAGCATCTGGGCATGGATCTGATGGTACAGATTGTGGAGCATTTGGAGGTCAATTTCCATATCATTTAGCATTACAGTCAACCGTTCCTGCTATATATCAATTGTCTGTTCCATCACAAGCAGGCAATTCATTGCAATTTACCATTAGCACCAAAAGCAACAATTAATCATCACCCTAAAAATTAACTAAATATGAAAAAGCAAATACTGCTTGTTCTGTTAGGGTGTATAGTGAGTATATGTAGTTTTAGCCAAAAGGTAATAGCTTTAGAATATTTCTATGATAATGCTACTCCTTATTTTGGCAATGGAACGCCAATACCACTCAACCCAACAAACGATACAACCGTTTCAGTAAACGATACTAGTGCCACTTTTCGCAATCTTTCTGAAGGAATTCACCACCTGTTTGTTCGTAGTTTAGATGATAGTGGTAGATGGAGTATTACCAACAACACTTTGTTTTATAAGGTTTCACCCAAGCAAATTACTGCGCCAAATGTTACTTATCTCGAGTATTTCATAGACACTACAGTCGATTTTGGCAAAGGAATTCAAATTCCCTTTACTGCCAGCACAGATATAAGCAATGTAAGTTTTACCATTAATGACATCTCCACACTTTCAGAAGGAATCCATCATTTGTTTGTTCGTAGCCTTGATGCTTTAGGCAATTGGAGTATTACCAACAATTCACTCTTTTACAAAGTGGGCATAGTAAATCGTCCTCATTTAAAACATGTAGAATACTTTATTGATAAGGATACGCTTGGGTTTGGAAACAATACCAAATTAAATGTTTCCTCTCCTTATGATGACTCAATTAGTACCACTCTAGACATTACTAAACTTTCTCTTGGAAAACACTACTTATTTGCACGTAGCTTAGACGATAATGGCAATTGGAGTATTACCAATGTAGATTCATTTGTAAGGTCGGATGCTTACCCAACCATTGCCTCTTTTACCCCAAAAGCAGCCTGTCCTGATTCTAGTGCTACCATCTTTATTTCGGGTACTAACTTCAAGACACCATTGAGTGTAAGCGTGGGGGGGAAAAGTGTAACGGCATATAAAGTAAATAGCCCCACAAGCATTTCGGCAGTCGTAGCCCCTAACAGTGTTGGACAAGTAACAGTAGAAACACAAATAGGTACAGATACCAGTGTAGGAAAATTCACTAATAATAATGGATATACTCCTTATGCTTATGTAGCTAATAAAGGATATTTCAATGTTTATGCAATCAATGCCGTAAATAATTCAATAACCTCTACAATAGATGTAGGGAGTAATCCGTACGGAGTTTGCATAAGCCCAGATGGAAAAAATGTTTATATATCAAATTTGGTTGATACTACTGTTAGCGTGATAAATACGGTTACTAACACAACCGTTACTAAAATAGCAGTAGGTACATTGCCCCTAGGAATAAGTATTACACCAGATGGAGCAAAAGTTTATGTAGCGAATAATACAGACAATACAGTAAGCGTAATAAATACCGCTACCAATAAAGTAATAGCAACTATACCAGTAGGTAAAGCCCCAGAGGGAGTATGTGTATCGCCTGATGGAAATAGAGTTTATATCACAAATAATACTGATAATACAGTAAGTGTAATAAATGCATTGTCAGACACTCTAGTTACATCAATATCAGTTGGTAATAATCCCAAAGGAATTTCTGTGAACCAAGATGGATCAAAACTTTATGTTGCCAACAATACAAGTAATACGGTAAGTGTAATAAACACAGCAACCAAAGGCGTTGATGCAACTGTACCAGTAGGTAAAGCACCTTTTGGTATAACAGTAAGCCCAGATGGACTAAATGTTTATGTAAGTAATTGGACAGGTAATACAGTTAGTGTTATTAATACCGCCACTAATAAAGTTACTGCAACCATAAAAGTGGGTACCAACCCAGCTGGCATATCCGTTAGCCCTGATGGTACAAAAGTATTTGTTAGCAATTATACAAGTGGTACTCTTTCTGTAATCAACACAAGTACCAATAAGGTTACCAGTAATCTGACCGTTGGAAATTCGCCTGTATCATTGGGTAATTTTATAGGAAACATACCTACAGATTGTGGTATTCCTACACCAGTTACTTTACTTAACATTGTTGCTACAAATAAAAATGGCGTTAATGAAGTAAGCTGGAAAACATCAACAGAACTAAACACTTCCCGCTTCATTGTCCAACACAGTTCAGATGGCAGCTCCTTTACAGATATAGGCACCGTAAAAGCAATAGGCAGTAGGGCAAATGGGTATAGTTTTACAGATAATAACCCAGCTAATGGCATTAACTACTACAGATTAAAAAATGTAGATAAGGATGGTAGTTTTACTTACAGTAAAGTAGTTAGTGTAATAAATTATGGAGGTAAGAAAGAAATCTCCGTCTATCCTAACCCTGCAAAAGACTATACAACTATTGGTTTTGGTAGTGCTAGTAATAAGGCATCCATTTTAGTCTATGACATTGCTGGCAAGGCTGTCATCACCCAAAATATAAAGGCAAACACCAACTCCCTAAAGCTAAATACAGGGAATTTGGTAAACGGCATTTATGTTATTGAGGTAAGAACAGAAACTGGCAGTTATGAGGAAAAATTGGTGGTTAACAAATAAGATTGATTTTAGGGGCAGCTTTGTACTGCCCCTTTTTTTTAAAATTTGTATATGAAAAAGTTTTTTATTTTAATTTTTTTATTTGCTTCATTATTCTTTGGAGCTATTGCACAAGATGTTAAAGTGAGTCAACTTGGGGGATCATTCAATGGTTCAGTAACAAGTATCATTGCCGATAAAAAAGGTAATATTTATGCGGCAGGTGCTTTTACCAATGCAGAAGGCAATTTATATGTTGCTAAATATGATGGTAAAAGTTGGGCTGAGGTTGGTAAGATAGATAGCTTAGCGAGTAATTCAACAATAAGCTCCTTACTATTTAGTAACATTGGTTACTTATATGCAATTGCTACTTTCATAAAACCTAACCCTTATAATCCTAAGAAAACTTTATCAACACCATACGTGATACAATTTGATGGAAATACTTGGTCTAAAATTGGAAATGTAGAAAACTTCCGGGTAAATGAAAAGCCGTTAGCTATTGATTCAAAAGGAAACATATACGCTTATGGTATCTTTAAAAAGAGTATAAATAACAGTCGTCAACATCAAGCATTTGCTAAATGGGATGGAAAAGAATGGAGTGAAGTAGTCATTGAAAAATACAAAATTACTCAGGACTATTGTATAACCACAGATGGGTTAGGTAATATTTTTATTTCTGCTGAAAATAATGATGAAGCAACTAGTAAAAGTAAAAACCATATATTAAAATACGATGGTACTAACTGGGTTACCATTGGCGAACCGCTTGAATTTAATATTGACAACATCAGTAGTATAGCTGTAGACTCAAAAAACAATGTTTACATAGGGGGTGCTTTTGTTAATGAGAATGGAGAAAATTCACCCAGAAAATGGGATAATAAAAGATGGACAATGCTTGGGACTGGTTCACAAACTGCTAATCTTATAGTTTGTGATAATAAAGATAATGTATATGGAGTAGTTTCTGGAGTACCACCCAGTAATGGAAAAGGTATAGAAAAACTAATTCATAATACTGCCTATGGTCAAGATTCATATTTCTGGGAAAATGTTGGTCTTTACTCTATTCACGGGATATGGGAAGGAAATCTATGGGGAACAAATAAAATAATTGAAAAAATTGATGGTGAATTAATTCATACTCTTTGTGCAGATAGTTTTGGAAATATATATGTTGGTGGTGATTTTAAAATTGCAGAAGAAGGGAGTACTAATTTTATAGCAAAGTATCAGTCAAAAAGTAAGAAGTAAGTCTCACCTCTCGCGCAAGTCTTCCGCAGGATGACTTGTGACCCACTAGCGCAAGTGTTGCGAAGCATCACTTGTGCCTTCTAGTCGAACCAGTTTGTAACTGGAATAAACTAAGGTCAAAGTTTCCCTCTGGCGCGAGGTGTGTCGTGAATCAGTTACTCTTATCAAAGAGGATACTTGAATGTTGTATAGAAGATGGAAGCAGGTCTTCCGCAATCGTTGTGCAAGCGAAGGTTGCAAACCACCCCAACTAGTCCGGGTTACTCACTTCAATCTACAAGGGCTAGCGCATCCCCTGTGGCGTGTGCATTCGATTAGATAACTTGCCGATATTGTAAAGTATTATTTCTCTATTTTAACAAGTAAGGCTTCGCTTGTAGCGAAGCCTTACTTGTTAAAATAGAGTTCTGAATAACGTGGGGCTGCACTTATTGCAGCAACAGGTACAGACACTCTAGGTGCTGGCTACTAAGTTTTGGAGTTCTATTTGTAGGTTTCTGTGTAGATCTGAACAAAATAAATTTAAAAGATGAAATTGGAGTTAGAATCAATGTCGTTAAGTTAAGAGATTTCATCACATTATTTTATAGTTCATTGATTTAGGTTTTTTCTGTTTATGTTTTCTGGGAAAGGTTCTGTTAGGTCTGATTGCCTCAGTTGTTTTTTTGAGGATATTATCCACTGTTTGCAAGAACT